>JAAYJW010000252.1 GCA_012522765.1 candidate division WS1 bacterium | reverse complement strand
GCTGGTGCCGAACTTCGTGGCCGCGCCGACGCAACCGGGGCAGAGCTGCTGCATCTCTCGGACCGCCCACTCATCCCCAGCGCAGAAGATGAAGGGCACACCGAAGTATCCCGCGAGGAAGGCCTGGTAGCCGCTCTCGCCGACTGTCACACCGTTGATGGAGTAGAGCCGGATGCCCTTGCCCATCGTGTGCGCGAGATTGCCTTGAGGCGTGCCTCCCATCGCGTGGGTCCCAAGGCTGGCGATAGCGTCACAGGTCTCATCGAGTCCCGTGCAGTAGTCGGGGCGCCCGGTGCCGTGGAAAAGCTGCACGCGCGGGTCAAGCAGCTCGGGATCGATGGTGTTGCCCGCGCCATGACCATCGTTGACGATCACTTCAGTGGCGCCGCCGGCGAAGAACCCGCGGGTGGCTGCATTGACCTCCTCGGTCAGCCAGCGTGAGTAGCGCGTGCGGGCGACCGTCGCGGCCGGTTCGTCGCCTTCCTGATGGCGAGGGTCCCATTCAGTAACCCCGGCCACTCCCTCAAGGTCCGTCACGACGTAGACCTTCATCGCGTGCCTCCCGGCTTCGGGCATGCATGGAGGCGGTAGATTCTCCTCTTCGCGGGCGACTCCTCCCGCAATTATCGGCAGGCGACAGTCCGCTGGAGCGCGAAGTATTGACGTGGCGCTGACTGAGGTGGTCGGGAGGTGGGCAAGTGTATCAGGCTGCACGCGATTTGCTGGCTAACCCCATGGTGATCCGGGTCCTGACCGCCATCGGCGGCCTGATCGTGGTGCTTGTCATCACCCGCCTCTCCAGCAGCTACATCGGGCGATGGATCGTGGACGCCGACATGCGCTACCGCGCCCGCAAGGTGGTTACCAGCAGCATCTGGCTGGCCTACGCCATCTACCTGCTGCTGCTGTTCAGCCAGTCGCTTGGGCAGGCGGCCGTTGCCCTCGGCGTCGCCAGTGCCGGAATCGCGTTCGCGCTGCAGGAGGTCATTCTTAGCCTCGCCGGCTGGATCGCCATCTCGTTCGGCACCTTCTTCAGAATCGGCGACCGCATTCAACTGGGCAACACCGTGGGTGACGTGATCGACATCGGCATGTTGCGCACCACGGTGATGGAGTGCCGCGAGTGGATCTCCGGCGACAACTACACCGGGCGCATCGTCCGCATCCCCAACAGCATGATCTTCCGCCAGCCGGTGCACAACTACTCCGGCGACTTTCCGTTCTTGTGGGACGAACTGAAGCTGCCGGTGCGCTACGAAAGCGACTACGACCGCATGCGGGAGATACTTCTTGAGGTGGCCGATGAGATCACGGGCCAGTACACGCAGTACGCCGAGCTTCACTGGAAGCGCATGCTGCGGCGCTATCGCGTAGAGCCTGCGAGAGTCGACCCCACGGTGGTCCTCGTCGCGAATGACAACTGGGTCGAGTTCACGCTGCGCTACATCGTGGACTACAAGTATCGCAGACAGGTGCGCGACGAACTCTTCCGCGCGATCCTGCGACGACTTGACCTCGAGCGCGACACGATCCGCCTCGCCTCCGCGACGTGGGAGATCGTGGCTGCGCCTGAACTGGACGTCAGACTAAAGGGCGGAACCGACCCTCAGCACGAGTGACGCGCAGCCCGCGCGACTGCGGGCACCGGCACCATAGCCTGCAGGTGAATGCCATCAGGGCAAATCCAGAAGATTGCCCGCGAGGCCCCCCACAATGATTGATGCGTCGCGGCGACGACGAGGGTCCCTACAGCTTCTGCAGGTTCGCGACACCCGCCAGCAGCTTCTTAACGCCACCGCCGTTGGCGAATGCCACCGTCAGCTTGAAGTCGCTGGCAGCAGCTTCAACGAACACCACGATACCATCCCCGAACTTACCGTGGCGGACCTTCTCCCCCGTCTTCCACGGCGCGGGAGCCGACTTCTCCTGCTCTTTCGCAGGCTTTGGCTTTGCCGAAGCGCTCTTTCCGGTGCGGGCATTCTGCAGGATGGAGGCCACATCAATCTTACGTCCGCCGCTGGGGCGCTCCAGCACCTCGTCGCCGGTGTCAAGGATGCGCGGTTGCGTGGAGGGCGTGTAGCGCTGATGGCGGTCCAGCAACTCGTCGGGCAGGTCGCGTAGAAAGCGCGATGGCGTCTGCCCTCGCGTCTCACCGTAGACCGTGCGCTGGAATGCGTGGCTGAGGTGCAGCAGCTTCTCAGCGCGCGTCATGCCCACGTAGGCGAGCCGGCGCTCCTCCTCAAGCTCGCGCGAATCTCCGGTGATGATCGAGCGCTGGTGCGGGAAGATGCCCTCCTCCATCGAGACCATGAAGACCACCGGGAACTCCAGCCCCTTCGCCGAGTGCAGCGTCATCAGCGACACCGAACCGCTCATGTCGTCGGCCTGGTCGATGTCCGAGATCAGCGCAATGTGTTCGAGGAAGTCCACCAGCCCCGCATCCGGGCGTCTGCGCGCGAAGGATGCGGCTACTGTCACGAACTCCTGCAGGTTCTCCACCCGCATTGCGTCCTCGGCTTTCCCGGTTTCCTTGTACTTGTCGATCATGCCGCTGTTTTCAACCACCGCGCGAACGAGGTCCGGCAGTGGTGCGTACTCCACGCGATCCCGAAGCGCCTTCATCATGTCCCAGAAGTTGCCGACGGCGGTGCGCGCGCGAGGGGACTCGTCCTCATTGGCGGCGAAGTAGCGGCAGGCATCCATCAGCGAGCAGTTGTTACGCTCGCCCACGAGCGTGATGCCTTCCAGCGTGCTGTTGCCGATCCCGCGCGTGGGGGTGTTGATGATCCGGCGCACGGACAGGTTGTCCGCAGGGTTGTGCAGCGCGCGCAGGTAGGCCAGCGCGTCCTTGATTTCCGCGCGCTCGAAGAACCGCAGGCCGCCGACTATCTGGTACGGGATCCGCCGCGCCGCAAGGGCCTGCTCGAAAGCGCGCGAGGCGGCGTTCACCCGGTAGAGGATCGCGTAATCGCCATAGCGCGCGATGCGCTCCGTAACCTGCCGCGCGATGGTGTTGGCAACCCACTCGGCCTCCTCTTCCTCGTTGATCGCCTCGTAGATCACGATGTTATCGCCGGGAGGGTTGGCCGTCCAGAGACGCTTCTCCGCGCGATTTTCGTTCTGTTGGATGATGCTGTTCGCGGCCTCGATGATCTTCGCACTCGAGCGGTAGTTGCGCTCGAGCTTGACCACCCGGGCGTCGGAGAAGTGCTCCTGGAAGTCGAGGATGATGCCGACATCGGCGCCGCGCCAGCCGTAGATGGACTGGTCGTCATCGCCCACCACGCAGATATTGCGGTGCTCCTGGGAGATGTACTCAACCAGTTTGAACTGCGCGTGATTGATGTCCTGATACTCGTCCACCAGCACGTACTGGAAGCGCTCCTGATACTTGCGCCGCACCTCTTCATGCTCGCCGAGAAGCTGTACCGTCTTCATGATGAGGTCGTCGAAGTCCAGCGCGTTGTTTGCACCAAGCTCGCGCTGATAGCCGGAATAGACCCGCGCAACCAGCTTCTCCCAGTCGCCCCGCGCGGTGCGGCGGTAGTCGTCCACGGTCATAAGCTGATTCTTCGCGTCGCTGATCGCCCAGAGGATCTCATTATTCTTGCGATCCGCGCAGCGCTCGCGCTCGGGCAGCGTGACCTCAAGCCGCGCGCGGATGTCCTTGACGATCGCGGTCTGATCGCTCTCGCCGAAGATGGTGTACTCGGGCACCACGCCGACATGATGACCGTCCACGCGGAGGATACGGGCGCACACCGAGTGGAATGTGCCCATCCACATGCCCTTCGCGGCCTTCTCGCCGATGAGTTCGTTGATGCGCTCCTTCATCTCATTGGCGGCCTTGTTAGTGAAGGTCACCGCGAGGATCGAGTCCGGGGAGATGCCGCAGTTGTCGATCATGTGCGCGATGCGGTAGGTCAGCGCGCGCGTCTTCCCTGACCCCGCGCCGGCAAATATGAGCACGGGCCCGTTGATGCATTCGGCGGCAGCGCGCTGTTCTTCATTAAGCTTGTCGAGCAGTGACATGCGATGATGCTCCCCGTCGATGAACGAGCGCCCCCGCAGATGCGGCCGCAGAATGCGGGCGCCGGAGGCGCGTGGATGTAGATGATAGAGTGCAGCGCGGTGCAACTTCAGCAGCCCGAACCTGCACTCGCGCACAGCTTTAGTATACCACATCGCGCGGGGTTAAGTCTTCCCTGAGAGCATCGCGCAGCAGGGATTACTATCCGGCCGGCCAATGCCGTGAACCCTGCTGCAGCGGCAGCGTATCGCTCGTGTCGAGCATCCAACTCAGTAGCCTGTCGCGCAATTCGCTGCGGACTTCGTCGTAGAGCGCGTTCTCTGCAACATTCATTGTCGCATCCGAATCATCTCGCAGGTCGAACAGCTCATCCGCGTCGTTGGCGCAGTAAGTGTAAGCGAAGTCGCTCGTGCGTACCATGGCGCAGCGGCTCAGATTCACCTCGGGGTTCTGATTGACCACGTCCCGCCGCTTCGCATACCAGTTGTCTGGCGCGAGGCCCTCGATGCCCCACTGCTCCTCCCCCGGCAGGCGCCCGCCCTCGGCAAAGACCGCACCGCGCAGAGTGTCCACGTCGCCGCTTATGGCGGGCGCGAGGCTCCGGCCGAACTGGTGGTGCTTCGGCTCCAGGCCGACGAGGTCCATCATCGTCGCGTAGAGGTCGGTCATCTCGCAGAGGCCATCCACCTCACGCGGCTCAACGCCAGGGACGCGGAAGATCAGCGGCACGCGCAGCAGGCACTCCTCGAAGCCGTACGGGCACTTCTCTACCATCCCGTAGTCGCCGGCGTAATCACCATGATCCGACAGCGCGAGGACGATCGTGTCATCCTCCAGACCACGTTCGCTGAGGCGGTCGAGGATTTGCCCGAACTGCGCGTCCATGCGGCTGACCATTCCGTAGTAGGCGCCCTTGATCTCGCGGAGGTCGGCCTCGCCGAGACCATTCGGGAACGCGAAGTCGCGGTAGAGGCTGCGATAGGCGCGTGTTGGATCGCCACTCACGGGCGGGATCGGTGTCGGCAGCGCGTCGCGGTCGTGCATGGAGAAGAACGGCTCCTCGACCGCATACCACGGATGGGCGAAGCTCAGCGGCAGGAAGAGGCACCACGGCTGCTCGTGATCCTCGTCGAGGAAGTCAAGCGCGCTCTGGATGCGCGCCCAATCGGCATCGTGGCATTCGCCCTCGCGACGGCCGAGATACATCGCCGAGTTCAGGCGCTCTGCGGTCGGCGAGTCCTCATACCGCACGGTGCCGCGATCGGGGGCGATGCGAAGATGCCATTCGTCGAAACACTCGCCTGCGAAGGTCTCGTCGATGAGGTCGTTCTTGCCGAAGACGACGTTCCGATAGCCCCCTTCCTTAAGGTCCTGGAAGAGGTTGCGCTCCCCGGGCTGCAGGAGGTGCCAGATGGAGCGGTGGCCGTGGGTGTGCGGGTAGCGCCCGGTGAACATCGAGCAGCGGCTTGGGGTGCAGTAGGCCATCTGCGCCCACGCTTGCGTGAAAGTCACGCCTTCGGAGCGCAGGCGGTCGAAGTTGGGAGTATGCGCTCCCGCCCCGGGCGCCTCGTAGATGGCATCTGCGCGCACGGTCTCGGGCAGAAAGATGACGATGTTCGGTCGCTCAGTCATAGTCGCTCCTGTATCGGCGTGGCTCGGTTTGACCGCAGGTTCGCCGGATGGGCAGGAGGCGCCTTCTGCTTGTAGCGTGACCACAGCGGGCGGCATGGGACAGAATTCGGCCTGCGTCCGACAGGATGTGCTCGCTGCGCCTCACACAGCAGGGGACGGCAGGCGGCACTCCTGAAAAACGCCTGACCCCTACATTACACCTTCCATGCCGTCCGTCGTTTCCTGTTGCGGCCCACGCCGTTTGTGGGCCGCACCCTGTCCGGCGCAGCCGGAATCCTGTTGCCCTGCCGTCCCCATCATCCTCCGATGCCCAGCAGCCTCCCGAGTTCGAGGATCCGCTCAGCCAGCTTCCGCGCAGACTCGATCGCCTCTGTGTCCTGTTCGATCTCACCCGCATCGTAGGCGAGGCCGTAGACGCCGCGGTTCGCCGGGATCATCTCTTGCTTCAGGTAGAATGAATGCAGTGCTGTGATCGCGCTCTCGCCGCCGTATCTGCGCCCGACGACCACGGCGCCGCCGATCTTGTTGCGCAACTCCGAGCGGTATGCCCATGTGCGGTCCATCAGCGCCTTCGTCTGCGACGGAACGTTGTTGAAGTAGACGGGGCATCCGATGACCAGAGCGTCGCACTCGATCATCCGGGGCATGATCTCCCGAGTGAAGTCGTCCTCGATCACGCAACGACCGCGCTCAACGCATGCCCAGCATGAGCGACATGGGCCGATTTCGTGATCCATGGCGCGCAGCATCTCGCCCGGCAGCGTCTGTTGCATCATGGAAAGAAGCCACTCGGTGTTCCCGCCTCGCCTCGGGCTTCCTGAGATGTAGAGAACGTCCATTATCCGATCTCCTTCTGCTGCAAAGGTTCGCACGCATCACGCGTGCCAGCGCTTATGGGCGCCGTTTCCTGCTGCGGCCGACGTCGTTTCTGGGCCGCATCCTGCCCGGCGCAGAGCGACGGAATCCTGTTTCGAAGCCGTTGCCGTCGCCCCCTCAACTGGCAGAAGTGCCCCGCGCTTCCGCCAGCGTTGGCAATGCAAAAACTTTCAGTGTCGATCACCCATTCCCCTCTCTGAGTAGTTCCGGCTCATCTGCGCGGTAGTGGCATCGTGAGCGTGATTGGGCCCTCGTCACCATAGACCATGAAGCTCCCCACGACGCCGCCCTCACCCAGCGGGGCCAGCACGGATGCGTAGTATCTCACTCCCGGCACAAGAGCGCCGATCCGCCAGCGGCCCTCGGCGTCCGTAGTCGACCGCTTCTCGCCGCCGAGGTCACCAGGCAGCTCCCACTGGAGACCCGGCCCGAACAGCGTGATCTGCATCGAGCCAACAGGTTCGCCATCCTCGGCCCTCACCAGCACGCCGTGAGCGGAGCCGGCCGGCTGGAGATCCAGCACCACATCCAGCGCCACCCGCGGATCGCAGAGCTGCGTCACCGCTCGCGTGCCGTCGGTGGCTACGATCAAGTACGAGTCATACCCCGGCTGTAGCCTCGCAAGCTCCCAGCGGCCATCCTCGCCGGAGACCGCCGGCTCAGCGTCCCGGTCGATCCGCTCGCTGGCGGTCACCAGCGCCCCGGCCACCGGATCGCCCTCTGTGTCAACGACTATCCCCCTCGCGGTCAGACCTGCCGGATGGACCACGAGATCGTCGAGGAGCACCGTGTCCCCCGCAGGCACACTCATGGTCCGCATTCCGGGCCAGTCCAGGTCGGACATGGTCCACCGGACCGCGTCCGATGGCTGCAGGCGCACCTCAAGGCCTTCGGGCAGTGGCCCGATGAGTACCCGCCCCTCTTCATCGGATCGCGGCGGGACCAGCACGAGTCGGCTCTGGTGCTCTTTGAAGTGGACATCGAAGCTCGCACCCGCATGGGGCCGACCCTGACCGTCTCTGATCGTGAACCCAATCCATCCCGCTTCGGTTAGCGTGAGTTCATGTTCCCCGCCCGAGGTCAGATGCGTCGCTGCGGCCAGCCCTCGCGCCTCATCCTGCACCAGCACCGACAGCGTCGGGTGCCATCCGCCCTCGCCTGAGCGCGAGCGCGCCGTGGCAGCGACCGCTATCCGCCCCTGCGCGTCTGCAGTCAGCCGCAGCGGCTCCTCCCTGGACATGCGGTGCGTCTCCTCGCTGACCAGCACGTCGATGCCGGCCGCAGGCGTCCCGTCGGGGTACAGCACCTGCACGGTGATCGTTGGCTGGCGAACAGCGCGGAGTTCCAGCGCGAGCGGCGCACCATCATCCGCGACCGTGAAGTTCTGCGGCCCGTTCAGCGCCCAGACACCACTGCCCCCGCCTCCGCTCACGTGGTAGTCGCCGGGGACGAGGCGCAGGGCGAATCGTCCGGTCTCGTCCGTCCGGGATGTGTGCAGCAGCCTCGGTAGCCGCAGCGCTTTCGAGACGACGCGCACCTCCGCGTCGGCCACCGGCTCGCCGGAGCCTTCCCACGTGACGAACCCCTCCACGAGCACGCCCCGGTTAAGCGCGATATCAACGCCCTCAAGGTGCTCGCCCGGCTTGATCTGCAGGTCATTGCTCTGCGCCGCCGCGTAGTCCTCACCGCTCTCGACGCGCACCGTCCATCTGCCGGCGCGGATGCCGGTGATCTCGTAGCGCCCGTCCCTCGCGGTTAGGCTTGCGCTGCCACGGAGGGTAACCATGCCCGGCGCGAGGCCAACCTCCGCCCCCTCCACGGGCTCTCCATCCAGCGTCACGCGGCCTGAGATGACCGCCTCAGGCTGTAGCGTCACGACCAGCGGTGCGCCATCAGGCGAAGCCGTGGCAGCTTCTTCTACATAGCCGGGCGCGGAGACGGTGAGGCTGCCACCTCCGCCGGCGGCGATGCCACCGATGCTGAACGTCCCGTCGGCGGCCGTCGTGGCGCTTGGGGCTCGGTCCCATCCGTACAGGTAGATATAGTTCTCCTGATGCCACTCTGACCGGGCCTCCACGGGCATCTCACTGAAGTCTTCCGGCATTGGCCCCCGGAAGCCCGCCGTCAGAGTAACCGTGGCCCCCGCAATTGGCTCACCATCGAGCCCCACGACGGCACCCGACACCTGGCGCGCGTCGCCGATCAAACGCATCACGATCTGCTCGCCAGGGGACGCATAGCCGCCGCCCACGGCGCGGCCCTCTGCCACACAGCCGATGGGCCGACTGTCCGACTCGCGCGCATCGTCTATGCCGACCGCCAACACGAAGCGCCCGTTCTCATCAGTGACCGCATCAACCCACTCAGGCGGGTACAGATTGCGTGTTCTGTCAGGAGTGCCAACCGCCGCCCCCTCAATCGCCTTACCATCCGGCCCGACCACCCTTCCGATAATCGTGACCGGTTCGGCGAGCAGCGGCGCGGCAACCATCGCCAGCAGCGTCATGACTGTGAGTCTGCGCATCGTATGTCCCCCTCTCTGCGTCAGTCGGTCAGGTTCCCGCAGAACATCCAATTCCGCTCCCAGTGGCGTGCGAGCTTGAGCATCAGCGTGTTATCCCCCGCTCGCAGCGGCACCGTCACCACACATTCGCTGTCCTGCAGTCCCTTTACGTTCGGCAGATACGCGATCTTCTCCCCGTTGAGCCACGCGACCATCTCGCTGGTCGCGCTCAGTGTCAGCGTCGC
>JAAYJW010000251.1 GCA_012522765.1 candidate division WS1 bacterium | reverse complement strand
TCGCCGGCACGGGGACACCGACATCTTTGTGGATGAGATCGATGAAGATCTCAGCGGACTGCATCGGCACCGGCGTCTCTGTCGGCTTGATGGGCAGGACCATCATCCAGTGTTCCTCGGCGACGGCACCCGCGTCTGTTTCGCGCATGTGGAGCACGTCACGCATCAACACGGCGAGGAGGACCTGGCCGCCACATCGCTTCAAGTGGTCGACGCGGCGAAGAGCTACTGGGCGAACGATCCGTCGGACGAGATCGTGGGAGGCTTCGTGAATGTTCGTCGCCTCAGCGTCTTCCCGGATGGTATACGGGTGCTTGTGGCTGATGACAGCGGCCTGTGGATCGTTGATGTTGACACCAGGACAAGGACTGCGCTGAGCCTGCCTGAACTCCATGACCCGGATCTCCCGGACGGGCCACCGCTCACGATTCGCGAACCCGTCGTCAGTCCGGACGGGAATCGCTTCGCGTTCAGCGGTTACCGCGATGCAGGCGACGGTGAGGAAGGAACCGGCTGGTACATCTACGTCTGCAACCTCGACGGCTCCGACCTGCGCCGCGTCACACCGCTGGAGGACGAGCCGGTGCCGCCTTACGTGTTCCCGGAGTCCGGCAAGTCAGCATTCGACGTCGCGCGGGAGATCGCGGCTGAGCGCATGAACGCTGATCGATGAATACGCACAAGCAGGTTACTCGTTGACAGCAGGGAAGTAGCTCCACACCACCAGCCGCGCGCATGTCATGAGGGGGTCATGCCATGACCACGCAACGCAGTCCACGTAGCGTCCTCAGTCTCACCGCCAGTCTGCTTCTCGTCGCGCTTGCCGCAGCCGCCTTCGCACTCGATGAGGCGCAGTTCCGCCCGCAGGTCGAGCAGTTTCTCGCCGACGAGGCCCTGCCCGAGGTCGAACTCAACGACCGTCTCCGCACCAATAGTGCCGACCGCTGGCCCGATGCGGGATGCCTCGCGGTCGGACTCAACACCCATCGCACTCCCAGCTTCGTGCACCAGGCCATCCTCGACGATGCCACCGGTGCGGTTGTGGGCTTCATCGGCGCACAACCCGAGCCGCCCGTGCCCATGAGCGAGATGCCCGCCGAAGAGGCGGTAGAGATCGCGCGGGCGTTCGCCGGGCGCCATCTGCCCGAGCTGTTCGCAGACGGCGGCGAGGTCGCGGTGACGGTCGCCGATGGCATCACGCCGCTCGGCGCGCGGATGGTCAACCTGCAGCGCACCGTGCAGGGCGTGCAGGTCCCGACCTTCGCGGATGTGGGCGTGCGCGTCTATGACGGAAAGGTGGTCTACTGGCGGCGCCACGACGTTCCGCTTGCGGAGGGCCTGCAGCTTCCGGGCACCGTGGACCTCGAGCAGGCGAAGCAGATCGCGTCCGAGAACGTCCCCTACAAGGACCACGCCCCCGTCTTCTGGTTCGACGAGACCCACAAGGTCCTCGTCACCGACGACGGCCAGCGCAACGCGTGGGAGCTGTGGGCCGCAATCAAGCTGCCCACGACGCCCGAGAACCGTCTCGAGTTCTTCGCGCACTGGCAGATCGGCGCGAACTCGGGCGAGGTGCTGCTGAGCGAGGGCATCGACCCGGGGAAGAGCGTGGACCTGCTGACGCGCTACTATGTCGCGGGCGGGGAACACAGCCGCCCGAACTCCGAGCGCCCGCAGCCTGACGTGATGGTCGAGGACCGTCAGCCGATCTTCGCGCCTGACGGCAGCATCCTCTTCCTGTCAGATCGCCCGCGCGAGGGCTATCCCGCATGGCTGCGACACTCAGGCGGGCTGTTCGCTATGAATACGGACGGCAGCGAGTTGCGCTGCGTCAGTGCAGCGCATGAGGGCGAGATGCCTCAGTTCTCGCCTGACGGCTCGCGGATGCTCGTGAAGGATGCCGCGGGTATCCACGTTATCCCGCGCCATGGTGGAGATGAGCTGCTCATCGACTCCCAGGGCGGCGAGATGGGCTACCTGCACGTCGGGTGGCTCAACGACAGCACGCTGCTGGTGGATGTCGGCAGCGGCTTCGGCGCCGCGCAACTGATGACCGCGGACCTCACCGAGGCGCAGCCCACGCTGCAGCCGACCGGCTTGACCGGGAACACCTCGGAGTTCTTCACCAACTTCTTGCCGATGCCCGATGGCACGCTGGTCTACTGCTTCTACGGCTACCGAGGCAACAACGAGTGGGACCTGATGCGCGTAGACCTGTCGGCTGAGACCCCCGAGCCGCAGGTGATTGCCGACGACCCGAAGATCGGCGGCCCGCTGCGGCTGATGGAGGACGGGCGCGTCCTGATCGTGCGCTCGAAGGACGCGGAGATGAACCCGCCTGGCTTCCT
>JAAYJW010000250.1 GCA_012522765.1 candidate division WS1 bacterium | reverse complement strand
GCGGCGGTGGAGGTTGTGCTGGACGATGGCGTGACAGCGGGAGAACGTGCTGTCGCGGACCTGCTCGGTTCGCTCAACATGAAAGATACGCCACCTCTGCTGGTCAATGATGGTGAGGCCGCGCGACCGATCCCGGACCCGCTGACGGATCGCGTCGGAGGCAGCGCCGTCTCGCCGTGGATGGCGCTCGATCAGATGCTGATAGTCCCGCGCCAGGCTGGAGAGACACTCCGCGGCACGGTGGAAGTATCCGACCGCTGGGAGTGGGGCGCGAAGGTCTGGATCTTCGGCCCGGACGGCCTCGTCTGGCGCAGCGGCATCGGCCCGGGGGGGAGCGAAGCTTTCGAGATACGGTGCGAGCAGGCCGGGCTACATGTCATCTGCGGCGATGCGGGGCTGGCGAACTGGCGCGTGAGCGTGGATGATGCGCCGCTACTGATGCCGACGAGCGTGCATCGACCGATGCAGACTTGCGGGATGCCCACTCCGATGCGCTTTTATGTGCCCGAAGGCGTGGGGAGCTTCAGCATCACCACGCGCGCGGCCGATCCGGAGATGCGTGTCACGGTATCGGCTCCGGGCGGCGATCCGGTGCTGGACGTCGAGCTAGAGAGGCGCGAGCAGGTGCACGAGGTGGCCGTCCCGAATGGCGCCGACGGCACCGTCTGGACGGTGCTGGTGAGCCGGGGCGACCGCGACCTGCACCGCACGATGCCGCTGTACTTCAGCGAAGAGATCCCGGGTATGGTCGCGTGCGCACAGTAGTGGAAGAGAGGTGCTTCCGATGGACATGCCGAGCCTGACGAACCCGCTGCGCGGGCTTATCCTGCCGCGTGACACGCGCTCAAGGCGCATCTCAAGCTGGGACACCACCGGAGCGAATGCCGATCGGTGGATCATGCAACCCGGCGAGACGCGGACGATGGCCCAGATCAGCGGCCCCGGCTGCATCAATCACATCTGGATGACCTCAAGCTCCGATGAGCCTGCATGGCCGCGCCGGGTCCTCATCCGCATGTACTGGGATGGACAGGATGCGCCCAGCGTCGAGGTGCCGATGGGCGACTTCTTCGGCGTCGGCCACGGCGCGCTTGCGCAGTTCGAGGCGATGCCGATGAACATGACGCACCACCCCAGCGGCGGCCCGCGCTCGGCCTTCAACTGCTGGTGGCCGATGCCCTTCAGCAGCGGCGCCCGCATCGAGGTCGTCAACGAGGGCGAAGTCTCCCGTCCGCTCTACTTCTACGTGGACTACGAGGAGCAGGATGAGCCGACGCCCGAGCACCTCTACTTCCATGCCTGCTGGCGACGGGAGAACCCCTGCGACGGCTGGGGCGCACCGAATGCCATGGCCGCCGAGCGCAAGCTCAATGAGGCGCCGAACCTCAGCGACGCGGGCAACTACCTCATCCTGGAAGCGGAGGGCAGAGGACATTACGTCGGCTGTAACCTGTCCATCGACAACTGGGATGGCGGCTGGTGGGGCGAGGGCGACGACATGATCTTCATTGATGGCGAAGAGTGGCCGCCATCGCTGCATGGCACCGGTTCGGAGGACTACTTCTCGCACGCCTACGGGATGCAGGACGTGCGCGGTCTGTACCACGGCACCTCGCTCTTCAACCACGGGCATCGCAACTGGGAGGGTAAGTGGACGGTCTACCGCTATCATGTCCCCGACCCGATCGTCTTTCAGAGATCGATCCGCGTGAGCATCGAGCACGGCCACGCGAATCACCGCTCTGACGACTACTCCTCGACGGCTTACTGGTATCAGACGCTGCCCGCGAAGCCGTTCGAGCCGATATTGCCGGTTGAAAAGAGATTGCCGAGGGTATAAAATCGTAGGAGTTTATCTGCTGTGCGGCCGGAGGGGTGACTATGGGACATACGATCCGGCAGGTGACGGCTGCGGTCATCCAGGTGACCGACGAGGTTGGGGTGCTGCATAGAGTACTTTGCGTTCTACGCGATGCCGGTGTGAATATGCTGGCAATCGCCAGTCAGCGACGCCAGGGGACGGCACTGATGGCCATCCCCGAAGACGTGGACACCGTGCGCTCTCTCGCCGCGCAGCAGGGCGTTCATCTACAGACGCGGCAGGTCTTCCTGATCGAGGGCGACGATCGTGTTGGTGCGCTCTGTGAGATCACCAAGGCCATCGCCGACGCGGGTATCAGCATCGAGGATGTCGCCGCACTATCGGCCTCACACAGGTACGCGGCGGTGATAACCTTTGCGGACGCCGATCTTGAGGCGGCTGCGAAGATATTCGGCCTCGCGGATGAGGGCGAGTTCTCCGCACGTCAGACAGCGCAGTAGAGCAGCATTTTGGCGGCGGGCTAACACCCCTGCCCGACCGCCGGCTGGGCGAGCGACCTCCGACCGTACCCCGGAGGTCGCTCGCGCGTACACGGCCTTCCCGTGACATGCATTTCCTGCGCTGGCTGATCTCCCCACTGCACCGCCTCAGAACGCAAACCGCTCCGGCTTCACCGGCCGCCCCGTGGCGATGGACTCATCGCCTGCAAGCGCGATGGCGATCGTGTTCGCCACATCGCGCCCGGAGATCGGCGGCGCGGTATCGTCGATCACGGCCTGCGCAAAGCCGCGGATGACCGGCCCGTACGGATGGCCCTTCACCGGTAGCTCAACCTTGATGATGTCATCAAGGTGATCGTTGATGCGGATGCGGTCGCAGTCGCGCCCGGAGAGGTAAGTCGCCTCCGTCCCGTAGAGCATGAAGTTGCGGAATGACGGCCGCTGGCAGCCGTAGGTGACGCCGAACTTCCCGCACGCGCCGCTCTCGAACTTCAGCGTGGAGATCGCGCAGTCCACGAACGGGTACTCATCGTCGGTCAGGCACTTCTTCGAGCCATACGCGTGTATCTCCACCACCTCGCCCATGCACCAGCGCAGCAGGTCGATCATGTGGCAGCCACCGCCCACGAAAGGCGTGTGCCCCTGCTCTTTGTCGCCGCGCCACCCACTGCGGATCAGGCTCGAGATGTTATGCACATAGTCCGCCTCGCCGTAGAACAACTCGCCGAAGTAGCCGCTGTCGGCGAGCCGCTTGGCCTCGACGATACGCGGGTTCGTGCGCAGCACCTGGTTGATGCCGAGCTTGCAGCCGGACTTCTCCTCCGCCGCAAGCATCGCGTGGACCTCATCCATGCTGATCGCCATCGGCTTCTCACATAGCACGTGGATGCCGCTCTCAAGCGCCGCAATCGTCTGCGGCGCGTGCAGGGCATCGGGCGTGGCGATGAAGACCATCTCGATGTCGTCCTGCGCGAGCATCTGCTCGTAGTCGGTGTACCACGGGATCTCGTACTCCTCCCCCACCTCGCGCGCCGGCGCTTCGAGCACGTCGCATACCGCCACAAGTTCCGTGTTCGGCTGCTCGACCACTGGCTTCGCACGACCGAACGGACTGCGAGCGCTGAGACCGACTACGGCACAACGGATTTTGCGGTCCTCTGACATGCGCGATTCCTCTCCGTCAGTCATTGATGATTCCGTCCAGCGCCCTCAGCAGCGCATCGCGGTGGTTCAGCAGCGCCGACGGGTCGCGGTCCCAGTAGTGGAAGTCCACGTATACCTCCGGCGTCGGATCGAGCAGCGCCTCCAGCCGCTGCTCCTGCCGCGGCCGAAGATCGCCCTCCGCGAGCAACTCGCGCGCCTTCTCGAAGAGCGCGATGTCCACCATGGCGTCGCGCGTGATCTTCAGCCGGATCGATGGCAGCACCTCCCCGCCCTCCTCTCGGGGCGGGTAGACGCGGAAGTTGTTCCCGTTATGCACGCCGCCGTAGGGATAGCCGCCGCGCTTGTCCGAGAGCGTCAGCGTCTCCCAGAAGTCGGCACTCAGATCACCCGCACGAAAGCCCGCCCAGGTAAAGACGCCCTTCGCGCCCGCGAAGTAGCTCATCCACAGCGCGAGGCGATGCTCAACCGCGAGGTTGTCTATCTCCATGTTCGGCGCGTAGATCAGCGGCGCCCGCATCTGCCAGCGCACCGGCAGGTGGCAGTAGTAGTGCCACATCTCCGGCGCCTGCAGATCGCGGTGCTCCTCGGGATCATAGCGGCTCGCTGAGATGTCGGTCATCCAGATGTCGCAGCCCTGCTCCATGTTCTCGTGGAACTCACTCGCGAGGTAGACGCGCACACCCGGATACTTCTCCCGCACCTCCTGGCAGAGCGGGATGTTCTTCTCCGCGAAGGTCGCGTCGTCCGGCTCATCCGGCCCGCGGTAGATCAGGCACTGATCGAGCCATCCGGCAGCTTTGATGTGCTCGTATGCCACCGGCATCTGATCGTCCTTAATGCCGCGCAGATCGAAGAAGCGCTGCCCACGCGCGGCGAGCGCATTGTGCATCGCATCGAACGCCGAGGTCTCCTCCGCGTTCCACAGTCCCGCCAGTGCGTCGGCGGGCTGCATGTGATGGTCGAGCACCATCTCGAACATCCCACGCGCCTGCTCGATAGTAAGCTCGCCACCGCCCCACTTGCGCGCGAACCAGCTAAGAAACGGGTAGGCGTTCGGCTGCAGATCGAGGCCCGGAACGACGTCAATCGTCGCCTCGAGAGACGCGGCCTGCTCGCCATTGCTGAGCGTCAGGCGGCAGGTGATGTCATCACCCGGATGGTCGGCCGGGATCGCGACATCCACCCAGAACGCGGCCAATTCAAGCTCAGATGCAGTCGCCGCACTCTCCGGCACCAGCGGATCCGGCCACCGCTCAGAGTGCAGGCGCGGGTAAGCAGCGCTCGGGCCGGTGGTCACGAACACCTGGCGGAAGATGGTGGCCTCCGCCCCGCGCGGGTTGTCAAGCTCCACCGACAGCGTGTACTCGCCCGCGGGCTCGCCGACACGTGACAGCGCGACTACCTGAAGCGCAAGCGTCTCACCTGCGGCAGCGATGAAGGGGCCGACCTCGGCAGCCTGCTCGCCCGGCAGCCAACTCGGCCCGCGATACCAGTACTTGTTCGGGAAGATCTTCGTCAGGGCGTGGTTCATCCCGAGCGCGAAGTGCGCATCAGGATCATCGGCGAAGCGTGCCTCGTAGCGGGTGAG
>JAAYJW010000249.1 GCA_012522765.1 candidate division WS1 bacterium | reverse complement strand
GGCGTCAGCCACTGGTGGAACATCTTCGGCGAGATGATGCAGCCCTGCTTGAAGTTGATGTCCTCCCAGAACGAGCCGCAGTCAACCCGGCAGCCTGCCTCCAGCGCGGGCGTAATGACCGCCACAGCCAACTCGCAAAGGTGCTCGATGATCTCCTCAACGAGTGCAGGGTCGTCGTAACATAGCATCGAGATTCCTTCGAAGCCCGCCCAGTTCCGCGGCCTGCCGAACAGGCTTCCGCCGCGGATCTGCACCGGCACGTCGGACTCATGCGTGCGCCGCGCGATCTCCTCCCAATCGTCGCGATAGCGCGCGGGGTCATCTATGCGCAGGCGCTCGCGGAACTGCTCCCACGATGCGCGGTCTTTGATCGGGAAATCGAGGTAACGCGGAATTGTGTCCTTGCCGTCGGTGTAGATGATCTTCCTGGCGCCTTCACTGTCCTGCACGATCTTGTGCTGATCCGTCTGCTCCAGCACTTTGGTCTCGAAGCCGGGTATCAGCCCCTCTGCCGTCGGAACCATCATCCGCCCTTCAAAGCCGAAGAACGGGTCGCAGTTGGAGTTGCTGTTGATCTCCTTCGGCAGGCCCTCCTCATGCCAGCGGATGAAAGTATCATCCCAGTAGCCGAACTCCCGGTCGGGAACGTGATCCACGGGCTCATACTTCATGCACGCCACGAAACGCTCGCGCTGGGTCATTCTCAGTTGCCCTCCACGTCTGCGGCCACATCGCGCAGGAAGTCTATTACGCCCCCGATGGTCTCCTCTTTCGCGTACTCTATGATCAGCGGCACGTCGCCCAGCGCCATCAGCCGCTCCATGAACAGGTGCCAATCCACCTCTCCCTCGCCGGCGCTCGGGAAGCTTGGCATACCCTTCTCGTCCACCACGCAATCCTTCGCGTGGGCAAGCACGATGTCGCTGCCGAGGACATCGAACGGGCGGGAGGTGGAGTCGTAGCAGAGGATATTCGCCGGGTCGAGGAGGACCTTGAGGTTCGGCGAGCATACCTCCTCGATCAGCCCGCGCATCGTCCACGAGTTCGGCACAGTCTGCGCGTAGGACGGCTCCACGCAGACCGTGATGCCGGCGGCCTCAGCGGCGGGCATGAACTCTCGGAATGACTGCACACAGCGGTCGAAGCCTCCGACGCCTCTGCGCCCGGCCTCGGTGACGATCGTATCGCAGCCGAAACCCGGCGCGGCGGCGATGGATTTGCGCATGCTTTCCACGGCCGTCGCCCGCAGCGCCTCATCGCCCGCCGAGACATTGTTGTACGAGTCCATCGCCCACGTCTCAAGCCCCGCAGCGTCGAACGCCGCGCGGATCTGCGCGACGACATGGTCGGGGAAGGCGCCGGGGTTCATCTCCGGATGCCGGGAGCTATACTGCTCGTACTCCTGGTACCACGTCGGCACCTGCACTCCCTGCAGGCCATGATCGGCGATGAGTCTCGCAGCCTCTTCGACTGGATGGTTGCGGGTGAAGATGATCGCGCGAACACCGAGCCTCAAGGTCGTCACGTCTGAGATGTTGCATCAGTGAGAGCTAAGCCTGATGGGGGATACCTCTCCGATGGGCGCTACTTCGTCGCGTCGCCCGTGATTCTGCGCCACCCGCCGATGCCAGCGCGCCAGATGGCAAACGCCGCGACCGCCTTGAGCGCGTCTCCGGGCAGGAACGGCAGTACGCCCGCGGTCAGCGCTTCGCCTGTCGAGAGGCCGAGGCCCAGGTGCAGCCAGACGGCTCCGAGCAGCAGGAGAAGCGCGCTGCCGGCGGCCATCGCGAGACCGACATGGAGCGGATTGCGGTAGCGGTCGGAGACTACGCCGACGATCCGCGCGGCGAGCACGAAGCCGATGAGGTAGCCGCCGGTGACGCCGCTGAGGGCGCCTCCCGCAAAGGCGGTGACGCCGGCCGTGCCGAGGCCGATGAAGAGCAGTTGGCTGAGCGGCCCGGCTGTTCCGCCGAGAGTCGCCGCCCCCAGCAGCACCACCATCGTCTGCATCGTGACAGGTACCGGGGAGAAGGGGATCGGCACTCGCAGGTTCGCCGCCAGTGCGGTTAGAAGTGCCACGCCGATAGTTCCGCCGGCAATAAGCAGGTGAGTGCGGGTGATTGCTGGAATCCTCAGGAGTGAGGTGAGCGTCTCCGATCGATGCATGGGGGTCAGCTTCCTTCCCGAAGGCGTCCGTGGCCTCTGCCGCGGTACGCCGGATGCTTGCAGTGTGAGCGCAGAGTATACCATACACGGACCCGCGCCGCAAGGATGGCGATGACCATGCTCCGCGCACAGTTCATATTCCACGGGACAACCGAACGCCCCTCCTGCCACTGCGCGTCAATCGCTGAAAGACCGGGGGGCGGACTCTTCGCCACATGGTACGCCGGATCACGCGAGGGCGCGGCCGATGTGGCCATTCTGTGTGCCACCCACGATGGCGAACGGTGGGAGGAGCCTCGTGTGCTCTTCGACCCGCCGGAGCGTCCCGGTGGGAACACGGTTGTGTACCGTCACGACGACAGTCTCTGGCATTTCGTGGACGTCATCGAGGGGCCGGAGGGGTGGGAGTCGGCGGTCCTCTACCTCCTGCGCTCCCACGATGGCGGCGAAACCTGGACGGAGGCCCAGGTCTTTGATGAGGAGTTCGGCATCATGGTCCGCCACGCTCCCATCCAGTTGTCGGGTGGCCGTTTGCTGCTGCCGGCATACGACGAGAAGGTCTGGCGCGGCTTTGCCTTCATCACCGACGACGAAGGCGATACCTGGCGGCGCTCGGGCTGGATGGTAGCCGAAGCGGGCTGCATCCAACCGACCATCATCGAGCGCTCCGACGGCACCCTGCACGCGCTGCTGCGGTCGGACGGAAACGTGCCGCATGCATGGGAGTGCAGCTCCAGCGACGGGGGCGAAAGCTGGACCCAGTGCGTCCCCTCGGAGTTGCGAAACCCCAACTCCGGCGCCGACATGATCCTGCTGAGCAACGGCCAGACCATCGCCTGCTACAACGATTCAATCGCCGGGCGCACGCCGCTGACGCTGGCGCTCTCGGAGGACGAGGGCCGCACGTGGGTGGCGAAGCGCGACGTGGAGACCGACCAGGGCGAATACTCGTACCCGACGCTCATCGAGGCCTCCGACGGCACAGTTCACCTCGTCTACACCTGGCGCCGGGAGCGCATCCGCTGGATGAACTTCGCGCCGGAGTGGGTGACGCAGGAGTAGGTGGCGACCGTCGTCGCTGCAGTCCGCTCCAATGGTCGCAGTTGCTTGCAGCCTTCGGCCCCTCCTTGTATACTAGCGCACAGAATTCGTGGTATGTGCGCCAATATCGGCAGCCAAGGGGCAGGCATGGTCGCAGTCAAGGCCGATGGGGCTCGAAGTTGGTTCGTCGAGGCGCTCCAGGTAGCGCTTGCCGTCGCGGGCGTGTGGTTCGTGCTCGCCGCGGCGGACGTGGCGATCTATGAGCGCCTGACCGATGGCGGTTCCACCATCCCCTCCACGCCACTCGCCATGGTGTCGTCCGGGCCTCTGGCCGAGCGCGTCCGGGCGGGGCGCCTTGAGGAGGCCGTCTCCGCCGCCCCGGTGGTTGACGACGTCGAGGGCACCGGTGAGCTTGCCGCAGCACTGGCTCGGGTCCGCACGAGCTTCGGCTCACTCTCCGGCGGGGTGCGCGATGAGGGGGTCTTCCTCGCCGATGTCGAGGGGCTGGCGAACCTCGTTGGCGCCGAGCTGCATCACAGTTCACCCGGCGCTCCGGCGCGGCTGATAAGCCCCGCGGGCATCGTCGAGATCACCCCGTGGACGCGTGTCGCGAGACTCAACTTCCGCCCGGTAGAGCTGCCCGAACCGCCGCGCGTGATGGACGAGCGCCTCTACGTGCCGGTGCGAGGCCTGGAGAAGCTGCTGCCGGTGAAGGCGAGTTGGGACGAGTCGGCAAGAGCATGGAGCCTCACCTCGGGGGAGCGCCGGATGCAGGTTGCGGTCCCGGAGGACCTCTTCGAGATCGAGATATCGCGCTCGCAGCGGACCCTCACGGTGCGCTACGCCGGCCGGCAACTGGTCCAGTGGCTTTGCTGCACAGGCGCGGGAGGCAACACGCCCTGCGGCACCTTTCACATTCAGAACAAGGCGCACTGGCCGGCGTGGCGCGCCTACTGGGGCGAGCACATTCCGGGGGGCAGCCCTCGCAACCCGCTCGGGGCGCGCTGGCTCGGCACCACCGCACGGGGGTTTGAGACCGGCCGCGCCATCGGCATCCATGGCACCAACCAGCCTTCATCAATCGGCAGGCGCATCTCGGGTGGCTGCATACGCCTGATGAACGCTCACGCCATCGAGCTTCATGATGTCATCCCGATCGGCACCCGCGTCATCATCCATGAGTGAGCCGGCCTCATGTGCGGACCGATCCGCCGCATTCGCTACAGCCATCATCAACAGCAACACTGACAGGAGCGGTAGATGATCCTCGGAATCGGCACAGACATTGTGTGTACAGCGCGCCTCAGTGGCATGGTCGAGGCCTACGGCGACCGCTTCCTCTGCCGGGTCTTCACGAGCCGCGAGGTCCAGACCGCCGGCCAGCGCGCGACGCTTTCCGAGCGCCTGGGCACCCGTTTCGCCGCCAAGGAGGCCTGCATGAAAGCTCTTGGCACCGGGTGGCGCTGTGGTGTGCACTTCACGCAGATAGAGGTCCGCAAGCACCCCAGCGGCATGCCCGAACTGGTGCTCACCGGCGCGGCGAAGAAGCGGGCCGAGGAGCTTGGTGTCACCCGCATTCACGTCTCACTCTCGCACGAGTCCGACAAGGCCATGGCCGTGGTGATCCTCGAGGGACCCGAATCCGCCTCTGTGGGTGCCGAGAGCCATGCGACTGCTTGACCGGCATCTGCTACGTTCTGTAGCGCTTCCGTTCGTCATCGGCCTGCTGCTGTTTGTGCTGATCCTGCTCGCCGAAGTCGCGTACAACATCAGCTCGACGATCGTCGGAGGACGCGTCTCAGTCGATCTGATCATCCGCTACCTCCTGCTGCGCACTCCGCGCGCAATCGTGTGGTCTCTGCCCTTTGGCACGCTGCTGGGGGTGGCGATGGCGATCACATCGCTGGCCCACTACGGTGAGATCACGGCCATCCGCGCGGGCGGTGTCTCCTTCGGGCGCATCTGCGCCAGCCTCATCTTCCTCGGCGCTATCGCCGGCGCCGCGGGCATCGCGCTCAATCAGTATGTCGTGCCGGGCACAATGGAGGCCGCGCAGACGACGCTGGCGGAGATGATGATGACCCAGCCGGTCGTCCGCGAGGCGCACAACCAGTTCTTCCGCGACGAGCAGGGCCGCTTCTTCTTCGTGGGCGACATGTTGCCCGCCGAGAATCTGCTGCGTCAGGTGACGATCTGGACGCGCGATAAGGGCGGGCGGGTGCGCTCGATAGTCGTCGCCGAGCGCGCCGAACTGCGCGGCCAGGTGTGGGACCTGCGCGATGGCGCGAGCGTGACGCTGGATGAGCGCGGCAGCGTGGTGGGGCGCATCGAGCAGTTCGACAGCCGCGAAGTAATGCTCACGAGCGCGCTGCAGCACTACTACGCCGAACAGCGCTCCGCGGCGGAACTGGCGCCGCATGAGCTTGTTGAACTGATAGAGGTGCGGGAGCAGACCGGGGCCGACACCCAGCAGCTTCAGGTCTACCTGCACTTCAAGTATTCAATACCGGGAGCCTGCCTCGTATTCGCGCTGATCGCGGCGCCGCTGGGGCATCGCTACGCCCGCCGCGGAACCTATGTCGGCGTGGTGGTGGCGATCCTCGTGGTCTTCCTGTACAACGGGCTGCGCTCATGGACGCTCGCGTTCGGGCTCGCCGGGGCACTTGATCCGCTCGTGGCCGGATGGGCGCCGGATCTGATCTTCGGAATCGCAGGCCTGATATTGCTGGCAACCGAGGGATGAAGCAGGGTTCGCCGCAGAGATGGCGAAACAGCCACGGACGACAGGGCGGCAGCGGGATGTGGATGCGATGCAGGTGACGGTCAGCGCCGGCGACCTCACTGCGGTAGTCGGTGATAATGAGGCACACGAGGGACAGCGCGCCGGATACAACGGCGTGCAGTCGCTTGTGAGCACCCACTGTCCCGGCGAAAGCCTCTTCGTTCCGGGCATAGCTGGGATCAACCTGGAGCACCTGCTCGATGGCCGCGACATGCCCGATGATGATGACTACTTCGAGCCCCGCCGGCAGCCGATGGAGGTCGAGCAGCTTGACGCACAGAGCGTCATGCTGCACCAGGCCGCCACCCCCACCCTCGGCGTACAGTCAATGACCACCTTCGCGCTGCGCGTGCCGCATTATGTTGACCTCGACCTGCGGCTGGTGCTGCGGCGCGAGACGCTGGCGCATGACTACCTGCTGGCGTTCTGGGCGAGCTACATCAATGGCCCGGAGAGCAGTGCAATGCGCTTCCCGGGCCGGCTGCGCGAGGAGCAGGTGGGGGAGGGCTGGCAGTCGCTGGATACCCCTGAACATGGCACCGCCAGCACTGTGGCCGCCGTGGATAGCGAGCCGGAACTGCCGCACAGCATGTCGCGGCCGTCGTTGGCATACAGCTACTCTGAGCTGGCATGGACCCGCCCGTTCTTCTACGGGCGTTTTCGGAAGATGGTCTTTGCGCTGATGTTCGAGCGGGGGCATGACGTCCGCTTCACGCACTCACCCACGGGCGGCGGTGGAGGCAACCCGGCATGGGACTTCCAGTGGGTGCTCCACCAGCCCCAGGTGGACCGGGAGTATCACCTGCGCGCCCGCGCCATCTACAAACCGTGGGAGAGCGAGATGGACATCTGGCGCGAGTTTGAGCGCTGGGATCCGCTGCTTAGTTGACGCCACTGACTTCGATTGCTTTCGTTGCTGCAATGAGCGGGAGGGAAGCAGCATGGAAGGCCACTGGATGCGTCTGAACCGGCTGTTCTCGGACGGTAAGCGCGCGATCGTCGTCGCCGCCGACCACGGCATGTTCATCGGCCCGACGCCGGGCACGATTGACCTGCCGCGCGCGGTGGAAGCATGGCGTGGCGCCGACGGCATTCTGCTCTCACCGGGGATGCTCAAGTCCTGCGGCCATGCCTTCAGCTACCGCGGCGCGCCACTGGCCGTCGTGCGGCTCGATTGGAGCACGGTCTTCGGCAGCCGCTGGGGCTTTACCGGCGCCCACACGGCGCAGGTCCTCACCCCGGCCAACGCCCTCGCGATGGGCGCGGACATGGGGATCGCAACCTTCACTTTCACGATGGAGCAGGAGGTCGGCGACCGGGACAACGTGCGGCATTTCGCGGAGTTGGTGGAGGCCAAGCGCGAATGCGGCCTGCCGCTGATCGGCGAACTGTTTCCGGTCGCGCCGAACGAACTGACCGCGGAGGAGCTTTCCCGGCAGGTGCATACCGGCTGCCGGATCCTCGCCGAACTGGGTGCGGACATCATCAAGACCTACTTCACCGGCGAGCGCTTCGCCGAGACGGTGGAGGCGACGCCGGTGCCGATCATGGTGCTGGGCGCGGAGAAGCTGCCGAACGAGATTGACGCGCTGGAGCTTGCGCAGCGGGCGATTAGGGCGGGCGCGCGAGGCGTGGTCTTCGGCCGCAACATCATCCAGAGCCGCGACCCGGCGGGGATGATCGAGGCCCTGCGCATGGTAATTAAGGAAGACGCCAGTCCCACCGATGCCGCGGCTGAGGCGAATCTTCTGTAGCGAACGACTATGAGGTGACGCAGTGACAGGCAGCAGGCTTTACAGTTTACTCGCAGCAATAGTCATCACAGCAGCGGCGCAGGCCAATCCGGGCATCGATGTCTCTCACCTCGAAGCCCGCATCGGCGCTGAGTCTCTGTCGCATCTCGAAGCGCACCGTCCGGGTCTGCCGCCTCCGGCGCTGCTCGTGCCGCTCGGCAACGGCCTCGACGGCGTGCTCAAGGGCCACACGATGGCCGATGAGGCGCGGCTGATAGACGCCCTCGCACGCCAGCGGCTCAACCAGGTCATCCTCCGCGTGGCCTCATCCCGCGTTGACGAGCGGCGCATGGCGCTCATCAAGCTGCAGGCTGGCCGGCGCAGCGGCGACTTCGCCCTCGCCGACCTGCGCAGCGATGCCGCCGGATGTCTCCACGCCGCCTTCAACGGCGGCCTGATGCTCGACCACCTCGACCTGTGGTCCGTGGTGCCCGGCGCGGGTCTCGTGGGCGACCTGCAGCAGCACCTGCCGGTCTTCTCGCTGTCGGTCTCGCGCGAGGAGTATCTGGCGGCCGCCGCCACTAACGGGCAGGGCGCAGAGGTGCTTGACGGCCTCGAAGGCGTCCGCTACAGCCCCGTCTTCACCCGCTATGCGATGGATACAGCCAACGCGACGCTGCCGGTCGCGGCCTTCACGGACGATCCGCTGGAGGAGAGTTGGCAGACGCTCGTGACCGAGGCGCGAGGCGATCACGTGGTCTCGCTGATGGCGGCGCAGGAGCGCGTGGAGGCGATCTTCAGCGGCAGGCGCGATCAGCCGTATGTCGCGCTCACGATTGACGACGGCCCGCACCCGATGGTCACGCCGCTGATGCTCGAGGTGCTTCAGCAGAAGGGCGTGCATGCGACCTTCTTCGTGGTC
Organism: candidate division WS1 bacterium; assembly: GCA_012522765.1. Taxonomy (GTDB): domain Bacteria; phylum Armatimonadota; class Zipacnadia; order Zipacnadales; family UBA5352; genus UBA5352. Next base: position 723 of record JAAYJW010000249.1, on the reverse strand, counting down.
GGGCAGGTGGTGGAGCAATTCCCGTCGCTAACGCAGATGATCGCGCGGGGTGGGCATGAGCTTGCGAATCACGCCTACTCCAACCGCCGCATCAGCCAACTTTCGGATGATGAAGCGTGGGCGGAGATCGCGTCCTGCGATCGTGTGGTGCAGCGCATCACCGGTGAGCGGATGCGCTGGTTCCGGCCGCCCGGTGGGCGCTGCTCCCCGGGAGGGCTGCGCGCGATGGCCTCGCTCGGCTACGGCGCGGCGTTCTGGTCGCAGAACACCGGCGATTGGACCAAGCCCAGTCCCGAGCAGATCGTGCGCAAGGCCACGGAGGGCCTTGAGGCGGGCGACATCATCCTGATGCACCAGGGTGATATGTGCTCCGCGGAGGCGCTTCCGGCGATCATCGATCGCGTGCGGGAGATGGGCCTTGAGCCGACCACGCTGTCATCCCTCGGCCGCGATGGCGGCAGTATCGAAGACGACCCCGCGATCGTGAGCGACTTCGTCAACGCGCAGATCAGCCCGGAGTGACGAATGACATCGGCGCTACGCGCCGATCCCTCGCGAGTGCGCGAGGGCCACAACGACGGACGACAATGGCTCACGAACAACCGCGGGAGTCGTCAGGAGGCTTCCCTGCCCGCCCTGTCGTTCGACGACGCGAGAGATGATGCTGCCGTGCGAACGGCGGGCGGGCAAGGAAGCTGATCCCGTCCCGCCCAGGGGCGGGAG
>JAAYJW010000248.1 GCA_012522765.1 candidate division WS1 bacterium | reverse complement strand
TCGAGGATGCGCTCCACGCGCGCCATGTAGTCGGGCTTGAGCCGCCCCTGCGGGTCATACGCGGAGTTGATGTACTCGTAGTACGGGAAGGGGCGCGTGTAGATGGGCCCACCGCCCTGCAGGCAGATCGTGACCGCCAGCAGGCCCGCCTCGCGCCACGCAGGCATCTCGGCCACGAACTCGCTGGTGTTGCGCTCCGCGTCATAGACACCCGTATCAGGATATGCCCACAGGGAGCGCGTCTCGGGGTTCTCATCATCGAAGGTGGCCTGAACCATGCGGGAGTTGAAGAGCAGGCCCTCGATGCGGTGTCCGCGCCATTCGCGTCCCTGATAGGTCGGCACACCATCTATGAGAAAATCTTCGCCTGCGATGGTTACGACGGGGCGAGGTGGATCCTGTGCGGACGCCGGAAACGCCACGCCGAATGCGATTGCTGTGGCTGGAAGCAATCTGAGCGGGTGCATCAGGGCGGGCCCCCTCTGGGCGAATCCGAACTTGACACAGTCCCCCGACGTCCGGTATCATAAGTACCGCGCTGGCGGGTAGTGTAATGGTAACACGACCGGCTCTGGACCGGTTAAGTCCAGGTTCGAATCCTGGCCCGCCAGCCAATTTTTTCGTGGCGCCAGACCTCAGACGGGCGAAGATGCCCGTCTGTTCGCTTGTACGGCCGCGTCTTCCTCCTCGCCGGGACCTTCCGTCATCCACATCGCGCCTGGACTCTGGGGCTAGCTGCGAAGAAGGCGCCGTCTGCCGTCGCCGTAGTCGTTCGGAGCGACGCATCTGCCGTTTAGATGCGTCGGCCGTTGGCCGTTGCCGTATGCCGTTGTCCTGGGTCGTTGTGGCCCGTGCGCCCTCGTAGGGGCCACAACGACAACCGCGCCGCTATTCCCGCCGTATCCTCGATACACTGCCCCACCGGTCGTCGCTGCCCGTTGGGCCCTCCCCCTCGCCGGAACGGAGAGGGGGCCGGGGTGTGAGGTAGCCGTTAGCTGGACCTTCGCCCGCCGGACAATCGCTGCGTACGGCACGACGCACGGGTGAGGGCACCCGTGCCACATGAACGGCAACGGCTACGGAAGACGACAACGGCTTACCACGCACGCACAGGAGTGTGCGTGCCACGGAACGACAACGCCCGCCGCAGCCGTTCCTCCCCCTCTCCCGCCTGCGGATGTCGTTTATGCGCAAAGGGGAGGGGGACCGAGGGAGGGGCAGCCCTACAACGCCAGCGTCGCTTCGCGCCGCCCCCTGCGAGGGCGCAGGTCCCACCTCGGCAGCCCTCTACACCCCCGCCCGCCGTCGCAGCTGGCCGCAGGCCGCGTCTATCGTCTGGCCCCTGGAGCGGCGCACGGAGACGTTCAGCCCCGCCTCCCGGCAGCGGCGGTAGAACGTGTTGATCGTCGGCTCATCGGGCGCGAGATAGGGGCAGTCGGGCACCTCGTTGTAGGGGATCAGGTTCAGGTGGTGCGGCTGGGCGGACAGTAATCGCGCCAGCCGGTCCACATCGTGATACTGGTCGTTCACTCCCGCGAGCATCACGTAGGCGAAGGTCACAGGCTGGCCCTTGCGCGCCTGGCTGAAGTCGTAGCAGGCGGCCATCAGGTCGCCGAGGTCCCAGCGCGATACACCCGGCATCAGCATGTCGCGAATGCCCTGATCCGCCGAACCGAGCGAGACCGCGAGCTCCGTCTTCGGCCCCTCGTGAGCGTACCGGTGGATCATCGGCACGACGCCGCAGGTCGAGACGGTGATATGCCCCGGCGACATCCCCATCGCGCGCTTGTCGGTCATGCGATCTATCGCCTCGCAGACCGCCTCGTAGTTGTGAAACGCCTCGCCCATGCCCATGAAGACCGCGTTGCGGATCGGGCCCACCTTCGCCCGCAGGGTGATCAGTTGCAGGATTATCTCGCCGGCGGTGAGATTGCGATCGCACCCGCCCATCGCGGAGGCGCAGAAGCCGCAGCCGACCGCGCAGCCGACCTGGCTGGAGAGGCAGGCGCTCGTGTAGCCCTCCATGCGCATGGCGACGCACTCCACGTCACCGCCACCGGGCATGGCGAGGAGGGCCTTGAGGGCAGCCTCATCCTCGGCGAGCGTAACCGGCTCCAATGGGCCGATGGTGAATGCCTCGGCGAGCGCGACGCGGAGATCGGTGGGGAGGTTCGTCATCTCCTCGAAGGAGGTGACGTCGTGCTGGTAAGCCCACTCGAATATCTGTGCGGCGCGGTAGGCGGTCTCCCCGTGCTCGTCGAGCCAGCGCTTGAGTTCCTTTAGAGAGACATCGTAGAATAATTTCATATGCTGTCAGTGTATGCGCTTCGAGGGATGTTGGCAAGCGTGGCGACGCTGCCGTTGTCCAGTCGTATGGAGCGGCGAGGCTTCATCCGCGCCGAGATGCGCCTCGATCATGCAGGAAAGCAATCGGAGCCGCTAAAGCGCCTCCGCTCCAGAACGGCCAAGGCAGCGTCTGCTGCACCACTTCCCCGGCGCCCGCCCTGCCTGAAAAGACCGGGAACCGGGCGGATTCTCGCCGTTACTCCACAAACACCTGGTAGAGCTGGCAGTGCCCCTCCTGATCCGAATCGTAGATCACCGACTTGCCGTCTGGCGACCAGCACGGATGTGGGTGAGTGCCGGTTTCGTGGGAGCGTCCATGCACCGTCGGAACGCTCGCCAGCGGCTGCACCTCACCCGTCTGCGGGTCTATCAGCACCAGCATGTCGGCATACTCGCCGCTGTAGCAGTCAGTTACGATCATCGAGCCGTCGGGGTTGAAGGATGGATGGCCCTGCGCGAGGTCGGAGACCTTTCGCCGGCCGCTGCCATCCCAGTCCACGATGTAGAGCCCGTCCGCGCAGTTGGCGATGATCTGCCGAGAGTCCGGGTGCCAGATGTGATGATGGTTGAAGGCCATCACGAAGGTGAGGTCCTTGCCATCCGCGCCGACCGTGTAGATCTCCTTGACCAGTTGCGAGCCCCGCGCGTCATAGCCGACCAGCACGACCATCGCGCGCTCGCCGTCCGGCGACCACTTGCAGTTGGTCAGCCCCAGGCGCTCGCACTGACCGTGCATATCGCGCGACGGCGAGAGCGCCGAGATGTCAGCGGTGCCTGCCAGCAGCCGAACGCTCGACCCATCGCCCTCGGAGGCATACAGTCCGCGCTCCACCGGCGAGTCCACGCGGTTCTCCATCCAGAGCAGATCGCCGGTGGCCCACGAGATCTGCCGCACGCCGGAGGGGATATGATCAACCGTGCCGCTATCGAGCCACGCTCTGGCGGTGCCTGAACGCGGTTCACCCGCCTCATCGGTCCAGCGCGTGTGATAGTAGATGCTCTCGCCATCAGGCGCCCAGATCGGGAAGGCGCCGGTGTGCATCCCGAAGCCGCTGCCGGTGGCAACCTGCCTGATGTTCGTGCCATCGGCATCCATCACGTAGATCGCCGCGTCGTTGCGCCCCGGCAGGGCCGAACTGAAGACGATCTTCGAGCCATCCGGGCTCCACGGCGAGATGTCATAGTACGCGTGCTTGTCATTGTACGCGGAATGCGTCAGGCGCAGTACGGGCCGGCCGGTCACGGGGTCGGTAAAGCTCTCGCGCTCGGTGCTGCCGTCGGGACGATCTGCGGAAAGCATCTCGTATCCCTCCGCGGCCAGCATCCGAATGCTGCCACTGGCGGCTCCAAGCAGCACGCTGCCGAAGCTGATGTCGCCGAGCAGAAGTTCGTGCCGCTCGCCAATGATCACGCGCGGCACGCCGTCGATTCGCTCGATCGTCAGCGTCACCGCGTCTCCCGGCGACCACTCATCGGCGACGATGGCCGCGCGCAAAAGGTCGTTTCCCGCGGCGTCCCGCAACACAACTTCATCGCCGATCTCCACTGTCGCGGCGCCATCGCCGTTGCGCAGGGCCACGCTGACCGACCGGGAGCCGAACATGTCCACCGCAAGCCGCAGCCGAAAGCTCTCAGGCAGCCCCGTAACAAGCTCCGCCATGCCCGCCTGCGCTCCGGCGGCACCCGCCGCGATCGTCTGCGGCCGCAGCCACAGGTTCCCGCGGCCGATCACGCCCTCGCCGGGAGCATCGCCGCAGTCGGCCTCGCGGACGATGATGTCGTCCACCCAGACCGGTGAGAGTTCGCCGCCGAGCAGCACCTGCATGATCGCCTGCGGCATCGCCTCATCCAGTCGGAAGGGCACCTCAAAGCTCTGCCACTCCGGCCCCACGTCGAGTGTCGCGATGCTAACGCTGGCGCCGCCATCAGCCGAACGCAGCCGGAGCCCGACTTTGCGCTCAGCGTCGCTGCGCAGGCGGACAGAGTAGACGTAGTCTGCATCGGCGGCCAGCGAAAGCGCATCGTACTTGAGATGAATGTTCGTCTCGAAGGGTTGATCGTCGGGTGAACACAGCGCCTGCGGCGTCACGCGCAGACATCCCTCCCCCGCCTCCCATCCGACGGAGGCCTGCGCGCCACGATTCAGTTGAAGCTGCCAGCCATGCGCCTCATCATCGAAGTCGGTGGCGAAGCGCACCAGTGACGCGGGAGGGCCGGAGATCGCGTCACCGAAGGAGAGGTAGTCCGCGGGATAGAGATCGTCGGCGCGTTCGGAGATGGTGACCGCATCTATCCACACGGGCAGTGTGCTGTCGGCGATCATGATCTGCGGCACCGCGTCGGGGTAGTCGGCGGGAAGCTCGAAGGCGAAGTCGAGGCGCCGCCACTGCGAGTCGATCTGCAGCGGCTGGCTGCCGACGGATTCCTCGGCCTCAAGCCTGCGCACACGCAGCCTGAGCAGCCGCGGCCCGCTGCTCCTTGCCCAAACCGAGAGGACGTAGGAGGTCTGCGCCTTCAGCGCAAGCTGCTCGTAGCGCAGGTGGATGTTGGTGACAAGCTCGCGATCGTCAGGTGCGCAGAGACGCCCGGGCGTCACGAGCACACTCTTCGACCCAAGCACCGCATCATCCACGGTGTTCATCGTGGCCTCAGCACCACGGTTGAGCACCAGGCTCCAGCCATCAGACTCGGTCTCGAAGCTCTCCAGCAGCAGCGGCCGCAGTTCACTGATAGCCGGCGCTGCCGAGATTGCGGCGGGCATAATGCAGATGAGCGCGAAGACGACCGTGCGCATGAGGCGAACCTCCAGGGCTACATCAAGTGCGCGACTGGCACTCTGAGGACTTCGATCAAGCCGCCGGGGCAGCTCCGTGTAACATCCCACGTAACAATCCGGGCGCGGCCTCAAGAGCGACTGCAGAGGCACCGATCTCTTCCATGACAGGCCCGGCGGACCGGCCCCTGCGGGGGCTGCGGGCACAGCGACAGGCTCTCATTGACGTCTCAGATCACCCCTGGGGTCCGCCGGCCATAGCACCGGCGAGGGTGATCGGAGCGGCGGCAGGGATGACGTAGAGCGATGCTTCTCTACCCATACCCTCCTCCCAACGGGGGGCGCGAGTATTCCCGGCTCGCGCCCCTCGCGATCAGCTCAGAAGGCCGGCACCTCTTCCTCGCTGGCCGGCTCCACTCCGTACGCAGTCAGCTTGAAGGGCGTGCGGGCCTTGTCGCGCGCCCGCGCGTACATCACGAAGCCCTGCCCGGATCGTTCATAGCTGACGAGGCAGCGTCCGTCGAAGTTCTTCAATACCTGCAGCGCGTCCTCCTCAGAGAAGTCCAGTTCCTTGAGAGTGAAGGGATCAACGAAGTCCGGGTAAGTCGGGTAGCCCTCGATTGAGGTGTGAATCCGTCGCATGGCCTCCATCGCTGCGTTGCGCCTCGCGAAGTCGGCAGCCCCGACCGCCCAACTTGACTTCCCGATGCCGAGGATTGACAGCGGCAGGTCGAGGACGCTGGTGATCTTCATCGAAACCCGCTTGAGCCACGGGTCCGGCTCGACCGCCCGGTTCATCGCCGACATCCCGAAGCTCTGCCGGGTAGCGTTGTCCATGCCTGCGATGCCGCCGGGAGGCCCCCCGTAGCCGACGGAGGTGCTGCCACCGCCAGCGACCGTCGTGCCACGTCCGCGGAAGCCGTCCACCCGCACCGCACCATCGTTGCAGCAGACGGAAGTTTCGGAGCGATTCGGGTCGTAAAACATGTAAAAGCGCGTCCCACGGACCGCAGCGACCGAGGAGGGTGTGTGAACGCGGCAGCGCGAGTCTTCTCCGAACTTCTCCGACACGCGCGCCCACATGTGCCCGGCGTTGAGAGTGAATGACCGGCCGCGCCACATGCCGCCGCGGTTATACTCCACAAGCTCAACCACGAATTCCGAGGCGGGCGCGAGAGTGATGACGCTCCCGTCCGGGAAGTCGAGCGACACCCAGCAGTTGGGACCGGTCTTCACCTCACCGCCGTCTTCGATCCGCTGCTCCAGCTCAAGCGGCTGCTGTGCCTCGCCGCGCGCGAGTGTAACCGTTCCGGCGCCGGTCAGTTCCGCGACGGTCGCGTAGAACTCGCTGTTCTCCGCGATGACTCCGTTGATGACCAGCACGAGGCCGATGACCGCAAGCACGATGAGGATGCGCGGATCGGCGTATTTGCGCCAGAGGAATCGCCGCCTTTTCCGGCCGGCACGATGCTTCTGTTTGGAGCCTACCTGCTCGAACGCCTGCGCCAGCATCTCCTCTTCAGTCTGCGGCTTCTGCTTCCTGCGCAAGAAGGACAGCATGATCGCTCACTCCTCCGCGGTCGCCTGCAGCACTGGCGGCCCCTGCTCATTCGCCCCCACCGGTTGCTCATCAGCCAGTCCGAAGATGGTGATCGTCTGCGCCCTGCCGCGAACCTCGGTCTCCCCTATCTCCACCAGTCGCGCGACTTCCGGCGAGATCAGCTCGGCCGCAGTCTCGCTCGCCAGGAACTGCCGGCCATGCAGCTTGGTCATGCCCTCGATCCGCGCTGCTGTGTTGACGCTGTCCCCGATGGCCGTGTACTGCATCCGCTGATCGCTGCCGACATTGCCTACGATCGCCTCGCCCGAGTGAATCGCAATGCCGATGCGGAAGGGCGTCCGCTGCTCGTGCTGCGCCCAGTAGCGGTTCAGCACCTCGAGCCTGCGCAGCATCTCCAGCGACGCCTGAGCCGCGAGGTCGGCATGATCGGGCTGGTTGCCGAAGGCGTTCCACAGCGCCATGATCCCGTCGCCCATGAACTTGTCGAGGTAGCCGTTACACTCGAAGATCGCATCGCTCATCTGCGAGAGGTACTCATTGAGTTGCGCGACCCACACCTCCGGCTCGATCTGCTCAGAGAGGCTCGTGGATCCGCGCACGTCGGCGAACAGAAGCGTCACCTCGCGCCGCACACCGTGCGCAACAAGTTCCGGGTCATCGGTCAGTTGCGTGAGTACGTCCGGCGAGACGTAGGCGGAGAACTGCTGCCTCACGAGACGCTTGTCCCTGCCGAGGCGCTCGGGGATCGCCACCGCCAGCGGGAGCACCGTTGCGAGGATGATCGCCCCGTAGGGGATGATGGCGCGCATGAAGCTGAAGGCGAAGAAGAACGATGG
>JAAYJW010000247.1 GCA_012522765.1 candidate division WS1 bacterium | reverse complement strand
TAGCCCGCATCATTCATGACCTGTCGCTTGCAGGCGGTTTTCGGGTCGGTGTCTTGGGTGTGAGTGCGACGCGGGCGAGTTCGCTCGCGCCGTGCTTCATTTCAGGGCCCGATCGCGCGCTGAGACGCGCGTTTTCGGCCCGAAATCGGTCGTCCAGACATACTCCTGCCTGGGAGTGCGCTCTGTGGCTTCCACTGGTGTGTCTACGCCCTGATCCGCGCGAGCACCAGCGGCCAAAGGTGCTGTACCGGACAGCTCGACGGAAATCTCAGCCACACTCTTCGGCAGCTCTGCTTCACCAGCACACCCAGCTTGAGCAGCTTTCGCTGCAGCGTGCATACCTGCGCCTCCGCCAGCTCCGTCCCCGCCAGGCATTTTCGCACGTAGCTGAGCAACACGAACGCGGCCGAGTGCAGCAGCAGCCGAAACTGATTCGCCAGGAAGCGATGACAGCTGGTCCGATCCATCGCCAGGTCCCGCTTGAGTTCCTTGATTCGGTTCTCCTGCTCGCCGCGCCGCGCATACAAGTCGTACAGCAGCAGCGGATCTCCCTGTAGGCTGGTCACCACGAAGCGCGGGTTGTCGCCCTGCTGTGTGACTTCGGCCTTGATCAACACCCGGCGCTGGTGCGGCCAACTGTCCGCGGCGTAGTGGCCCTCGTGCAGTCGGCGCACCTTCTCGCCGTGCAGCAGATGCTCCACCCGCGCCGCCTGCAGATGCCTCTCGGCAAGCTTTCGCAGGCGATTGTTCGTCGCCAGCCCGATTAGGTAGTGGATGCCGTTGCGCTCGCACCAGTCGTAGATCTCCGGCCTGGCGAAGCCGCTGTCGCCGCGAATAATGATGCGCACCTCTGGCCACGCCTCCCGCAACCTTGCCACGATGCGCCTGAGTACCGTCAACGCGCCGGCCCCCGCGTGGGTCCTGCCCGGGCGCAACACCGTCGCCAGCAGCTCGTCCGGACCGCCGTCGGCTCGCGCGGTCACGATCAGCGGCAGGTAGCAGTGTTCGTCGTAGTAGCCGTGGAAGCCGGTGAGTTGCTGCTGGCCGTGCGTGGGATCGTCGGTGGCATCCACGTCGATGATCACCCACGTCGGCGGCTGATCCCGGCCCTCGACGAACAGGTCGACAAGCACCTCGCTCATCCGATACAGTTCGCCCGCACCTACCGAGTTTTCAAGGCGCGACAGCGTCGGCTGCGAAGCCAGATCGTGACCGGTGCTCGGGAGGCGCCCCACGGCGACCTTCAGCGCCGGGTCGCGGAACAGGTCGTCGAAGTCGTTGCAGTCCTCGTAGCCGCAGGCGATGCCGAAGACGCGCTGGGCGAGCATCTCAGAGATGCCGTGACGCACTTTCCGCGGATCGCGCCGGTCGTCGATCACCGACGCCATGCGCTGGATAACACCAAGCTTGCGCTCCGCCTCAGCAACCAGTACCACTCCTCCGTCGGAGGACATGTCGCCGCCATCGAATGTGCCCACGACCTCGCGACCGGAGAGGATTCCAAGCTCGACCTGCGGAACAGTGTGTACCATCGGAGAGACCTCCGGAAAAGACCTCGTCTTCAACCAATGAGGCATTTCCGCGTCTCTCCGATTTTCCTTTCTTTCACCTC
>JAAYJW010000025.1 GCA_012522765.1 candidate division WS1 bacterium | reverse complement strand
GGCAGCAGCAACGCTGGAGGCAGATCGCGCAGAAACTCGAGCGCCGTCTGATCGTCCCGGCGCACGTAGCCACTTCGGGCGGCATAGACCTGGAAGGCGCGGTACACGTAGCGGACCACCTCCGCCGGAGGCAGCCCCGCATCCAGGCCCTGCCTGAATATATCGACAAACGGATCGGCAGGAAGGTTCCCGGCAGGGGCCCGTCGCGACGATGGCCACCCCAGCCTCGAAAGCCACGCCGCAAAGCGCCCCCATGCGCGGGCCATCATACCTGTCAGGTACGCCGGGATCTTCGCCGCCCGGCGCAGCGCCTCACCAAGCTGCCTGCGGTGGAGCCATGCGAACCAGAGCACAACGAGCGCGGCAAGGACCAGCAGCAACCAGCCGAGCAGCCGCGCGAGATTAGACGTCTCGGAATCGACCTGCGTTGGCTGACCCTCATCGCCCGGTCTTACTTCCCGCCGCTCCGATTCGCCATCGCCACTCCCTGCGCCAGGTCCCTGCTCCTCACCGCCGGAGACTGATCCGGGACCCTCCTCACCCCCTGCCCCCTGATCGCCCTCTTCGTCACCGGCGGCCTGTTCACCCTCCTCGCTCTGACTGCCCGCGCCCTGTTCGTCACCGCCGGGCCTCTCTCCCTCGCGCCCCATCCCCTGCGCGGGTCCCTCGTCAAGCTCCGGCCGCTCCGAATCGCGCACCCAGTCCGGCAACTGCACGTAGTAGGGCTGCCCCTCCGGTGTCGGCGAGCGTGGCATCAGGGCCGAGAGCGTCACTATCAGCACCGTGACGATCAGGCTCGCTACGATCCACGCCGGAGTGACGGCGGGCGCCAGCGATATGCCGCGCCGGCGCACCTGCATCCGCAGCGCGGACAGGTTCGTCAGCGCCAGCAGCAGCAGCGTGAAGAGCACGTAAAAGGACATGCACCAGAAGGCCAGGCGCGCGTGCTGCCCCTCACCGCCGATGGTCCTCTGCCCCACCGCGAAGAGCACCAGCGCCGCCAGCGAGATCCACAGCACCAGCCGCCCCGGGTGCCGTGGACGCGCGGACGACTGCTCGACCTCCTCTTCGGGCGTGCGATCATCCGCCTCGGCATCGGGGTAGCGCCATTCATCGGCCAGCAGCGACCACAGGCCGCCCTCAAGCTGGGTTTCGACATTCTCCTCCAGCGTGGCCTCGCGCGTGACGGCGCTCGCCGCCCACCAGACGACGCCAACCAGCGCCCAGTTGAACAGAAGCGTCAGGCCACGCCCGCCACTTGCGCCGCCGTAGAACGAGCCGACGCGGTCGGTGTAGACCCAGATGAAGAGCATGATGGCGCCGCCGAGCAGGGCGCTGTAGTAGCCCGCAATGGCCGACCCGCCGTACTTGGTGCGTATGCGGGCGATGCCGATGCAGGCGAGCAGGAACCAGAAGACGACCCAGCGCAGAGGGCCGATGGAGTACTGCCCGGCAAGCGTCGCGCGCACCTCGATCAGGTAGTAGAGGAGGCTGCCGAGCAGGCCGAAGACGCAGGCGGGGATGGCGACCTCAGTCAGCCAGTCGAACTGAGGCAGCGGCTCCCGCACACGCGCGGTCGGTGCGGGCTGCTCACCGCCCTCCTGTCGCTTAGCCTCTGTGGCCTCAGCCACCACGAAACCTCCGGTGTCCATAGCACATCTCATGCACAACGTGGTCCGAACGCATCCGCTGAGTTCTCCCCCTCTCCCGCTTGACCCGCCCGAAGGGCGTGGTCCAGGGAGAGGGGGCCGGGGGGTGAGGCAGCCGTGCCGGCCCTCCTACAACGCTAGCGCCCCAAGCTCTACCTCGTTGCGCACGTGTATCGGCTGAATCCCCTCGCTCTGCAGGACGCCGCGGATGTGCGCGAAGTTCTGCTCGTTGTCGATCATAAGCACCGCAACCGTGAATCCCGCGTTGCGCATCGTCACCAGCGCCGCCAGCAGTTCGCGCGAGATGCCCGGCACGATCGCCAGCGCCGTCGCCTCGCGCGGCCACGTCTCGTACTCCTCGATGATCATCTGCGCGAAGCCAAGCGCGTCGGTCATGCGCAGGCGCGCCAGCGAACGCAGCATCAGGCCGAGGTTGTGCTCCCCTCGCCGCACGGGTATGCGCACCGGCGAGAGGCGGTCGGTTTGCTCGCGCTCGGCGAGCATCTGATAGATGCGCGGGCGCGTGGGAGCGGTGAGCCGCTCGGTCTCCGTCGGCATCACATCCGAGGCATCGCCGCCGTTGGTGACCAGCCCCACCTGCTGGCGACGGTCCGCGAGGTGCGATGCGATCGAGGCCGCGCAGGTGATTGCAAGCTCCGAGCGCTCCCGGCCTCCGTCCCATGCCTCGCGGCCGAAGTCGAGCAGGATGTTCGCGCCGATCAGCGTGGAGTACTCGTAGACGCGCGAGTGAAGCTTACCGGTGCGCGCGGTGGCCTTCCAGTGGATCCGCCGGAGCGGGTCGCCGGTGCGGTACTCGCGCACCCCCGCGAGGCGCGTCGGATCCTCCACGAGCCTGCGCTTCACCACCGTCTCCCCCATCGGCCGGGAGGTAGGGATCGCGTACTGCGCCAGCGGGATCACGCGCGGGTAGACGGTGATGTAGCTGCTGGCCTCGCCGGTGGCGAAGCGGCGGTTGAGGCCGAAGAAGTCGCCGGTCTCGAAGAGCGCCGGGCCGAGGCGGAAGTAGCCACGGCGGTTGCAGCGGATGCGGTACTGCAGGCGCGTTGAGCTGAACGGCATCATCAACTCCGCGCGCGCCCATTGCCCGGCGGCCTCAAGCCCTCGCGGCAGGATGTCCTCGGCGACCAGCCAGATGGTGGGCAGCGGCTTGCGGTTGCGCACCGCGACGGTGACAACGACATCTTGCCCGATCTCGAGGTCGCGCGCTGTGACATGCCGCTCGGTCTCGATGCCATCGAGCGCCGACCAGGTCATGGCGTGCGCGACGAGGCTGACCGCGCCCAGCGCATAGAGCGCGAAGGCGAAAAAGCTCAGGCGCATGATCACGGCGGCGAAGAGAAACCCCACCGCCGCGACGAGCAGGACGATACGCTGCCAGTTGATGCGGGTCATGTCGCGTCAGCCACTGTCGTCACTTTCACCGGGAATGAGGCGCACGGCGTTCCCTGCCCGCCCGTTTGGTGGAGTTCCGCAACGGCAGACGGCAGGGCTGGCAAGGAAGCTGTCGCCCTCGCGAACGACGCTCGGGCGCCACTTTTCCCGCCGCCGCAGGCGGCGTCGGGAAAAGCAGCCCCTCCTGGCGGTCTATGAAAGCGCCTTCTGTTGACCACCAGCCAACTTCTGCATTACAAGGCCCGCGCTGGCTCCATCTGTTCTCGGCAGTCGGTTGCTCGAGCACGGACAGGAGTGTCCGTGCCACGGATGGGTCGTCTTGTCGTTCCCGAATGCCGTTCCCAACCGTTGCCGTAGCCGTTCCCGGCCGTTGCCTTTGCCGTCCCCGATTGCCGATTGCCGCTTCCCGATTGCCGGCCGTCCTACGCCTTCTCCACCGGCGCGGGTATCCCGGACACGATGTCGTCTATCAGGTCATCCACCGGCTTGCCGCGGAGGCGCGCCTCGGAGGAGAGGATCACGCGATGCGTCAGCACCGCCTCCGCCACGTACTTCACGTCATCGGGCAGCACGAAGTCCCGCCCCTCCAGCGCCGCCAGCGCCTGCGAGGTGCGGTAGAGCGCGATCGAGGCGCGCGGCGAGCCACCGAGCGCAAAGTCGTCATGCCGCCGCGTGGCGTGCACGATCCGCACCAGGTACTGTCGCACCTTCTCATGCACGAAGACCTGGCGGATCGCCTCCTGCGCCTCGACGATCTCCTCGGCCGAGGCGACCTGCGAGAGGTGATCGAGCGGGTGCGCGAACTTGATGCGCTCGAGCAGTTCGTTCTCATCGGTGAAGCTCGGGTAGCCGATGGACAGGCGCATGAGGAAGCGGTCAAGCTGCGCTTCGGGCAGCGGGAAGGTGCCCTCGTGCTCGATGGGGTTTTGTGTGGCGATGACAAAGAACGGCTCCGGGAGTTTGCGGGTGACGCCATCCACGGTGATCTGGCGCTCCGCCATGGCTTCGAGGAGCGCCGCCTGTGCGCGCGGGGTGGCGCGGTTCAGCTCATCGCCGAGCAGGATCTGGTTGAGGATCGGTCCGGGCTGGAACTGGAACTCGAACTCCTTCTGATTGAAGACCGAGACGCCGGTGATGTCGGATGGCAGGAGGTCGGGGGTGCACTGCACGCGCGCGAAGGACGCGCCGATGGAGGTGGCGAGCGACCGCGCGAGCATGGTCTTCGCGACGCCGGGGACGTCTTCGAGGAGTACGTGGCCCTCGCAGAGCAGCGCGATGAGCGTCAGTCGCACGGGCCTGCGCTTACCTACGATGACCTTCTCGATGTTCTCGACGATGCGCCTGCCCAGCGCCGCTACGTCGGCCACGTGGCGTCACTCCCCCGTCGAAGGCTCGGTTGCTGCTCGAATCAACGGTCGTGAGGCAATAAACGTTCCGGCGCCACTCACATGACGACCATCATGTGCAGCAGCACTCTCAGCAGGTGGAAACCCAAGTGCCGGCAGAGCGTCAGCGGGTTACTCACCGTCACTTCTGTCAGCGGCACCCGTCGCTGGGATCCACCCGCGCGGGATCGCGATTGATTCCGCCCACTCGATCACCTGTCGGCGCGAGTAACGCCAATGGCCTCCGATCCTGGCGGCGGGAATCTTCTCTTCGCGTGCCAGCGTACGGACGCGCTCCTCCGACACCCCAAGAAGCTCGGCGCACTGCTTCGTGTTGATGATCGACCTGTCTTCCATTCCGCACCTCCGCTGCCACGACCAGACAAGGCCTCACGTTCCCATCAGGAACCCCGCCGGCGTCCGATGTCTGCGTATACTCGACCTCGATGCCCAACCGCCACGATCGTGACCCGACGGGCCGCTTGATCGATCTCGTAACAGACGCGCAGCGGACCAACGCGCAGGCTGCGCAGGCTACTCAGGTTTCCGCTGAGAGACTTCGTCCCACGCCCCATCGGATCTGTGGCGAGGCGCCGAATTGCGTCCGTCACGCGCCCGCGCGCCCCCGCGTCCAGGGCTTCGATATCGCGCTCAGCCACCTTCTCGATCCACAGCTCGTAGATCACAGACCAAGCTCCGCCGCGAACTCCTCGAAGGGTCTCCTGCCCTCGCTGTTGGCCAGCCGCCGCTTTGCCTCGCGCAGCAGTTCCTCCTCAACTACCGCCTCCGGGATCGCCAACTCCTCCAGCCACTCCAACACCTGCCGCCGCGAGAAGCGCCAGCGGCCCCCAATCTTCGCTGCGGGCATCTTCTCCTCCCGCGCAAGTACGCGAACGTGCTCCTCCGAGAAGCCGAGGAACTCCGCGCACTGCCTGACATCGAAGACATCCGAGATAGCCACTGTTACTTACCTCCAAACACGGACTGCTACCATCAAATACCATTATATACATGCCAGCGGAGTACAGCAATAGACGGCAGCGTCC
>JAAYJW010000024.1 GCA_012522765.1 candidate division WS1 bacterium | reverse complement strand
GAACACCTGTCCAGGCGAGGCGCGTGGACTCCCGGACGGCTGGCCGGAATTCGGAGCGGGTGGCGGGCGCTTGGGCTTCGGGGTGACTGCGGGAGCGGGTGCTGCCGCTCGCCAAGGCTTGAATGAGCTTTTTGGGACAGAACCCGGAGTCCAGGCGCCCTCGCCTGGACACGTATCGAACAAAGCACAGAGGATGGTCCACCGTGAATGTAGCTCTCATTGGTTGCGGCAAAGTGTCCCTCGGGCATGCGAAAGCATGGCTCGAGCGTGATGACGCGAAGATCACCATGCTCGTGGATGTCGCCGAAGACCTCGCCTGCGCCGCGCGCGAGGATCACGACCTCCCCGAGGATATCACCATCTCCACGCGCTACGAGGACGCGCTCGAGAGCGACGAGATCGACATCCTCGACATCTGCACCCCCAGCCACCTGCACACCGAGCAGATTATCGCAGCCCTGCAGGCGGGCAAGCACATGGTCGTGGAAAAGCCGACCGGCTACTCGCTCGAGGAGTGCCGCCTGCTCCGCTACATGCGGATGAAGTACCCCGATCCGAAGGTAGCCGTGGCCTACTCCCTGCGCTACTATCCGGTCAACGTCGAGGTGAAGCGCCTTCTGATGGAGGGCGCGATCGGCGAGATCATCTCCGGCCAGTTCACGTGGAACCACCCCCACGACTACAGCGATCACCAGCCTCGCTACGAGGGACGCTCAGCACCCGGCTACGGCCTGCTCTCGGATCTCGGCGGCAGGTACATCCCCTCATCGGAGGCGTCCGGCGCAACGCACCCATTCGACCTCGCACGGCACATGATGGGCGGCCAGGCGGTGGAGGTGTACGCCCACCGCGGGCGCTCCTGCACGTCATGCATCGCGAGTTTTGAGGGCGGCGCAAGCTGCACCATCGTCGGTGGCTCGGGCCCGAAGCAGGGCATGCGCAACCCGACCGTCGTGCAGGTGCAGGGGAAACTCGGCACGATCGTCACCTACATGGACAAAGCGGGCGCCTATACCGGCGTAATTGCCGACGAGGAGGGCGAGCGGGCCATTGACGCGAGCCCCGAGGCGGGTCACGGTGACACGAAGCGGACGGAGAACATCCTCAACGCGATCCGCCATGATGAGCCGCTGATCGCATCGCTGGAGGACTCGATCACCACGAGCGAGTTCCTGCACGCCATCTGGGATTCCTACGAGCACGGGATACGCATCCCGGTCCACACGGCGCACAAGACCGGGTAGCTCCGCATGGCAGCAGAGATGAGTGGGAGGGACCGCACGAGGTCGGCCCCGCGAATGATGCCAGGAGGCGCAGGAGAATGAGTGACAGCCGCTGGATTCATCCGAAGTGCGAGTTGCTGCCGTCGCAGATGTCCGGCCCATTCGTGGAGCTTCCTGACGGCAGCCTGCTTACCATCGAGGGCAACATGGTGATGATCTCGGTGGATGACGGCGCCACCTGGACCGAGCGCAACGTGCTCTTCAACGGCGAGGGCCCCGGCGTCCCCGATGGCGGCAGAAGCCCCGTCAACCGCAGCCCGCTGATCCGCACCCGCGAGGGCACGCTCATCATGGTCTACACGGACATGGCCGAGCGCCACTGGCAGTGGGATGAGGCTACGCAGGAGCCGACGCCGGATACGCACTCGGAAGTGTGGGCGATCCGCTCGAGCGATGATGGCTGGACATGGACGGACCGGCAGATGCTCGGCGATGGCATCGTGTGCGTCACGGGGATCATCCAGCGCACCTCAGGGGAGGTCGTGGTGCCGCTGCAGCCCTTCATCCGGAAACCCTCTCGCTGGGTCACGCGCTCGGCAGTCACCGGCGATGATGGCCGCACCTGGCAGCGCGGCAACGTCATTGACCTCGGCGGCCACGGGCACCACGATGGCGCCATCGAAGCGGCAATCGTGGAACTGCGCGATTCGCGGGTCATGCTGCTTCTGCGCACGAACCTCGACCAGTTCTGGGCGGCCTGGTCGGACGACGGCCGCTACTTCCGCGAACTGGCCCCCGGCGGCATAGACGCCTCCGCGGCTCCGGGCTTTCTGCTGCGGCTGCAGAGCGGTCGCATCGCGCTGGTGTGGAACCGCCTCGCGTACGAGGATGGCACGATTCCCGGCACCTGGGGCGGCGATGGTAACTTCTCCGAGCGTCCTGCCTCCAGCCAGCGGCAGGAGCTATCCATCGCCTTCAGCGACGACGAGTGCGAAAGCTGGAGCGATCCGGTGGTGATTGCCCGCTGCATGGACTCCTCGGTGGCTTACCCGAACGTCTGGGAGCGGCGCGGGGGGGAGATCTGGGTGACTTCGGGATGGAACCCGCGCCCGGCGCTGTGCTTCAAGCTGATGGAGAGCGATCTCGTTCAGTGACAGGGCGGGATTCGTCCGGGCTTGGGAGGCGGCCGCCAGCCGTTGCCGCAGTCGTTGTGGCCCCTGCGCCCTCGCAGGGGGCGGCGCGAAGCGACGCGGTCGTTCACGCAACAGCACAGGTCGGCACGGGGGCCGACCTCTCCAACGGCAGACGACAACGACTACGGCAAGCGGTGCCGCCCCACTCCGGAACGTAGAGGGCGGGGGAGGCGGCCGTTGAAGGCGCTGCCATTCCCAGCATCTCAACAGGTGACACGATGCGCGTAGCGATCATCGGACTCATTGCTCTTGCGTGCGCACTGCCGGCCGCCGCCGATGACTGGCCGCATTGGCGTGGCCCGACGCGCAGCGACATCAGCGGCGAAAGCTCCCGCTTCGATGAGGGCGCATGGCCGCCGGGAGACCCTGCCTGGACAGCCAGTGTCGGCGAGGGCGGAAGTTCGCCCGTCGTGGCTGCCGGATGCGTCTACACCCTCGGCTGGCGCGATGGCAGCGAGCACCTCGAGTGCCGCGACCTCCCAAGCGGCGCGCTGCACTGGACGCAGAGCTATTCCGCACCGCGCCATGGACGGCATCATGCCGGCGATGAGGCGCACTACAGCGGCCCCTCGGCTACGCCCGAGTTCGACCCGCAAACGGGACTGCTCTACACGCTCGGCATCGATGGCGACCTCAACTGCTGGGACGTCGGCCATGCCGGCGCGCGCGTCTGGGGCCTCAACCTCTACGAGGCTTTCGGCGCCGGTAGACGGCCCGATGTCGGCGGCGGGCAGCGAGACTACGGTTACACCTGCGCTCCGCTGGCGCTGGGGGAGGCGCTGGTCGTCGAAGCAGGCTCGCCGCAGGGCACGCTGATCGCTCTCGACCGCCGCACCGGCGAACGCCTCTGGGCCTCGGAGTGCAGGGACTCGGCGGGGCATACCGGAGGCATGGTCCCGCTCACCGTGGAGGACATTGCGTGCGTGGCGGTGCTGACGCTGCATCGGCTCCTGATCGTTCGTGTTGACGCGGGGCACGAGGGCGAGACACTGGCCGAGTTCCCGTGGGAGACGCACTTCGCCAACTCCATCCCAAGCCCCGTGGCCTTCGATGATAGCATCATCCTCACCAGTGGCTACTCTCAGTCGCGCACCGTGCGCGTCCGCCTCTCCCGCACAGGCGCGGAGCTTGTCTGGGAGGCGAGGAATCAGTTTTCCAAGGTAGGCACGCCGGTGGTGCATGACGGCAGGATCTACGTGGCGTGGCAGAAGCTCCGCTGCCTCGACTGGGAGACGGGGGCGTTGCTCTGGGAGGGCGGGCGCTTTGGTGATGACGCATCGCTCATACTCACCGCTGATGAGCGGCTGATCGTCTTTGGCGCGAGGACGCTGGCGCTCTGCGAGACTGCTACTCGTTCCCCCGGTGCATATACGGAACTCGCCTCGCGAGACGGAGTCTGTTCCGCGCGCTGCTGGCCGCATGTGGTGCTGAGCAACGGCCGCATCCTCTGCCGAGACCGAGACGGCAACTTCATATGTGCAACGCTATGACGAGTGGCAACAAACATGGATCATTTCTTCCACGATTGAAGGACAAGTAGCATTGTAGTGGAACTTGTCCTACGACTGGTCCCTCACTGCTGTCTGCCAGGGGGGCAGGAGGAATTGCCATGCAGCGCAGGACATGCACCGGTTCACCTCTTCTTGTTGTTCTCGGCCTTGCCGCGACTCTGATCTTCGGCTGCTCCGGTGGTAACGGCCCCTCGCTGCCATCTCCCGAACGTGGCGATGTCATTGATACCGAGGAGTTCATCGTGGAGGCCGGCGAGGAAGTTCGCTACGATAGCAGTACTACTATCCGAGCGCAGACCGCGCGAATAGACGGTGAGGTCATCTGCGGCGATGGCTCTGCACCCGGTGACGACGGTCCCTCCATTACGATAGAAGCCGAGGGATATCTGACCATCTCCGGGAGCATCCGTGCGGGAGACGGATGGCCCGGTGGCGCCGATGAGGCCGGCGGCAACGGGGGGAGCATCTTCCTCCGCTCCACCGGCGGCGACATCACCGTCGGGCAGGCCGCACAGAGCGAGGCGCTGCCGGCACAGGCGGGCGCAGGTCAACTTGTGGCCGGGGATGGAGCGGCGGGTGGCGACGGGCTGACTGGAGGCGCTGGCGGTGCGGGTGGTTCCATCACTCTTGAGTGTCCGAATGGGACCCTCACGCTAGACGCGGCGGAGGGGTTGCTGCATCGTGGCAACGGTGGTGATGGCGGTCGGGGTGTGGTCGGCGGCCAGGACATTCTCGCTCTTGAGGCAGCTACCGAGCTGACCAACTCAGGCGGCAATGGCGGCCGCCTCCACGTGGATTGCGCTGAACTCTTCGGGGTCGAGACGGTTCAGAGCGCGGAGCAATACGAGGGCGCCCCTGTCTTCGTCGCATGGCTCGATCCGGGGACTATGACCGGTGGTGCGGGTGGTGATGCCGGTGACTTCTACCTCGGCATTGACCCCGACACAGGCGAGTCTTCATGGCCGGCGGAGGTAGCGCCTGCCGACCTGATGACGAAGCTTGACGGACGCGAAGAACTGACCATGACAGCGCTAAATGGCGGCGATAGCGACACGCATGGTGGCAACGGGGGCGACGTGCATCTTGATTTTTCGGACGCAGTGATGCCGGGGGAGGGAACCGATGGCGGTTACATCTTCGGCGTCGGGTGACGGCGGTGGTGTCACCGTTGATCCTTCGGGTCCGCTCGGCGACGCATGGGCGCTGATTGTCAGCCGCGACAATATCTCCGTCGGCTCCGGTGGCGATGCGATCGTGAAGGCCCCGAATGGCACCCGTGGCGGCCCGGGGCAGAACGGCGGCGCTGGCGGCGGCGCACGAGCGGAGGGCGGTGCGGCCGGACAGGTGTCTGCGTCCATGCTTGAGTATGACGACAGTATGGTGGTGCTCGGGGTGCCGGGCATTGCGGAGGCCTACGGCGGCGGGGGCGGCAACGGAGGATCACTGTGCGTGGTCACTCAGTCTGGTGGGAACGGTGGCAAAGGCGGAGATGCGACGGCTGTTGGCGGCATAGGGCCGAGGTGGAACACGATCCTGTATCGTGGCGGCGCGGCTATGGCGGTGTCCGGAGATGGTGGTAATGGGGGCATGGGGACGCCACCCGGTACCGGAGGTCGCCATGGACTGGCCACCGCGGCCGGTGGCATCGGTATGCCGGATGGAGAGGCGATCAGGAGGCAGGGAGAGGATGGTGCCGACGGAGGCCCCTGCCCGACGCCGACGGTCAGCTACGACGTGTCATTCTATGCACCCGGTCATACCTATGAGTACTGCAGCGTGGTCCGCATCCTTCCCGACGTCTTCGACGGAATCATCCCCCGCCAGGGCGGGCAGGTGATACTGGGCAACCGTGACAACAACCCGATCGTATGTCGGGCCGGCCAGACCATGGCCTTCACGCCGAACGCTGATCGGCTGTTCATCGGCGCGGTAGACAACCAGGGGATCCTCATCTACGATGACCCGATGAGTGGCGGCGACCGTCCTCCTGCTGCCGCCCTGCTTCCATCCACCCCCTTTGCGCCGACCTCCCTCTGGTACGACACAGCGCGCGACCAGCTTTACGTCGCAGTCGCCGATAACGTGCTGGTCTGGCATGGGGCGTCGAATATCAGCGGCAATCCCCAGCCCAATCGCATCATTGGCGTCACGGGTCTGGGCGTGCCGTCGATCAACTGCATCACTGGCGACCCCGGCCGCGACATTCTCTATGTGGCTGCCGGAACGAAATTCCACGCCCTGGACAACGCCAGCGGGCTTGACGGTCCGGCGCCGGTAGATCGCACCGGCAACACCGGTCAGGATGCAGGGAGGTCTTTGGCCTGTGATCCGTCCCGGGACATCATCTACGCGGGCGGCAACGATCCCCTAAGCAATAACCATCACGTTCTCGTAATCGGGGATGCATCATCGGCAAGTGGAAGTGTACAGCCGCTCGCGACCATCTGGGCCGGCACCGGCGACAACTGGCCCGTCGCCCTGGCGGCGTTCGGTGAGGTTGATGAACTGCTCGTGGCCGTGGTCGAGGACGGTCTGTTCCTCTATCGCAACGCCAGCCAGCTTGCTGACGGCGCCACGCCTGAGTATGAGCTGCCGGTGGGGCTCTATGCCATGGGAGCACGTCGGCACTGAGGGGCGCACCTGCTGGCACTTCGGGCCCTCTCGCCCATGTGCAGGAGGGCCCGTTTCTTCCCGACGCTATTCGATCGTCACAATCTCATACTCCGCGCTGCCGAGGCCGAGCTTCTCCGCCTGGCGCACCTGCTCGTAGGGGTCCTTACCGTGGATGCGCTCGAAGAGGTGGCCGCTGTCGCCCATGGTGGTGTACTGATCCGGCAGAGTCCCCTCGATGTAGTCCTCCCACCGGATCATGTCAAGCGCCGCCTGCTCGACCGCAACGATGTTGTCGCAGGCGATGATGCCGACATCCGGCACCAGCGGTCGGGTGCTGAAGCCCCAGCAGTCGCATAGCGGCGTGATGTTCGTCAGCACCGTGATGTAATGCACGCTGCGCTCGTCGGGGAAGAACTTGAGCGCCTCCTTGCATGTCGTCGCCATGGCGGCCTGAAAAAGCTCGAACTTTTCGCGCGGCTCATCCATGGTGATGGCGCTTGTGGGGCAGGAGCTTGTGCAGTGCATGCAGTAGCGGCAGTGGTGGTCGCTGATCTTCAGTTCGCCTTCGTCATTGAAGGTGATCGCTCCCGCCGGGCAACCTGAGATGCACTGGCCACAATGCGTGCAGAGCTCTCCATCCCACTCAAATAGCCCGCTCATCGTGCCGTGGATTTTCCAGCGCGTGGGATAGCTCACGCAGCCCATCGCGATGTTCTTGATCGCTCCCCCGAAGCCGGAGTTTCCGTGGCCCTTGCCATGCGAGAGCACGATCAATCCGTCGGCGTCCACCACGTTGCCGCAAAGCTCCACCTCGCCCAGCTCCTCGAGTTCGGTCTGCACTTTGCGGTAATACTGATCGTGCTCGCCACCTGCGCCGACCACTCGCGCGCCGACCACCTCCGGCACATATCCGCGCACCGTGGCCGCCTCGGTGGAGAAGCTGCCATCGGTCAGGAACGGCTTGCCACCGGCCTCCTTAACGGCGTCCACTACCTGCTTGACGAAGAGCGGGTGGAGGGTGTAGAAGCCGATGGCCGCGCCCACGTGCATCTTGATCGCCACCCGCTTGCCCTCGAAGCGGCTGGCGTAATCGCAGCGATCGAGCAGGCGGTCGAACTTCGCGGGCAGCGAGATGTTGCGCTCGAGGCGCGGGATATGAGCGGACGCGAACAATACTTCCTGCATGATGGCCTCCCGGCGGCGGATAGTCGCACCGCATGAGAGTTTGACGCGGAGGTGGGGGAGTCCTTGTCGCGAGGGGACGGTTGTCGGGCCTCACCCCCGGCCCGACGTTATCCATGTGCCGACTGCTGCACCGTAGCATTGGCTGCATTCGCCTCCGTTGCTGACGTAAGTCGTTGTGGCCCCTGCGCCCTGGCAGGGGGCGGCGCGAAGCGGCGCTGTCGTTCGGACGGCTGCCCCTCCCCGACCTCTCCCGCCCCGCCCACGGGCGGGACGGGATCGGCCACCCCTCCCCCTGCACTTCGCTGCGCGAAGTGCAGGGGGAGGGGAACGGCAACGGCGGCGGGCCTGACGTTGTCGTGGTCGTTGTAGGGCGAGGGCTTGTACCCCGCCGCGCCGTTGACGGACGACAACGGCGAACGGCCGACGCATCTACATGGCAGATGCGTCGCTCCAAACGGCTGACGGCGGGCCTCACCCCCTCTCTGGTTTCGGCGAGGGGCGAGGAACGGCAACGGCGGCGGGCCTGACGTTGTCGTGGTCGTTGTAGGGCGGGGGCTTGTACCCCGCCGCGCCGTTGACGGACGACGACTGCGAACGGCCGACGCATCTACATGGCAGATGCGTCGCTCCAAACGGCTGACGGCGGGCCTCACCCCCCTCTCCGGTTCCGGCGAGGGGCGAGGAACGGCAACGGCGGCGGGCGTGACGTTGTCGTGGTCGTTGTAGGGCGGG
>JAAYJW010000246.1 GCA_012522765.1 candidate division WS1 bacterium | reverse complement strand
GGTCCTGCGTGAGGATCTGGATCACCTGCGCCTGCTTCGCGGCCTCCTCGGAGCTGACAGGCTCCCATCCGTCGGCGACCGCGCGCTCGTAGTTGGGGGTGCCCTCAAGCTCCGAGACGATCACGTCGAGGCCGCTGTCACGCAGGCACTGGGACTGAGCCCCGCCCTGGATCCCGTAGCCGATGATCGCGATCTTCTTGCCCTCAAGCAGACCGAGATCCGCGTCATCATCGTAGTACATCTTCGCTCCCATTGGTCAGTCTCTCCCTTCGGCATTTTACAACGGCTCGCGCGCATGCGTGGCCGCCATCGTTTTACTGCTGGCCCGACACCTTATCGGGCGCCTCATCAGGCGCCTGCTCCGCCTCGGCCCTCCGCTCAGGGAAGACACCGTGGCGGTAGATCACTCCAAGCAACAGGCCGACCGCGATGAATATCAGCGCGCTGATTACGTGCGCCGATACCCGGTGCAGCCCCGCGACGCCCGTCTGCGGATCGTAGCGCATCATGCTGCTGTGCAGCAGCCAGAGCGCGTTGATGATCGGCCCGAGCAGCCCCACCGCAACACCCTGCCAGAGGCCCCGCAGAGGGCATTTGCGCATGCTGCCGACGATGATCCCGACGAGTGCGCCCGCGAGCGGCCCCGCCCAGATCAGGACGCCCAGCACGCTCTCGACCTGTTCAGTCGTCACGAGTTCAGTCATAGCAGGTTGTAACGAACGGCAAACGCCGCCTCTTCCGTGCCCGGAAAGTGGTTCGCGTCGCCGCTCAACGGATCTCTACCAGCGTCAGCCGCTTCGGTTCGCTACTGATGCGCAAATTACCTCCGTCGAGCGCAACGCTTTCGCCGGTCATAAGTCATAGGCCCGCGATTGAGCCGACAAACGTTTCCAGCAGCACTGCCACCGCGATGGTTGAGAGCAGACGCGCGCAGTCTCCTCAGTCGATCAGTTCGTCGATGCGAACTCCGTTGATGACCAGGCCGCGAATGTCGCAGTTTTCCAGCCGCACATCGGTGAAGTCCACGTATTGAAAGCGCGCGTCCTCGAAGCTGCCGCGGTAGAAGCTGCTGTCGGAGAAGTCGCAGCCCTGAAAGTCCCCGTCGCTGAGGTCCGTGTTTTGCCAGCGGCCGCTCGGGATGGTGCTCCACTCGGACCGCAGATCGCGAAGCTCGCAATGATCGAGCGTCAGATAGCGCAGATAGGAGCGTTCGAACGTAATGTTCGTCAGTTGAGATTGTTCGATCTCCCAGTCCTCGGCGGTGAGATCGTAGGCGTCGAGTCCATCAACGGTGGAGCGCTGTGCGGCGACATCTGAGAGTGTGACGTACTCCAGCTTAGGCGTGGCGAACTTGCAGTTCCTGAGCGAGAGACCGGGGCTGTTTGTGATGTAGAGCAGCCTCGCTTGGCTGAATGTGCAGCGCTCAAAGAGCGCGCCCTGAAGGGTGCAGTCCGTAAACTGCGCCCCGGTGAGATCGCGGCCGGCGAATGCCTCGCCCTCAGCCCACGCCGCGGCGGTGATAGCACCGGCCACCAGCACGACCAGCATGACAGTGCGCGAACTCATCAAGACACCTCCGTGTGGGTCACCACGTCCTGTGCGTCGTGTCGTAGGAGGGGCCGCTCCCCGCGGTGCCCGTGAGGGCGACGCGGGGAGTTCCGCGGGCTGTCGTTTGGCCCCCGGAAGGTTCCACCCCGGCCCCCCATCATCATTGTGAGAAGGAACGACCTGTCGTCGTTCTGCGGGCCGGGGTGGAACCTCAGGCTCCTGCCTCGCTGCGCTCGGGCGGCCCCTCCGGACGGCTTCCGCGTCGTTGTCGTAGGAGGGGCCGCTCCCGGCGGCGCCCGTAAGGGCGACGCGGGGAGTTCCGCGGGCTTCGTTTAGCCCGCGGAAGGTTCCACCCCGGCCCCCGGTCATCAATGTGAGAACGCTCGGCTTCGTGCGTTTTGAGGGCCGTGGTGGAACCTCAGGCCTCTCCTCACGCCATGCTCAAGCTTCCGCCCAACGATAGTAGGCATGTGGCCATTGCTGCCATGTCTCGCACAGCCCCACCCTGACAGGGTTGTTCAGGACATAGGACACCAGGTTTGCGATGTCGTCGCTGCTCCTGGCGTGCCGGTCCCAAAAGCTTCTCTCCCAGCGTGGCAGGGACGCAAGCCGCATCTTACGCCCCGTCCAGGTCTTGTAACTGTGTAGAAAGCGGAGGATGTCCCCTCCATATTGCTGCACCCTGAGCAGGATGTGCAGGTGGTCGGGCATCAGACACCATGCGATCAACTCGCACCCCGCTATGTCGGCGGAAACAGGCAGGGCGGCGACCAACTCGGGTCGGACCGCGTCGAGTAGAAGCGTCGCCTCTTTGGATCGGGTGCAGATAGTCGTTAGCACGGACTGGCCGGCCACCCGGTAGGCCTCCGGCTTGAGCCTGTTCGGATGGCGGCGACAGAGAAAGTCGGCCCATTCAACGCGATCAAGGTCATCGTTGAACATCGTTTCCCCCCTTTCATCGGTTTCGAAGCGCCAGCGGCTTAATGCGTCCCGTGGGCCGGGGTGGAACCTCAGGTATCCGTTCGCTGCGCTCACAGATACCTGCCCGCGCTTCGGACGCATTCGCGTCCTTGTGCGGCGGCCCCTCCTATGGGCTAAGATGTTGTGCAGGTGAAGAGGGAACTGGGTGGAAGCAGTCGCGGTGGGGTGGGGCGCGCCCCACCCCACCGCGCGAAGCTCTGGGATGCCGACAGGGCCTGCCC
>JAAYJW010000245.1 GCA_012522765.1 candidate division WS1 bacterium | reverse complement strand
GGCGAGGAGGCCGGGGCGACCGTAGCGGCGGGCGGCAATGTGCCCGATGACCCGGCGCTGGCGAATGGCTGGTTCGTCCGCCCGACGCTGCTGACCGGCGCGACGAACGATATGACCGTCTCCTGCGATGAGGTCTTCGGCCCCGTGCTGGTGGCGATACCATTCGAGGACGAGGCGGATGCGGTGCGGATAGCCAACGACACGGTCTACGGGCTGGGCGCGGGCGTCTTCACGACGAATGCCGACCGCGCGCGGCGGATGGCGAGCGCGCTGCAGGCCGGGACGGTCTACGTCAACACCTACAACGCGGTCTTCCCGCAGAGCCCGTTCCCGGGCTGGAAGCAGTCCGGCACCGGCGTCGAGCGCGGAATGCAGGGGCTTTTCACCTACATGCGCTTCAAGAACGTGATCCAGGACATCTCCGGCGAGCCGATCGGGTGGTTCTGAGGGGTCTGATGGCTCGACAGTGCTGCTGTCAACGGCGTATGATTGAGTCAGGAAGACGCAGAGAGGAAGGAGTATCTGAACGTGGCGGAGAGCGATGTCAAGACGAGTGTGGCGGAATGGTTATTCAGCGGGAACGGCGCGTCGGTTTCCAGCGGCGAGGTCCTGTTCGATCGCGACAACGCCAGGCGGGAAGTCAACGCCGCGAAGGTACGCGCACGTCTCAGGGCCTGTGGTATCGTCAAGCCAGGCTTTCCGGTTCGGTACGAGGATTACGCTGACGATGAGCTGGATGTGTGAGTCGTTCAACAGGGGGAACCCACCTTGACTGGGGCAACGCTCCTCTACCTTGACACGCAGTTTGCGTTCGCCTACCTCGTCCGTGAGGACGTCGATCATGAGGCCGCCTGCGCGTTGGCAGCCCGTCTCGCAGATCACCATCGTCGCGGGCGCGCCGAAGCCGTGGTGTCGATTCTGACGCTCACGGAGTTGAGCTGGGCCCTGGCGGGTGCGCTGTATGACCGCCGCCATGGCACGGGTGCATGGCGGAACACCGACAGGCAGCACTCGTTTGTCGGACTGCGCCGGGAGGTTGCAGCTATCACCCGCGACTTCCTCAATGAGAACTGGGTAAGGCCAGTGGATGCATCGGCAGCTGACTGCTACGGCATTCCTGACCATCTGATCTCCTACCGCCTCTCGCCAGCCGATCTCGCCCACCTGCTGATCGCGACCTCTGCCGGAGCGCAGGCAATCATAAGCAATGATCGTCATTTTCGGAGGCTTGAGAATGCACCGCTGGAGATCATCTCGTACGGCCTGAGATAGTCGCGCGACACACAACCTTCCCGTCCGCCGATTCGTCGATACAGGTGGGAGTTGGGCATGGATGTATCGAAGAAAGGTGATCGGGGAATGCGCGTGAGCACTCTGGCATTGTGCGCGGCGCTGGTGGCCGTGCTTGTGATTGGTTGTGCCGTTACGAACAACGGCGTCGCTGCCGAGGAGGCGGCGGTCGCGGAGGAGAGCGGGGCGACAGAGATGGCGGAGAAGCAGTTTCCTGTGCAGTTGACGGACGAGCAGTGGCGCTCGATCCTGACCGAGGAGCAGTTTCAGGTCACGCGGCAGGGAGGCACGGAGTGCGCCTTCACCGGTGCGCTGTGGGATGACCACCGCGAGGGCTTCTACCACTGCATCTGCTGCGGCAACCCGCTGTTCAGCTCCGAGGCGAAGTTCGAGTCCGGCACCGGCTGGCCGAGCTACTTCCAGCCCGTCGGCGAGGATCGCGTCTACGAAAAGACCGATCGCAGTCACGGAATGGTGCGCACCGAGGTGCTCTGCAACCGCTGCGGCGCGCATCTGGGGCATGTCTTCCGGGACGGCCCGCAGCCGACCGGCCTGCGCTTTTGCATCAACTCCGTTGCTCTGCAGTGGAAGCCGGAGATGACCGAGCCATCGGAGGACGCGGGCGCGCTTGAGAAGCTGGAGGCCGGCGAGGCCGAACAGCAGTAGCCGGATGCTCAGCAAAGGAATACGCCTCCCCCGCAGGGAAAGTTGCGGGGGAGGTTTCTCCTTATGTCCAACCGTTCGCTACCTACAGACAGACAACTTCGCTGGCAGGACCTCGAGTTTGGCATGTTCTGCCACTTCGGCCCCAACACATTCTGCGACCAGGAGTGGGGCGAGGGCGATGATCCGCCCGAGGTCTTCATGCCGAGCGACTTTAGCCCGCGCCAGTGGGTTGAGACCGCCGCCGCGGCGGGAATGCGCTACCTCGTTTTCACCGCCAAGCACCACGATGGCTTCTGCCTCTGGCCCACCGAGACTACCGACTACTCCGTCTCCTCCAGCCCATGGCGCGACGGCAGGGGCGACGTGGTGGGCGAAGTGGCCGCAGCCTGCCATGACGCGGGGATGACTTTCGGCCTCTACTGCTCGCCATGGGACCGCCACGAGCCCTGCTACGATGATGAGGCGGCGTACGACCGGCTCTATGCGAGCCAGTGGGCGGAGTTGCTGGAGCGATACGGGCCGGTCGCGGTGGTGTGGCTTGATGGCGCGGGGTCGAAGGGACACCGGTACAACTGGGGGATGATCGTGGGCACCATCCGCGAACATGCCCCGGATGCCTGCATATTCGCCCTCGGCGAACCTGATTTCCGCTGGGTCGGCAATGAGGACGGCCTCGCGCCCTACCCCTGCTGGAACGTGGTGCAATCGGCGGAGCAGAGCAACAACGCCGACCTGCTCTTTGAGAGTTACCGTGACAGCTTCCCGCACTATCTACCCGCCGAGTGCGATGCGCGCATCCGCGCAAACTGGTTCTGGCACCCCGGCGACCAGCACACGCTCAAGAGCGCCGGGCGGCTGGTGTACATCTACGAGCACTCCGTCGGCCATGGCGCGAATCTGCTGCTGAACGTGGGGCCGGATGATCGGGGGCTGCTGCCGGAGCCGGACGTGTGGCGGCTGCTGGAGATGAGGGCGGAGATCGAGCGGAAGTGGGGGCGGCCGATTGCGACTGCGGAGGGTCCGGCGGAGGAGTTGGCGGTGGAGCTTCCCCGGCCGCAGGCGATCAACGCCTTCTCAGCGATGGAGGCGCTCGACGAGGGGGAGGCGGTGCGCGAGTGGCGATTGCTGGCACGAGTGCATGGTCGCTGGCAGGGCGTGTCCGTAGGCACGGCGCTGGGGCATCGCCATCTCGCGCGCTTCGCGACGGTGGTCGCGGATGCGGTCAAGCTGGAGGTAAAGCGATCTGATGGCTCTCACGCTCTGCGCAGACTCGAGGTGTTCTACCACTGAGCACCGCGGCCCCCGACCACCTTCAGGCTGCCAGGGAGCGGGCGGAGGCCGACTGCAATCCGCCGCTCTTTCTCCAGTCGCGACGCTTCATCGCCATCGCGCTGGCCGCGGCGGCGCTTTACTGCAGCCTGCACTTCGCGGTACGTTTCGCGATTACGCCCACGCTTGGCTGGGATGATGCCGAGCAGACGCTCTGGGCGCAGGAGCTTTCGTGGCGCTACGGCCTCGGCCAGCCGCCGCTGTACACGTGGCTGGTCTGGGGTGTGTCCCGAATCACAGGGCCGGGTGTGGTGGCGACCGCCCTGGTGCGTTACTCGCTCATGTTTACGATGTATGCCGCGCTGGTGCTTTGCACGGCGATCATCTTCAGGCGCCGGCGCAACGCGCTTCTTGCGCTGGTAAGCTACCCGCTCATCTACCTGTTCGCGTTCTACTCGCACCACGACCTCACACACACGCTGCTGATGGCGACCGCGATTCCGGTGACGCTGCTGGGTGTGCTGGTGGCTCATCGGACCGGGGCGTGGTGGGGGTGGACGCTTGCCGGTCTCGGCATCGGCACCGGGGTGCTGGCGAAGTACAGCTTCGTGGTATTCGCGGCATCGCTGCTTATGGCGGCACGGTACACGGAGAGCTACCGTTCGCTGCTGCGGCGGCGGGGGATGCTGATCGCTACGGCTATCGTCCTGGCCGTCTGCGGCCCCTTCTTCTTCCGGCTTGCGCTGGTCCCGGACGCGCCGGAGGCTGTCGCGGACGCCGTGGTGGGCGAGGACGAGGCCGAGGACGCCGATGATCGGCTTTTCACCACGCTCAGCATGCTCGGAGCGGCGGTGGAGTTCACGCTGCCGTTCGCGCTGATTGCGATCATCGTTTTCCCGCGCCTGTGGAGCAGACGCCGACTTTTCGACGTGACCGCGGATGACCGGCGACTGTTAGGCCTGCAGATGCTCACCGGTGTCATCCTGCTGGTGGCGGTCGCGCCGCTGCTGGGCTTCGGTGAGGTGAGGGGCAGATGGATGCTGCCCGCGCTGATGGTGCTACCGCTCTACCTGTTTTTCGGCGCCGATACAGCGGAGGCCGCCGTTCGCCCCGCACGTGAAAGAGCGTACGTCTGGATCATGCTGGCGATGAGTCTGCTCGCAGTGGTGGCGCGACTGGCGGTTGACCGGCTTGAGCCGGCCACGGGCGAGGGAGCGCGGCGAACACTCCCGGTGGGCGCGTTGGCCGATCCGGTCGTGGACCTGGGCTTTGGGGAGGGACAGATAGTCGCCGACACGAACCATCTGGCGGGCAATCTCGTGATGGTGCTGCCGCGGGCGCACGTCTACAGCGCCGATCCCGGACAGGGGCCGGCAAGAGCACCGGATCCCGACGCGCCGGTGTTGTATGTCTGGCGCGGCGAATCGGACGCGATACCGGATGCGACCGCGCGGCAGATGCAGCGCCTGGAGTTGAACGCAGCTCCTGAGGATGCACGAAGAGTCAATAGTCGCTTCTGGCAGTACCCGGGACGACCGGCGGTTTTCACGCTGTTGCCGGCGATGCCACTTGGCGAGACTGATGCAGGAGGAATGTGAACGATGAAGATGCGCATGTTGATTGCACTACTGCTCATCGCGGCGACACTGCCGGTATACGCGTATGATCGCGATGACGTGTTGCTCTACGTGCCCTTCGATGGCTCCTTTGAGCCTGCCGTGGCCGCTGAGGGCACAGAACCGGTGGTTACCGGCGAGTATCAGTTCGACGAGGGCATGATCGGACAGTCAGTCCGCACCGGCGCGCCGGAGAGTGAGCTGCTCTACCCCACCGCCGGCAACATGAAGCCTGAAGAGGGGACCTTCGCGGTCTGGGTCCACTCGCGCGGGTGGACACTTGCGGATGCGCCGAAGATCAACCGCTGGTGGATCGGCGTTACCGGCCCGTCGCGCTTCCTCATCTATCACTACATGCACTCGGGCGGTGTGTTCTTCTACCACATGGACGAACGCGGCGAGCGGCCGAGCATCATCAAAGCGCCGGGACCGTGGGAGGCCGACGAATGGAAGCACCTGGCCGGCACCTGGAAGAACGGTCGCCTCAAGCTCTTCATCAACGGCGAAAAGGTGCCTGAGGAGCTTCAGGTGGAGCTTGGCGCCATCGGTGAGCATATCCGCATCGGCGGGCCAGTCACAAGCTCCGAGGCCGTGGAAGCGAAGACCGACACGAACCTCGACGAGTTCTACGTGTTCGGCAGAGCGCTGGAGGATGTCGAGGTGCGAGCGCTGTATCTGCGGGGAGTGCGCGAGCACCAGGCGGCGCTGGCGGTGCCCTCGGGCGTGAATCCCGCTGCGGATGGCACTCTGGCGGACGCCGAGTGGGCCTCCGCCGCCGCCGTCAGCGGCTTCTCCAACGAGGTGACGGGCCTGCTCGACTCCGAGCAGAGCACGGCCTGGCTGGGGCATGATGGCACGAACCTGCACTTCGCCCACCGCTGGCCGATTCCCGAGCGCGTGCTGCAGAATCCGGACAACTACTCCTTCGGCGCCTTCCGGGCTGAGGCGGCCGCAAGAGACGGATCGCTACTTGTCTACGACGATCTCGTCGGCATCGAACTGACGGCACAGGATGGCCGGCGGCGCACACTGATGATGAACGCACAGGGCTTCGTGGGCGACTGGTTCGGCGATGGTGAGGCCGCGGAGGACTGGACCTCGCTCAACGCCGATGTGCAGGCGGGCAGTCGGATCACCGATGACGCGTGGATTGCCGAGATCTCGGTGCCGCTGTCAGACCTCGGCATCACTCCCGGCGAGACCGTCGGCCTCAGGATCATCCGCCAGCACGCACTGCTGCGCCCTGACACCGTCGCATGGCCCTCGGCCGACCCCACCGCATACGCGGAGGCCACTGTCGCGACGGCTCCGGGCGCGGTGCAGCTTACCTCGGTGGGCGATCCGGCGATGGGCGCCTTCAATCTCCGGTTGAACGCATCAGGGACGGCCGCGGAGTTCTCGGCCACCACCGACAGCGGCGAGGTAGCTGTTGAGCGCACCGTCGCCGCTGGAGAGTCCCTGTCGATTGACGAGACCCTGACGGATACGTCGGTTACCTCGCTGAGGGTCGAGGCAACTGCCGGCGACCGCACGCTGCTTTCGATGGTCGCTCCCTTCACGTATCCCCCGATGCTGGAGGTAGATCACTACCTCTACCCGTCGAAGGACCTGCTGGAGGTCATCATCTCCACCCGAGGCGCGGCCTCGGCGGCACCGGCGAGCGTGGTGGTAACGCGGCCCGGCGGCGATGAAGCGCTGCAGACGGTTGCCCTCGAAGGCGGTGCAGGCGACTCGCGTGTCGCTGCGGTGGATGTCTCCGCACTGCAGCCGGGTGAGTATCAGGGCAGCGTCACAGTCGGCGAAGGTGACAGGGCTCTCGGGCAGCGGGAGTTCAGCTTCACGTTGCTGGAGAAGCCGGAGTGGATCGGGACCGACGCCGGGGTCATCAACTACGTCCCCGAGCCGTGGACGCCGATTGAGTATGACGGCAGCCGCGTCTCGGTCTGGGGCCGGAGCATTGAGCTTGGCGATTCGCTGCTACCGGCGCGGATCGCGTCTCAGGGCGAGGAGTTGCTGGCGGGGCCGGTGGCGCTGGTTGCAGCAGCCGCCGGGGCCGAATGCCGGGCTACCGGCGCCACCTTCGAGTTCGGCGAGCAGACCGATCAGAGGGCCACGTGGCGCACGAGCGCGATGATCGGGCCTGTGCAGGCCGACGTGGAAGCGTGGATGGAGTTCGACGGCCTCATGTGGTTCGAGCTGACGCTTTCGGCCGAGCAGGCGGCGACGCTGGAGAGCCTGCGGCTGGAGATTCCGTTCGCGAAGGAACACTCGACGCTGCTCTACTCGGGCAACTACCGCACGATCGACACCGGGGCCACGCCGAGCGAGCCCTGGGTGACCGGCGCGGTGCCCGCGATCGGCCTGAGCAATGAGGAACGCGGGATGCAGTGGCTGATGGAGTCGCGCAAGGGCTGGAATCTCGCCAACCCTGATGCCGCGGTCGAGGTGATCCCCGGCGCGGACACAACTACGCTGGCGATCAACTTCATGGATCAGCCGACGGAGATAAGCGAGCCACGGACCATCGCATTCGGCCTGCACCCCGCGCCGATCAAGCCGCCGCTGGAGGGCCGCCGGATGCTCCGGCCGCTGGGCAAGGACCTTCAGCCGCAGCCGAACATCTCGCTCTGGCAGACGAACTGGTCGCTTGGCTGCAGCTACGCACTCCCGGTGGCCGAGCGGATGCACGACGTGGTCGCCCAGCGTCATGGCCTCGGCTGGCGCACGATGCTCTACACGCGCCTTGCAGAGTGTTCCGTCAAGGGGCCGTGGTACGGTTACTTCCGCGATGAGTGGCGGATCGATCCCGGCCCGCGCATGGCTTACGATCCGGATGCTACCGACTGGGGTAAGGCCAACCCGGTCTGTCAGAACTCGCAGAGCTGGCAGGACTGGACGGCGTGGTCCTTCCGCGAGGCTTTCCGGCAGACCGCCGCAGATGGTGTCTACTACGACGTCTCGAGGCCCGCCTTTTGCATGAACGCGCACCACGGCTGCGGCTTTATCAACGAGCGCGGCGAGCGCGAGCCGGAGTATCAGCTTCTCGGCACCCGCGAGTTGCAGAAGCGGATGTGGGTCATCATGCACGAGCAACTCGACCGCGAGTGCATGGTCACACATCACATGTCGGGGGATATTCGGACCGCAACGCAGTCGTTCTCGGACGCGATCATAGACGGCGAGAACTTCACCGGAATGCTCAAAGACAACTACTACGAACTGCTGCCGCTGGACAAGTTCCGGGCTGAGTTCATGGGTCATCAGTGGGGGCTGACGAGCATCTTCCTGCCCGAGTTCTCGCGCGCTCAGCTTACTCCCGAGGGCAAAGAGCTTTACGAGAGCCCGGAGAAGCTGCCGGAGGTGCGGCACCTCGCCGGGATGATCTTCCTGCACGACTCGATCCCGTGGCCAGCGTTCTCAGACCTGACGCCCTACGGCACGATCTGGGCCGCGCAGGACGAACTTGGCTGGGGCGATGAGGTAGAGTTCCTGCCCTACTGGAACAACGCCGATGTTCTGGCGCCGATGGGCGAGGAGCTTGTAGCGTCGATCTTCCGCAACAACGGCCGCCTGCTGATCGTGCTCTTCAACAACACCGATGAGGCGCAGCAAGCGCCGATCAAGCTCGACCTTGCGAAGCTGGGCGTGCAGGCGAGTACGCTGCGGGACTTTGAGACCAGGGAGGCATTCACACTCGCTGACGGCGCGACCGAGGTGCCGATCGTCAAGCGCAACTTCCGGCTGCTGCTCAGCGAGTAGGCGAGAGATGGGGATACGCTGCAGGCTCTGCGGCTCGGCAGATACCAGCCTGTTCTACTCGGGCGAGGCGAGGTCGCATCACCGCGAGTTCCATCATTGCATCGCGTGCGACCTCGTCTTCGTGCCCGACAGCTTTCTGCTCGATCCGGCGGAGGAGCGGGAGCGCTATCTGCTGCACGAGAACGATCCGGCGGAAGAGGGCTACCGGGCGCACCTGCGTAACCTGCTCGATGAGATGACGCCGCTGCTTGAGCCGGGCGCTGAGGGCCTCGACTACGGCAGCGGAGACCCGCCGGTGCTGGCGATGATGCTGCGCGAGCGCGGCTTCAGAGTCGACTGCTGGGACCTGCTCTTCTCCCCCGATGCGGCGGCGCTCGAGCGCACCTACGACTTCATCACCTGCAGCGAGACCGCCGAGCACTTCCGCCGGCCGCTGCTGGAGTTCGAGCGCTTCGACCGGCTCCTGCGCCCCGGTGGCGTGCTCGGCGTGATGACACAGATGCTGGACGACTGGTCCCACTTCGGCGACTGGCACTACCGCTTCGATGCCACGCACATCTGCTTCTACAGCGCGCGCACGATGCAGTGGATTGCGGAGCGCTTCGGCTGGAGAGCGAGCTTTCCGCGGCAGCATGTCGCAATCTTCCGCAAGGGAGCCGGGCGCTGAGATGCGCTCGTTGGAGGAGGAGTCTGGCCGGCCGCGCTGAACGATGTTGGCGCGGAGATAGCTGATCCTGCAAAAGACCGTGGACCCCTGACGCTCCGGGAGCGAACGATGATGCGGATCCGGCTCATGCTGATCGCAGGGGCGCTGCTGATGTCCGCGTGCGCCTGTGCTGAGACCATCGTCGAGGACTTCGAGGGCGGGGACATCTCCCGCTGGCAGCCGCTGTCTGGTGACTGGATCGCCGACGACGGCGCGTTCATTCAGCTCGATGCGTCAGCGCCGGAGTATCGCATGGCGCTGTTTGACCGCCCGTGGCGCGGCGGCTCCTGCGAGATCGTAGCGACGCCGCTTGAGCGCAATGCGAACGGAAACGTCGGCACGAGTTTCGGCATCGTCGTCAAGCACCTCTCCGAAGACCGCTGGTGTGCCGCCCGCGTCGGCTCCTACGGCAAGTGCAGCCTCATCGTGCGCGATGGCGAGCGCAAGCAGACGATCTCGCTGGGGCACTTCGCACCTGTCCCGGGTCGCACCTACACCATGCGCGTGCAGGTCGCCAACGGGATGATCGCCCTCTCGCGTGAGGGACTTGTCGTCGCGATCCTCGCCGACCCATTCCCCGACGAGGACGGCCTCCCGGGGCTCTTCACCGAGACGCGCTGCCGCTTTGAGTCGATGACGCTCGATCTGGCCGAGGAGGAGCGCTGATGAGGTACACCGCGGCAGTGCTCGCACTACTGATGGCCGCCATCCCATGCTTCGCCCAGGAAGAGACATGGGAGGAGACCTTCGACCGCGACCCGGAGGGGTGGACCGTCATCTCCGGCCCCGACTCATGGACCACCGCTGAGGGCCGCTACATCTTTCCCGACTTCGGCTGGGGGCGGCACATGGTGATGGCTCCGGTGGAGATCGTAGACGGCACGATCACCCTCAGCGGCGGGCCGATCGGCATAAGTGAGGCCCACGGCTGGGGCTGCTTCGGCGTGGTGGTGAAGTACCGCGATCCAGGCAACTTCATCGCGCTGAGATTCGGCGCCTACGGCCGCGTCAGCATATACAAGATGGATGGGGGCACCCGCTCGTTCATCAACATCGGAACGCTGGAGGCCGAGGTCGGCCAGATGTATGAGGCGCGGCTGCAGGTCGAGGGCGATCAGCTCCGCGTGTGGCTGGAGGGCGAGGAACTTGAGCCGACCACCATCGGCTGGGCGGGGAAGGCCGGGCGCGTCGGCATCTACACGGAGACCGCCTCGGCGTACGACTGCGTCCGCATTGAGGGGGCGCGGC
>JAAYJW010000023.1 GCA_012522765.1 candidate division WS1 bacterium | reverse complement strand
GAGCGCGTCTTCCAGGCCGATCGACCGCGCGAGGTCACAACTGTGAGCGGCGTACTCGCGAAGCTCACGATCGACTGGCCGAACCGCCGCATCGGCCTGCGCCCCTACGACGAGCCGACGCACACGGTCCACCTGAGTGCCTCTGATGGCTGCGGGCGCCCGATGGAGATTGTCTCGCTCGCCGTCACCGGGCGGGGCATTGAACCGATCACGTGGCATGACCCGCCCGACACGGTCCGAGTGCCCACCTACCGGCGCAGCCCCACTTACGGGCCGCTCTACGGCCTATTCGTCGCCTACGAGCTGCGCTATCCAGACCGCCCGGACGCGACATGGGAGTTCTGGGGCCCTGCGGAGGAGCTGTATCGTGAGCCCTCAGAGGTCACAACAGAACTCGGCGGGCCGCTGCACATCGAGGCGGACTTGGACCTGGCCCACCACGAGGAGGGCGACAGGGTCATCGCCCGCATCAACCTGAAGAACGCGCGCGGCGACGGGCTGAACATGATCGGCGGGCCTGCCGAGCCGCAATGGGAGGGCTGGTTCATCACGCCGGGCGGCGGCGTGGTCGCTGCCGACATTGAAAACGCGCGCATGAACCCATGGACCTACTGGCACGCCGCCACCGCTCCCGGCATCGAGCCGGAACGGGGCACATGGTGGGTCAACGTGATCTGCGACCTTGGAGAGTACCAGGAGGTCATCCGCGGCTCGGGGCGCGCAGAGCTATAGCTTCTCCCCGCGCGCAATGAAGGAAACTCCGCGGCGGCTGCGAACAGAGGGGCAGCGTCTGCAGGTCGCGTCTGAGAGTGGCCGCCGCAGCCTGATACGCGCGCGCGAAGGAGTGTCGTGCAATGAAGCTTTGCCCGCTCGCAGCCGCCGTTGTCGCCGCGCTCTTCGCGATGCCCGCTTCCGCCGAACCGGTGCCGGGGGAGGAGGTCATCTACCACCTCGACTTCGATGAGCACATGGGCCCGGAGTTCTCCGTGGACCCGTATGACAACGGGGCGACGCTGACGAGGGAGAACCCGCACTCGGGGGTCTACGCACTCGAGGGGCGCGGCGGGGGCGGGCCGTTCCAGTACTTCGGCGTGGCGGATCCACTGCCGCTGCTGGAGGGCCGCAGCTACCGCCTAAACGTCTGGGCGCGCACCCAGGGGACACTCCTGAGCTTCATCCACGTCTTCTACCACCAGGCCGGAAAGATGACCACGCCCCCGCAGTCCGCGCGGCTGCAGATCCCCCAGTCAAACGAGTGGCGCGAGAGCGAGTTGATCTTCACCGTGCCGCCGGAGTTCGAGGGCGGCGAGCTACGCTTCCGGCTGGCCAGTGCGCCACCGGAGGCCCGCGTGTGGTTCGACGACCTGAC
Source organism: candidate division WS1 bacterium (assembly GCA_012522765.1). Taxonomy (GTDB): domain Bacteria; phylum Armatimonadota; class Zipacnadia; order Zipacnadales; family UBA5352; genus UBA5352. Next base: position 1,821 of record JAAYJW010000023.1, on the reverse strand, counting down.
CATCTCGCTGCTCCCGCCGGGCCTGAAGACTGACTACCGCTGCTCCTCCGCGCGTCAGATCGTGACCGTCCGCGCAAACGTAGCCGACTACATGGCGGAGGTCCCGCTGGAGGAGATGACACTGGACGTTGCATTCGTCTCCAGCGGCACCGGTGAAACGCTCGCGCGCACGTCATTCGGCGCGATCGCGGAGATGCTCTTCGAGGTGGAGTGCCCGATCGCCGAACTTCCCGCAGGCAAATACTCGGTCCGCGCCATGCTGCGGGATGGAGAGGGCACGGAGGTGGACGCGTCGGAGATGCCCTTCGAGGTGTTCCGCGACCCCGAGTGGATCGGCAACAACCTCGGAAAGCTCAAGCCGAGCGATGCTCCGCCTCCGCCGTGGACACCGCTTGAGGCGGACGGCCCGGTCGCGCGTGTCTGGGGCCGGGAGATCGCGCTGACGGAAAGCGGTTTGCCGAAGAGCATCCGCGTTGCCGGAGAGGAGATCCTCGCGGAGCCGGTGCGGCTGCAGATCGGTGACGCGGAGATGGGTGACGCGCGCATATCCGCGCCCGTTGGCGGCGGCCTTAGCGCACAGTTTGAGAGCGTCGCACAGGTGGATGGGCTGGAGGTGACCGCCCGCACTGAGATCGAGTTCGACGGGATGCTCAAGTTCACGCTGCGGCTGGAACCGCATGGCACGGCGCCGGTGATGGTCGATACGCTACGCCTGGAGGTACCACTACGGGCGGAGGTCGGGCGGCTGCTGCAGGCGATCCCCTTTGACGGAGCCTGGGCGGGCAGGGAGGCGGTGGACCTCGCAAGCGAACCCGAGTGGTCGGCGGCGGAGTTCATGCCCCACCTGTGGGTCGGCGAGGAGGAGCGCGGGATAGCGTGGTTCGCCGAGAGCATGGACGGCTGGAATGCAGGGGAGACGCCGCCTCTGCGCATAGTGCGCAGCGGCGAGCAGACTCGTCTGGTCATCACCATGATAGATGCGCCCACCACGCTTGCAGAGCCGCTGGAGATTGTCTTCGGCCTGCAGCCGACTCCCACGCGCCCGCCGCATCCGGTCTGGAAGGACATCCGCTTCCGCACGAAGTCCCCGCCGCCGAACGTGAGCGTCATCTGGGCGCACGACGCCTACGACCGCTACTACGGCTTCCCACGGGTGGTGGAGGATACCGCGAAGTTCGAGCAGATGCTTGACAGCGGCGCGGAGTACATCCTGCGCCTGATCTACCAGCGCAACGCCGACGAGCACCTGCCCGAGTTCCGCTACTACGAGGATCGCTGGCGCGGGGAGGGCGCCGTCTACCCGCTGCAGAGCAAGAGCTTCGGGCCGCACCTTCTGCCGGTGAACTACACCGACGAACTGTGGCAGGACTTCATCGTGTACAGCATCCACGACTGGGCGAAGCGCTGGGGGATCCGCGGGATGTACCACGACTGCTTCGGCCCGCAGCGGCAGGGCGACCGGGTGGAGGTCTTCGCCTTCCGGGAGCTTGCAAAGCGCGTGTACACGATGCACCGGCGCCTCGATCCGAAGGCGCTGACCATCGTCTTCGGTTCACCGTGGGTTCCGTGCGTCTCGTTCGCCGACGCAGTCCTCACCGGAGAGATGTACCGGGGGCCGCTCGCCGAGCACCAGTGGTACCCCGCGTTCATGAGCCTGGCACAGTTTCGGGCCGCGAACGTGGTGGACCTGGGGCCCTCGCGGATGATCCTGCCGCAGTACAAGATCGCATATGGCGATTCGGTGCCGCACGCGGTGCATGCGATGGGGATCTTCCTGCTGCACGACCTGCCGCTGTACGCGGCGTGGCTGAACATGGACGT
>JAAYJW010000244.1 GCA_012522765.1 candidate division WS1 bacterium | reverse complement strand
GCCATCGGCTCATACATCGCTCCACGCGGCCCGGTCATCGTCTGGTAGTAGGGCACCTTCGCCTTCAGCGCCTCAACGTAGTCGTCGGCGACGGCGGCCGGCACCACCAGCAGCAGTGCGGTCAGCGTCAGCAGCGTCAATCGTGACAGGGAAGACCTCATGATCTCGTGACACTCCCGTACTTCAGGCCTCGTCTCTCAAGCTCCCGGCGGACCCCACTAGCGCCGCCGGCGGGAAGATGCGAAGTAGGCGATGTTGCCGAAGATCACCAGAAAGATGATCAGCAGGTGCGCGATTGACTGCGCCGACATCCCGAGCATCCCCGGCGCCTGCAGGCCCTCTACTCCAAGGAGCACCTCGTACTCCGCCGCGCCCTTGAGGCCATTGATCACGCCGACAAGCTGGCCGGACTGCAGGTACGGGTAGAGGTCAGTCGCCATCACGGCGGTGATGCCCGCGGCGAGGTCCTGATTGTATCGCTCGCCGGCGTAGGCGATCCATGCGAAGGGCAGGTTGCCTGCGGCGAAGTCCACGAGCAGTGCGATGTCGGCATATGTGTTCACGCCCTCCATGACCGGCAGCGTGCCGGTGGGGCGTCCGTCAGCGGTGGTCGGGTATACCTGCCTTATGCTCTCCCCCATCCCGAGGATCACCTGCGAACCACCCGGCTTGAAGCCCAGGTGAACGTAGTCCACGCCATCCTCGGCGCCGACCTCGGCCCCCACCCTGGCCATCAGGTCACGCGCGAGGGCCGTCCCCTGCGGGTTGAGCGTCACGCTGATGACCCGAAGGTCCTTCTGCAGCGCATGCCGCACGAGTGCAATCGCCTGCGGATGGAGTTCGGGCATGCTCGAGGGGCTGTAGTCTATCGCGACCATCACCACGTCGCCTGGTTCAAGCCCCTCAATGAACTCGTAGACCGCCACGGTCGGTGGCGCGGGCTCACCCAGCGGGAGCGTAAGAGCAGTGATGATCGGGATAGTCACCGCCAGCGCAATTCCGATGAAGACGTAGCGGCGATCGAGAGCGAGCAGCCGGTCCCAGAAGTTCATTCGCCACCACCGCCGCCGCCGAGATGCGAGCGCTCGATACCGAGGATGATGCGCAGCGCGGTGGCGATGGAGCCCAGTGCTACGCCAAAGAGGATCCCGCGCTTACCGGCCACGGTGGGGAAGTTCATGATCCACTCGGATACGTCCGGCATGGTGGCGTGCAGCCACTGACCGGCGCCGGTGTCGCCAAAGATCACCAGCAGAGTGCTCGGGACTCGCCCGAGCATGACGATGATGGCCGCAACCAGCAGCAGCGTCGCCTCGGTACTGCGCGCGCGGAAGGTCCTGAAGGCCGCGGAGGCGATGAAGAACGCGAGCAGCGCGAACATCGTGGCGTCAAGCGGCACCTGTACGTGGCGGAAGAGCCAGTCGAAGCCGCTGCCCTCGCCATGCCCGAAGCCAATGCCAATGACGACCATGAGCACGAAAGCGGCGATCGCCACCGCGGAGTAGTGCCAGTCCTCACGCTGGCGGCGGATCTTCTCGATGTGCGTGCGCAGCAGGCTTTGTATGCCCAGCACAAGTGCGAACGCGGCCACGATGCGGCCCCAGTTCAGCAACTCGGCGAAGGCCGTCTGCCCCAGTTCGTGTGGCACGAAGAACTGGACGGCCATGAAGACGCCGCCGAGGAATGTGATGAGCAACGGAACCTGCAGTCTCAACGTCTCTGCCTCCAACCGGCCTCAGTCGGTAGCGCGCCTGCTATACCGTGAACCACTGCACCAGTTGCGCGGCCGCGTCGGCGAGCGCACCCGTGGCGACGGCGGCGTAAGTCGCCGCCGCCACCGTCGCGATGAGCAGTGCGGCTATGAGCGTTTTCGCGATGTCCTGCCCGCGCAGTTGTGCCACCAGCAGCGGCTGGCGCGAGAGATACGCGCTGGCGGCGTAGAGCTCTTCCCCCATCAGGGTGTAGTCACACGCGGTGATGAAGAAGGGAAGCTGCGTGTCCGCGTCGGTTCCGGCGATCTGAATCGCGCCGGTCTGATTGCCTGTCTCGGCGAGGATCAGCGCCTCGGCGAAGAAGTAGCCCATGTAGAAGCAGGCGGCTGGCTTCTCACGAAGCATGATGCCGTCAACCGCCGCGACGTAGCCGAACTGGCTGTCGGTCACAAAGAAGATGCTCTCCGGGCGATATGCGTCGGGCTTCCCCGCCTCGGTGTATGCCTGCCGCACGATCTCCCGCTCGGTGGCCATCACAAGCGGGTCCTGGCAGGGCACGAGCACCTCGGTCTCGTAGGCCGCTGAACGGCGCGCGAGGTGGCCGAGGATCAGCATGGCGGCGATAGTGGCCACGTCGCCGATGCCCGTCAGCCCCGACACGTACACGATCGGCTTGCCCATCTCGGTCGCGCGCCCGATGGCGTCGTTAACCGCTTCGAGACCGGCGATGGGCCGGATGTATATCTCCTCCGCCCGCCCGCGCACGTAGTAGATGGTGGCGATTACGATCGTGCAGAACAGCAGCGTGAGCACCAGCACGTTCGTGTAATCGGTGTTAAACCAGTTGCCCTCGGGGCGGACAGGGCCGACTTCCGCGACGGGCGCCGCCACGGTGGAGGTCATGGGCCAGCCCATCGTGCGGAATACTGCAGCAGGCGCGCCGGCAAGCTGATACTCGGGCCTGATGCCGATCTCCCACTCCGGCCACGGCCACGGCTTGAGGTCGGCAACGGGCGCCGATGTCGCGTCGGGCGGCACCAGCGGACTCGGCTGCCACTCCTCAGCATCCACGCGGCGCACCAGGATCCGGTGGCCGATCATCTCCATGCCCGGGATCTGCAGCGGCTCCTCGGGCGCGTCCCAACTCACGATCATCTGCGTCCCGCGCGGCTCTTCAGGGTCATCGGCCGCCTGCAGGTTCGTCGGCAGCCCCGCCTGTGCGAGACACAGAGGCGCCGCCAGCAGAACACTAAGGCCGATTGCCCACAGCCGCGTGGTCTTCATTCCTCGATGATCTCCATGTTCGCGCGGGGCACCGTCACCACCTCGTCGGTGGCCTCCAGCTTCACCCGCGCGACACGCACCATCGCTTCCGTCTCGATCTGCGTAAGCTCCTCGGGTAGCGCCACGATCTCCGCCAGTACGCCGAAGTAGGGCGGGCGCACCAGCCGGACCGGGCTGCCGACGGCGAGGCCGCTGACCTCCCTCTCATCGCGAGCGTCCCACGTCGCGCCCGGCTCTGCGACGATCACCTCCGGCCGGATCACACCCGCGCGGATCTGCGTCGCGCCGTTGACGGAGGCCCGCCGTCCGGCGCGCTCGGCAAGCAGCTCGAATGTGCGCTGCCGCATCGGCGTGTCGCCGAAGCCCTCGGTGAGCACGAGGCTGATGCCGAGATCCTCCTGGCCGGTGATCGCCACGCCCAGCGGTACGCCGAGGAAGGTGTCAAGGTCCACGTCGTCTATCGCGCCGGTGATGATAGCCGCGGCGCCTGCCTCAGCAGCCGCTCTGAGCGCATTGAGCGTCACGCGACCGCCGCCGACCACCACGCAGCCACGGCAGTCGTCATCAATCATATCCTCCGAGCATGCCTGATCGGGGCTCGCGCAAAGTGCGCGCAGCTTCCCATGGGCCTCGCCGCCAACGCCGAGTATCCCCTGTGCCAGCGCGCCGCGTGTCTCCACCACCACGCCCTCGTTGCCACGTATCTCGATGACGGTGCCGTCAACGTAGGCGTCAATCTCGACCTGGATCGGCGCGCCGCGCACGAGAATCTGCCCGGTCACGTCGCTGATCGTCTCGATGGTACCCGATATCGGCGCCCGAGCGATCGAGTGGAAGAGACCCCAGAATGACTTGCTCTCGGCGATGACCTGCCGCAACTCGACGTGATCGCCCTCGCCAATCAGCAGGAAGTCCGGCACGTCCTCCGGTGAGACCGACAGTTCATGCGCCACGTTCACATTGACCACGTTGCCCGGTAGCTGCGTCGAGGCGACAAGCTGCTCGGCCGTCACCTCATCGCCCACCGCCACGTGGATCCGCCCCGGCAGAGGCAGGCGGCGCAGGCGGCGGATCAGCGCGCGGTCGGTGATTCGCAGGCCCGGAGTGTAGCCATGCGTGACCCCCACAGCCATCAGCCCACCTCCCCCACGCGCTCCACGGGGACTTCGGGATACGCCCCGAGAGCCCGGTACCACTGCTCGAGTGTCGCAATCCGCTCGGCATCGTCCTCGGGCAGCCTCAGCGGCCGCCCGCGGGTGTCAACGATCATTCCCACGACACCGCCGGCCACCTGCGTCTCCATCGCCCGCCCGCGGCCATCACCGACATCGAAGGCGCGGGTCGGCTCGACCGTCACCTGCACCCGCTCGTCCTCAGCCAGCGGCAGCAGGCGCATCTCGCCCGCCGGCACATCCACGATCTCGCTTCCCGAGGCGCGGCTCAGGGTGATGCGCAGGCAGGGCACACCGGGACGAGCATTCCCAACCGGCGCAATGCACGGCCCGAGCGGGATCAAGCAGTCGCGGTAGAAGACCTCCGTCGCCGCCTGATCGCTGATCGTCGAGAGCACGCCAAGCTGGGGCATCATGAAGATGCTGTCCACGGCGAGGCGGGTGATTCCCTGCGGCTCGAAGGCGTCTATCATCATCAATGCGGCCTGCCGCCGCCGCGGCGCGTGGGAGAGCACCCCGCCCGAGCCCACGATCAGGTCGAGCGCCATCATGTCCACGAGGCTCTCCGCGCCACCGGCCCCGAAGGCGTCGGAGATGTCGCGCTGGCGCTGAACGCCCTTGAGTCCGCTGGCGAGCATCTTGTGCTGCTCGAATGCCAGCCGCAGCGCCTCGCGCGCCACGCCCTGCTCCACCATCAGGCCCAGCAGGTTCTGAGGAATGGTTGTGGGCCGGATCATCTTGTTGCGAATGTCATTGCCCAGCCTGCGCGGGTCGGGGTGCATCGTCAGCCAGCGGAGGATGTTGTCAAGCCCCGCCTCGGCGAGCACGTTGGAGATTGAGTAGCTCATCCCGAGGTTGGCCGAGACGGTGCGGTTGAAGGTGCCGCCGAAGACGCTGAAGACGTCGGTGGTCGCGCCGCCGATGTCCACGCCTACCACGTTGATGCTCTCGCGCGCCGCGACCGCTTCGATGAGCGTGCCTACCGCGGCGGGCGTCGGCATGATGTCCGCGTCGGTCCAGTCCATCAGCTTCGAGTAGCCGGGGGCCTGCGCCATCACGTGCTGGAGGAAGAGCTCCTGTATCTCATCACGCGCGGGGCCAAGCTCCTCGCGCTCCATCGTCGGGCGCAGGTTGGGAACAACGGTGAGCTGGGTGGCTCGCTCGAGCGCCCCCGTGACAAGTTCGCGGGCCCCGGTATTTCCGGCGAAGATCACCGGAAGCTGGTAGTCGGCGCCGAGCCGCGCCTGCGGATTCGCCGCCGCGACGAGTTCGGCCATCTCCACGACGCGGCGGATCTCGCCACCGTCGGTGCCGCCGGAGATGAGGATCATGTCGGGGCGAAGCTCGCGCATGCGCTCGATGCGCTCATAGTCGCGACGGCCATCGTCGAGCGCCACCACGTCCATGACGATCGCGCCCGCGCCCAGTGCGGCACGCTGGGCGCTCTCGGCGGTCATCGAGCGCACGAGGCCGACGACCATCACCTGCAGGCCACCGCCGGCGGAGCTGGTGGAGACGTAGGCATCCACGCCGATGTCGCCCGACTGCGGGCGGATGATCTCGCCGTCGCGCATCAGCGTGCGGCCGGAGAGCTCCTCGACCTCCCGCACCGCATTACCCACGCCGACGGTTACGTCCTCAAAGGGAGCTTCGACGGTGGTGGGCGCCTCTCCACGCACCCGGAGCCGGTACTCCCCATCAACCAGCTCGATGAGGATGGCCTTGGTGGTGGTAGAGCCGCAGTCTGTTGCGAGGATTGAGCGCAACTGCTCCTGTGGCGGCAAAGGCGGATGCGATCCTCCCGGACATCTCACTCCAACAATCGTGCATTCGCTCTCCGAGGCGGGATGACCTCCTGAGTGTGGAGGTGCTGCGGCCGCCCCTCATCAACAGCAAGACTCCGCGACGCAATACGCACATATTGCCTGAGTATCGGCGACTGGAGTTGTGATGCAGGGGCCTCCGCGCGTCAGACGCGCAAGCGTCTGCGCGCGGGCAGGGACCGTGAGCGCCAGCTCACGGGGCCCCGAGGTTCCTCCCGCTTCGCGGGACGCCTACTACACCATCCGTCCACTATCCGAGGTGCGCGTAACGCGTAGCCAAAGAAACGAAGGACAGCAGTACTCGCGGAGCGAACCTTCCACCGCACCTGTAGATGAACATCACCGTTGGAGCCAGTCCCTGATCGACACGCCGTGCTCCACGAGAGGACATTTCCTCATGCGCCAGATGACACTGACCTCGACCATTGTCGCCATCTTCGCCTCGACATGTTTCGCATTTGCAGCGGAGCCGGGGGATAACCTCATCGTCAACGCTGATCTCTCTGAGGTCACTGATGATGGTCTTCCCGCAGGTTGGGAGCGGCATGACAACTTCACCAGCGTCGCCGTGGATGCCGAGGAGCATCCCGAAGGACATGACCGCAGTATTCGCGTCGCCATCCAGCAGGCGGATGAAGGGCTGCACAGCCAGCTTGCGCACATCCTTGACGACATCAAGCCGAACACGCCCTACGTGTTGACGGGCTGGCTGAAGGGCGAGGTGAACGCGGCGGGGTATCTGCAGGTGAAGCTCTACAGCACCGTGGACGGCAGGCGGGGCGAACTGAGGCGGATCACTGCTGGAGAGGCCACCGCCGACTGGCAGCAGGTGAGAGCGGAGTTCGACTCCGGCGAGGCTGATTCGCTGACGGTCCTCGCGCGCGTCAATGGTGCGGCTGCCGGCGCCGATACGAACTTCTGGTTTGCCGGGATTACGCTGCGGGAGAAGGTCACTCACGCGATCGACCTCAGAGGTCTCGGCGGCGAGAGCGACGACCTCATCCCGCAGATGATCGAGTACCTGCCTGAGGAGGCGCGCGAGGGGCGCTTCGAGATCGGAGCGGAGGATGGAGCGCCGATCCTCGGGATCACGAACTTCATCGAGGGCCCGACGCTGGTGCTGTCACAGGCCTTTGACGTCGCCCCCGGCATGGCGCACCGGATGACGCTCCAGACCCGCGGATGGGGGCAGTTCCGCATCGAGTGGTTCACGCAGAACAACCTGCGCCGCCACCGGGGCGAGGAGCTTCAGCCGCTCACCATGAACTTCCTGACGCGGCCGGATGACGAGTGGCGCAGCTACGAGTGCCTCGTGCCCGACATGGGCACCGAGCGCATCTGGCTGAACATCTCGATCGAGTACTCCAATGTGTGGGGGCAGTGCTGGTTCCGCGACCTGCGCATGACGCCGATCGAGCCGCCCGTCGCCGACCGGCCACTGGAACTGACGCCGGGGCAGACGCTCTCGGTGGAGCACCTCGCGCCGATTGACTGCCGGGGCCTGCGCGGTTTCATGGCCGCGCCCATTGACGGCACCATGAGCAGTCGCCACTACGGCTACGGCATCTGCGAGTACGGCGATCTCTACGCCGGGCAGGCGGTCTTCTACCACTACAATGCCTTCGACGGCCTGCACGTTGACTTTGCCGAGCCTGTCGCTTTCAACTATGTGGCGATGCGCGGCGGGGCCTACGCCCGCATGTACCGCGATGCCGAGAGCTTCGACCGGCCCGGCGATGCGCCTGTGCTGTATGAGTTCACGCAGCAGCCGACGCTGAGCGCGGGCGACCTGCGCCAGCCGCGCATCAACACCAGCTTTCCCCTCAGCGCGCAGTTCGAGCAGGCAGTCACTACCGACAATGTCAGCTTCTTCGACGTCATGGGCGGCAGCATCTCCGACATCGGCTTCTACCGCGTGCGCGAAATTGCCGCCCCGGAGGGCGGAGAGCCATGGGCGCTGACCGCACAGACGGTGTCTCTTCCCGAGCCGGAGAGCCCGTACGATGTCCGCAACCATCAAGCCGCCCTCGTCCAGCGCGAGAACGGCCAGTCCCAGCGGCTACTGGCGATGCAACGTGGCGCGGCGCCAGCGGAGCTTTCGCTCGCCGCCGGTGAGCGCACCCGCTTTTTCGCCACGCCCGCTGAGGAGCGCTTTGGGCTTGACGCGCTGACGCTGGAGCTTGAGGTGAGCGCGCCGGCGACGCCCTTCCGGCTCATGGCGCTCGTGCACGACCCGATCGATCCGCGGCGCGATCTGCAATGCGTGGCGACGAGGATCCCCGGGCCAGGGACCTATCGCCTCTACCTCGACTTCGAGGATCAGATCGTCGAGCCGGAGCGGCGGGTGTGGCTGACGCTGGAGAGCGACACCGACTGCGCGCTCTCTGGAGCGACGGTGAGGCTGCACGAAGTGCCCGCTGAGGCGGCGCTGGAGGAAGCGTTGGCGTGGCGCAAGCTCATCATGAAAGCCATCTTCGTTCGGATCTCCGAGCCGCGCTCATGGATGCGCTGGAAGGACGGCCTGACGCGGACAGAGGTGCTGGAGTACTACGGCCCGGAGCAGGGCCGCTATCTCGCCGAGCTTTTCGCGACCATTGACGACTGCCACCGCTGGGCGCCGGAGGACGACGAAGTGCGGCAGTATCGCGAGTGGTGCTACGCGGGGGCGCTGGAGGAGCTTAGCACCCCACCCGCGCCGCCCGCGCCGGATCCGGATGTCCCCGCATGGGCGCACTACAGCCGCATAGGCTGGCTTCAGATGCGCGATATTGCGCAGAGGTGGTTCGACCAGCGGATCGTCAAGACGGGCGAGTTCGGCGGGCGCGTCAACGATGACACGTGCTTCTTCCAGCAGCTAACGGACTTCCCCAAGCTGCAGCAGGATGGCCTCACACCGACCATGCTCGACGGGGCCACGCGACTCAATGACTTCATGCACCGCCAGAGCGTCCTTCGTGGTGTGAACCGCAACGACATGGACCCGCTGCACGCGTATGAGGAGGGCATGAATCACCTGACGCTGATGGCGGACTGGTTCTACGGCGACCCGATCTACGTCGAGAACCTGATGGAGTCGACGCGGTCGCTGGAGGTGCTGACCGTGAAGACGGAGGATGGCCGCAGGCACTTCCGGCGGTCGAAGCAGGGCGCGGGGGATGCGATCAACCCGCGACCGCTCGATCTCGATGAGGGCTGGCGGGCGCTCACGATGCATCCGGCGGCTGAACTGGCGCATTACAACCGCTCGCCGCGCGCGATGACGCTGCTGACCGAGTGGGCGGACACGTGGGTCAGCTATCAGAGGCCGGGGGCCTACGCCTCGGCCATTGATGTGGCGACCGGAGAGGTAGTTCGCGCCGATGAACACGATCCGCTCTCGGGCTACACGCAGAAGGACCTGCACGTGTGGCTGGCGGACATGACCGGGGACGAACGCTTCGTGAAGCCGCTCAAGGACCTCCTGCGCGAGGACCCCGTGGACAGGCACGTGATCGGGAGAGCCGTGAACCTCTACAACTCCGGGCTGCTTGATGATTTCGATGCCGGGCGCCTCCAGGAGCTTGGCGAACAGAGCGTCTTCCTCGGCGTCTATCTCAGTGGCGACCCGTCGCCATTCGCGGACCTCATCCTCGGCACACCGGAGGCAGCAGTAGGGCGGTATCTCAGCACCATCTACAGCGTGCAGCGCTGGCCGGAGATGATGGATCCGGGCAAGCAGTACACCGATCGCGTCTGGTTCTCGATGATGGGTCGCGTCGCCCGAACCTATCTCGGCGGGCAGCCGAAGCGCAACGAGGTCTACCCTGAGCATGCAGTCACCTGGGAGGGCCTTGGCGATGATTACGCGGCTGCGGTCGTCAGCAACCGCAAGGACCACCTGAAGGTCTTTGTCTACAACTTCCGCCGGGAGCCGATGAGCGGCCTGATGCGCGTGTGGCGGCTGGATCATGGCCGCTATGAGGTGACGCTGGGCCCGGATGCGGACGAGGACAACATCATGGACGCGGCGGCCTCCACGCGCACGCTGGAGCTTGCGAAGGCCGACGCGGTGCCGCTGGAGCTTGCACCGCGAAGCGTGACTGTCATCGAAGCGCGGCAGGTGGAGGAGCTACCGAGCATCTTCACCAGGCCGGACCTGGCGATCGCCGCGCGCGAGGTAACCGTCGGCGATGGGCAGGTCGAGGTCATCCTGCACAACATCGGCGGCGCCGAGGCCACCAACGTTCGCGTGGCGCTGGTAAGCGAATCTGGCGAGCGGATCGCGGAGACGACTGTAGCCTCCATCGCTGCACCGCTCGACCTGGAGCCCAAGCGCATTCCAGTGACCGTCGAAATCGCCCGGCCAGTCGCACCCGGGTGGCTGGTAATCGTGGACCCGGACAACGCGATCGAGGAGATCTACGAGGGCAACAACGAGGCGCTCTGCCCGGCTGCGCATTGATTGGCCGGATCACAGCTTGTCCGAAAACAAAGGAACAGCGGACGCGCGCAGGGAATAGCTGCAGACAATCTGCATCAACCTGTTCGTCTTCGCATTTGACTCTTCATGGAGGATTCATCATGCGTCACCTGTCACTCGCACTTCTCATGATCTTTGCCGCAGGGTCTGTTGCCCTCGCGCAGGGCGTAACGGTTGAGCAACTGCGCGAGCAGTACCCGCCGAATGAGGAGGCCCTCGATCCGGGCTTCCACTGGGCCCCGGAGTTCTCCCGCGAGACGGTCACTCCCCAGCGCGCGCGAGTGCCGCTGGGGACTGACTGGCCTGCGGTGGAGGGCCTGAACGCAAGCCCCGTCACCTTCGGCGTACCCTTCGCGGATGAGGCGCTGCAGTCTGCTGAGAATGCGCGCCTTATCACCGCCGACGGCACACCGGTCCCGGCCGACCTCCGCACCACCGCCACGTGGTGGAGCAAAGATGGCCCGGTGCGCTGGATGCTCGTCAGCGCCACGCT
>JAAYJW010000243.1 GCA_012522765.1 candidate division WS1 bacterium | reverse complement strand
TCCGGCGCGATGCCCTCAAGCCGCACAAGGTCCACGAAGCAATCCACCACCGCCGGCTCATCGGCGTGGTAGACCGCGAGGCGGTTCTGCTCCAGTGAGCCCTGGCCCGAACGCGCGAGCAGCAGGTCGCCCCGCTGCACCCTGGCGCGTTCGAGCGCCCACGGCGAGTCGGAGGCGACGCGGATGCAGTCGCTCGCATCAACCCCACTGTGTCGCAGCGCTCCCTGCCCGAGCAGCAGGCAACCGGCCGGATCGTGCTCCGGCCGCCTGCCGGTCACGATCGCCCCGTAGGTGATGTGCGTGATGAACTGCCCCAGCGGCACGAGTGTCGCGGTACACTCGGCCAGCAGCGCCACGTAGGCCGGGTGCCAGTAACCGGGGTCGAGACGCTCGACGAGATCGTGGTCCTGCGGCCGGCGGGTGACGAACATGAAGGCTCCTTCGGCGGATGATGATGGCGTCACGGAGGATATTCCCCGCGCGATGACGAATTGCCTGTGTCACAGCGTCGCTCGCAACCAGCATGGCCGAGGGGCCAGCTTTGAGGAGGGCATAACGATGGCTTTCATGCCAGCAGTCGCGGATTTCCTTGACTTCAGGGACGCCGAAGAGTGCGCCCGGGTCCGCGCAATCACGAAGGAAGAGATCACAAAGCACAGTAACCCCGACTTTCAGATCAGGGTGATCGAGGACCTCTCCGAGTTCTACGGGGCCTTCGCCACCGACATCGTTACGCGCATCGTTCAGGCGCGCGATGAGCATCGCCAGTGCGTGCTGATTCTGCCGGTCGGCCCGGTGCCGCAGTATGCCGTCGCGGCGAGGATCATCAATCGCCTCGGCATTGACTGCAGCCATGTTGTGACCTTCAACATGGACGAGTATGCCGACGAGAACGGCAAGACCGCTCCCGCCGAGTGGGAGGGCTCCTTCGCCACGGCCATGCAGGCCAACTTCTTCGGCCGCATTGATGAGAAACTGCGCCCGAAGGCGGAGAACACTCACTTCCCGAACAGCGACAACATCAACGACTACTCAGCAATGATCGCCGACACCGGCGGCGCCGACTGCTGCTACGGCGGCATTGGCTGGTGCGCGCACATCGCCTTCTGGGAGTCGAGCCTCGGCAGCGAGTTCGACAGCATGGACGACTACAAGGCCGCGACCGCGCGCATCGTCAAGCTCACGCCGATGACGATCATGCAAAACGCCCTGCACAGCTTCGGCGGCGACTGGTCGTGGGTGCCGCCGATGGCCGCGACGATCGCTCCGGCGGACATCCTCGGCGCCAAGCACCGCAGTTTCTGGCTGGACGGCATGTGCGGCCCGGCGACGACGATGAGCTGGCAGCGCTTCATCGCCCGCCTCGCCGCGCACGGGCCGGTCAGCAAGTTCATCCCCGGCTCGATCCTGCAGGAGGTCCGCACGGATTACACGATCCTCGGCGGCGTCGCGGACAACGTCCAGATCGAGATGTCGTAGCAGGCGCGGCCTGACAATCGGTAGACTCAGCAGCGGCGGCGCCATCAGGCGCCGCCGCTGTCGCTGTGAGGGCAGAGGGTCCTCGACGAACAACTACTTCGGGATGCGCGTGCCGGTGTGCTTGACCAGCGTAAAGCCGAGCGTGCTCTCGCCACCGGCGGGCACGTCCATGCGCATGATTGCCTCCCGGTCCTCCAGCACGTGAAGCGCATCAGTCTGCATCTCCCACGTCTCGAGCACCGTCTCAACTATCTCAATGTCCGCCGGCCTGTCGAGGTAGCTCCGCACGGCAAGCTCGTATCGCTCCACGGTGTCGAAGCCGCTGACCTGCCCGAGGCGGTCGAACTCGAGCTGCTCCTTGCGCCGCTCCATCAGCCGCCGCTCCACCACCAGCGCCTGCTCCTGACCGAGAGCGACCTCGAACTCCTCGCCCGGCTCATAGCTGAGGGTGGTCATGCTGATGCGGTCGGGCCCCGATGCCTTTCCGATCACAAGGTGCATCGGACCGGGCGGCAGCATCTCCCGTCCGAGGGCGCCATCGCGTGGCGGCTGGACTTCGAGCACCCGCATGACCCGCTCAGGCGCGGTCTCCGAAACAATCCGGTAGAGTGTCCGCGCGGCAAGCTCCGTTGACGGGAGAAACTCAGCCCGTACGTTCATACCCGCGGAGAGTTCACTAATGCCGTTGATGGCGAGATTGGGGCTGCCCTGCCCCGATCCCGGCCTGCCGACTACAAGCTGTGCCTGCACGTCCTCAAGCCCCATGCCGCTCTCGTTGAGTACGCCGACCCAGCCGCGCAGCCGGACGACGCCCGCGCCCTCGGCCCAGTCCATGCGATACGCCGGACTCAGCGTGAGGCCGTTGAGAAGAAAGGTGGTTGTCAGCGCGTACTCTCCGGCCTCCGGAGCGGTGACTGCCCACTGCAGCGTCCGCTCGGCGCCGGCGGGAGTGATCGTCGGTCCTACCTGCAGGCGGTCGCCCGCGATGGTAACCGAGGCGGCATCCACGCCATCGGCGGTCCACCCGAAGCTGACGGTGTTTGCGCCGGCGTTCAGCCGCACCGGCGTATACTGCCGCACCATCGCTGCGGCGGATCCGGTGTAAAGTGTGACTTCGGTGGAGCCGTCCGGCGCGATCTGCTGCAGCGCCGGAGCGCTCCAGGCGGGCAGGGTCATCAAGATGGCGATCATCAGCACACCAGGCCGTTTGCTCATGTCATTTCTCCGATCCGGTCAATGAACAGCGAACTTTGCGGTCGCGGTGCTGGCAAAGGCGCCCTCGACCGTCACGCGCACGGTATACTCGCCGCGAGGCAGGATCTCATCGCCGCCCCACTCCACCACAGCGACCTCACCGGGCGTCACGGTGGCGCTCTTCGCCACGAGGGCCCTCCGGGCCTCTATCAGTGTGCAATGTGCCGTGACCTCGGCCGGGCCATCGCAGCCAACGTTGCTGAGCTTCGCAGTGACCTTCCACGGCGACCCCCACGCAATGTCCGCCCCCTTCGTCTCACCGACCACGACGGGTATCCCGAGCGCCGGCAGCACCGTCGCCCCGATCGAGCGTGTGCATGAGGCCGCGACAGCGCCACCAAGCAGCCGTGCCTCGGCCTGAAGCGCAATCTCTCCGGCAGCGCGGCCCTCGGGCCACCAACTGAATTCAACGTGCTCGCGCCCGCCTGCGGCAATCGTCACTACACGCTCTGCCGGGGCCGTTCGTCCGGAGGGAGCGAGCAGCGTCACTCGCACCCGGCGCTCCTGCGCGCCGGCGTTGTACACCAGCAGCGGCACCTTCAGTTCACCCGTGGGCGCAACCGCGGGTCTGTCGGCGAGGCAGAGCAGATCGATCTGCCCCGGCGAGAGCGCCCCCGGAGCGAGACGGCGGGCCACATCGGCCGTGCGATCCCACGTGCCGCCCGTGGCCATCAGCCCGATGACCTCGAAGCTCATGCGTTCCAGCGAGACACCCTCCGGCGCGGGGAAGTGCGCGCGCCCCTCCTCGTCCGTGAGCGCGGAGATGACGACCTCGGCCTCGCCCCACCAGCGCCCGGTGACGCGCGCGGTATACACCGGCTCCCCGCTGCCGTCGGTCACCAGCACGGATGCGCCGACCTCCGGTTCGCGCTCCAGCGCCAGCTCCGCGACATGCACCAGGCGATGCTCCTCCGGCTTCTGCACCCGCACGCGGCGAAGCTGGTGCATGCTATCTGTGCCCCAGTCATCGTCGAAGAAGTCGGCCTCCACGAAGTAGGCGGCGTCGTAGCAGTCTACCGCGGGCTTGTTGTTGACGTTGAGCACGTAGGGCAGTTGCGCCTGATCGTTGTTGAAGATCACGTAGTCCGGATAGCCCCACGGCAGCTTCTCCATGTCGTAGCCGAGAAGCTGCGGCACCTTCTCCTCGGGCTTGGTGAAGACGCGGCGGTTGACAACCAGCAGATATGTGCGGAAGCCGTTGAGCGGGTTCGGGTAGCAGAGCATCGCCCCGAACTGCGGGCCGATGTATCTGCGGTCGCCGTTTGCGGCATCGCGCACGATCACACCGGCATCGAGGACCTGCACCGGGAATGAGTGCGCTGCATCGGCCTGCCGGAGCAGCCTGCTGCTGTCCAGGGTGCCGAAGATGATGATGTTTCGCCCTGTGATATCCGCGGGCGCCAGCCGATCCTCCGGCACCGCCTGCACGGCAGGCGCGCGCACGAAGAAGTCATTCCAGCTATCCGCGAACTGCTCGGCCTCCAGCCGGTGTCTCGCCACCTGATCGGTGGGCCCGGCGGTACTCCATGCGACCGCGAAGGGCGACATGAACGCATCGCCGATCGGTCCGCTCATCTCGGGCGTCTTCCGTGGCCCCGCCTGCGGCCGCCTGACCTGCCAGCCGACGACGATGCCGGCTTCGTCCGTGGCCGCCTCAAGCGTCAGCGTCTCCGGCGGGCCGACGTAGCAGGGGAAGCCGTCCACGAAGACGCGCACGTAGTCGCGCTCACCTACCGGTCCGGCGCGCAGCATCAGCGACAGCGCGCGCAGGTTCTTCGTGCTCGCCCAGACGCTGTCGCCCTCGGTGCGCACCTGCAGCGATCCGCCGAGGCCGTCGAGCAGAAAGCTCTCAATGCGCGCCCAGTACAGCTCCCCGTGCGGCAGCACCGTCGTCTGGATCGTGAAGCTCTCCGGACTGCTCACCCGCTCGCGGCCGAGGAAGAAGCCGTAGATGGCGCGGTAGTCGGTGCCACGGCCATGGCCGAGTTCGGGGTTGAAGATGAGGCGCTGATCGTACGCGCCCTGCTCGGCCTCGCGCAGCGCCACCAGGCGCTCGTAGAGCCGCAGGCCGTTCTGCGGCCAGACGGTGGTGTCCGAGCCATCAACGATGTGCCCGGTAGCGCCAAGTTCGCCTCGTTCCGCCCAGTAGAGCGGTGAGGAGGCCTGCAGCAGCGGCCGGCGGAACTCTTCGATCAGCTCTTCGGCATCGGCGCGGGCATACCAGTGCTTGTGCCAGAGGCGGAAGTCCGTCCAGCCGTCCACGCCCATCACTGCCGCGAAGACGTCCGGGTGGCGCAGGCCATGACGCAGCGCCCCCGTGCCGCCCATCGAGCCGCCGGTCATGTAAACGCGGTTGCGATCAACGCCGAAGCGCTCGATGGCGTCCTCGACCACGCGAAGCGACTCGTAGTTGCCGACGCCCTCGTAGAAGTTCGGGCCGCGGGCGTTGAGGTTGATCATGATCCAGCCATGCGCGTCCGCCCACTCGCGCTGGAAGTCGGAGAACCTGGTCGAGACGCTCCAGCCGTACCCGTGACCGTGCAGCACCGCCGGATAGCCCGCTTCGCCGGGTGGGGAGCCGTCGGGGAGGTAGACGCCGTAGGCCTGCAGCGAGTCATCCAGCGGGGAGCGGTACTCCACGATGCGGGAGACACCGGCGGCAGATGCCGTCCCGGTGGCGACGAGCGCCAGCAGGATGATCGCGAATGTAACCACGCGCAGATTCAGTTCATGCATTCGCGCTCGTCACCTCCCGTGGCTTCGGTGTGAAGATCAGGTCGCGCAGCCCCGCCAGTGCCTGCTCGGTCTCATCCGCCACGGCTTCGGACGGTTCGCCCGGCCCGAAGCGCGTCCGGACGTAAGCTCCCGTGACTGCCGCGGCGTAGGCGGCAAGGTCGGGCAGCTCAGCCGCCGCTCGTCGCTGGAACTCCCACGGCGCCACCTGGGCGGGCTTGCTCAGACCCTCCCGCTCCAGCCAGCGCAGCATCTGCGCGTAGGCGTACAGTATGCGCACTGCCGGACCTGCCCCGGGCCGTAGCGGCCTGAGCCGCCGCTGGTACCAGCGCAGCCCGGCGATTGCCCCGGTGGTTGCCGCCGCCAGCAGGATCAGCATCAGGACCGCAGCAAGCAGGTTCGCTCGCAGCCACGCCCAACCCTCCCCCAGCATCAGCACAAGGCCATCGGCAATCTCGTTCAGCGCACCCGCGGCGCCCTCATCTGCCTCATCGAGCGCCGGGGTCGGATCGAAGTCCACCCAGCCCGTCCCCGGCAGGAAGACCTCCGCCCACGCATGCGCGTCCTGATCGCGTATCTCCCACACCCCGCGCGCGGCCACGAACTCACCGGAGGTGAAACCGGTTGCCAGTCGCGCCGGTACGCCCACCACGCGCAACATCACGACCATGGCGGTGGCGTAGTGATTGCACCAGCCGCGGCGAGAGCCGAACAGGAAGTGATCGATGAAATCCTGCTTGTCAGGCACCGGCGGCGCCTCAAGGTCATACTCATACTCCAGGCGCAGATGCCCCTCCATCGCAATGGCGATCTGTGTCGGGTCGTTGCCCGCCTCGGCGGCAATCTCCCGCGCCAGCGCCCGCACACGCTCCGGCAGATCCTCCGGCACCTGCAACGCATGCTGCAGGTCCACTCGCGGAGGCGGCTCTGCGCCGGGCGGCGGCGTGAGCGCCGCGGGTGACGCGACTACAGCGGTGTAACTATCGCCCGGGAGCAGGTGGCCGCTGAAGGTCAGCACACCCGACTGATCCACGCGCAGCGACGGTAGATCAAGCGTGATCTCCTGCGGGCACCATGGCACGGGCAGCACGCCGAGGAAGCCGAAGCCGGGGGTGAGGCGCACCTGCATCTCCTCGGTGACGGCCGCCGAGAGCCCGAAGGTCTCCGGCGGCGGCAGTTCCCACGTGATGCCTGTAGCATCAACGCGTCGCCAGTCACGCTCGCTGCGCCGCCACGAGGAGCCGGTGTAAAGGTCGTATACCGTAGTGCGCACCTTCAGCGGCTCCTCACTCTCCACCGTGAGCATCAGGCGGTCGCGAGGCGTCGGAGCGGAACCGCCGAGGAGCAGCGAACGGACGGACATGTGCGGGTAGACGGGCTCGCGGATCATCAGCCGCGCCAGCCTCCACGCAAGCTGCATCCGCAGCCACTGGCCCACCGGGTTCGATGGCTCGACGCGAGCCGCCACGCCCGCGAGTATCACCGCGGCCATCATCGCCGCCAGCAGCAGGCTCACCCAGGAGTTCACCGCGGGCCTCCACGCCCGTCTGCGCGTCGGCTTCGGCGCAATCACCTGGTCCACGTGCTCCATGCGGTTGGACGAATGCTCCCCCGCGAGCATGATGAGCGTCCCGGCGAAGACCAGCGCGGTTCCGGTGATTGCCACGACCGTCGGCGCGGCGATCAGCACCAGCAGCAGGCCGGAGATGGCGGGGAGAGCGGTCTGCGTGAGATCGCGGACGGTCCTGATCGAGAACGCGCGAAAGGCCATCACCCAGTAGAAGAGGCCGACGAGTGTGCGGTAGCTCAGCTCCAGCCGCGAGATGTCCTCGCCGGCCGTGAAGAAGCCCATCCGCCAGTGCAGTATGCCGAGGACGACAGCCGCGAGGAACGCGATCAGGTTCGGCCACATGCGCGTCATCCTGCTGAAGTGCAGCCGCCACACTACCGGCGCGGCGAGCAGCACCGCGGCGGTCATCTCCGCCAGCAGCAGGCCGCTGTCGAGCAACGCCGTCGCCGCCAGCAGCGCGCCGAGCATCGTCATCCATCCCGCCAGCATCAGCAGCGCCCACCGCCGCCGCTCGTCGGGAGTGTTGTCAGGCGGATCGTGCGGCAGCACGGAGAAGAAGTGCCGCCGCCTCCGGGCCCACCTGCTGTCGGCGGTCCGCGTTGCCATCAGACCGCCCCCAGCCCGGCTCTTGCGTGAGTGGCCGCCGCTGCGGTCAGCGCGTCCGCGATGTCGGCGGGCGAACGCAGCAGCCCTATGCCGATGCTCGCCGCTCGTGCCGCCTCCATCGTCCGGCGGGGCAGCAGGGCGAAACGCTCGTCGGCTCCCTCCAGCGCGCCCTCGACGATCAACAGCGTGACCGCCTC
>JAAYJW010000242.1 GCA_012522765.1 candidate division WS1 bacterium | reverse complement strand
TCCAACCCGCAGATGCGGGCGCAGATCTGCGATGCCATCGAGGCGTGGGTCGCGGAGCACCCGTCGGTGCGCGTGGTCGGGATCGCGCCGAACGACGGCTACGGCTGGTGCGAGTGCGAGGCGTGCCGCGCGCTTGACACAGACGAGGACCGAGCAGCGGGCACTATCAACGGCCGCACCGCGGATTTCGTGCATGACATCTGCGCGCAGATGCTCGAGCGCTGCCCGGATGTGCTGATCGGACATTACGCCTACAGCTCATTCCTGGATTTCGTGAGCGTCCGCGACTCATTCCCGCCGAACCTGATGGTCGGCTGCACACTATCGCGTTGCTACAGACACGCCATTGATGATGAGGACTGCCCGGTCAATCGTCCGCTCCACGAGCGGCTGCGGAAGCTCCGCGAGCGCGTCGAGCATGTGACCGTGTACGAGTACTACATGCACAACTGGGGTGATCTGCCCGCGCCGATGTGGCGGGTGGTGGCGAATGACATGCGCGCCTATCATCGCCTGGGCGTGGCGGGCTTCCTTACAGAGGCGGGCGGCATCAACTCCCCGGCGTGGGAGAGCTTCCACCTGCCGGTCTACGTCGCCGCTCGCTGCATGCTTGACGTGGAGACGGACCTGCAGGCGCTGCTTGATGACTACTGCGCCCGGCGCTTCGGCCCCGCAGCAGTTCCCATGGGACAGTACCTGGAAACGCTGCGACGGGCCGTTGGGGGTATGGAGGGCTGCCTGCGGCACCGTCCGTGCGAGCTTGACCTGATGCTGACCAAAGACACGCGCCGCCGCGGCGAGGAACTGCTGGCTCAAGCGGGTGCCCTCACCGGTGAAGGCGCGTACGCCTCCGAGGTGGAGCACGAGCGTTCGCACTTCAACCGCTGGAGCAGCATGGTGCACAGCCGCCAGCAGTACGCCGCTCCTGGCACTGTGACTCCGCTGCCGCTGGATGCGCTGACAATCGATGCCTCGCCCGATGAGGAGCGGCGCCTGGTGCTGCTGGATCGGATCTCGCTGCTTCCGCCGGAGTGCAACCGAAGCTGGGTAACCCCGTATGCCGATGAGGAGCGGGTCGGGCTGCTGATAGACTGCTCCGAGGAGCGCATGGATGAGGTGGTGATCCACCGCGAGCATTCCACCGGCGCCACCTGCTCAAGTGACAACGTGGAGATCTTCCTCGCACCGGCGAGGGACTCTGCCATCGTCTATCACTTCATCATCAACCCCGAGGGCTACCGCTGTGCCTCCGAGTGTGAGGGGACGCGCTGGAACTGGTCGTGGCCGAGCGATCACACGGTGGAGACAGAGCTTCGTGCGGACGGCTGGCGGGTGCTCTTCACCATCGCCCGGAGCGACATAGGCGCGACAGACGCTTTCTGCTTCAGCGTCGCGCGCAACCGGCACCGGAAGGTCTGGGGGATCACCGGCATTCCCGAGGGCGGCGCGTTCTTCCGCGTGGAGAGCTATCTGCAGGTCACCCTGGCCTCGCCGGCGACCCGCTGATAGAGGCAGGTATAGCGCCTGCTTTCTGCGAATCTTGATACGCCGGTCCTCAGACCGGCGCTCGGGGGCATGCGCAAACAGACGCAGACTCGAAGTCACCTCTCGACGAGCAGGTGGCATCATGAGCATCAGGGCGCGTCTCACACTTGCATTCCTGGCACTGGCCCTGCTGCCTCTGGCGATCGTCAGCGCCATCTCGTGGACCACCGCGCAGTACACGATCCGCGAGGAGGTGCTCGATCAACTTGAGGCGGTTGCGACCGTGCAGGCCCACCGCCTTGAGGCGATCATCGAGCAGAACCTCGAGCGTCTGAGCCTCGTCGCCAGCCGAACGCAACTTCGTCTCAGCCTCGACGAGTATCGCCGCACCGGTGACCCCGCGCAGGTGCAGGTGATGAACCGCATCCTCCGCGACGCCTGGGCGAACATGCCCAGCTTCCGCGCCATCAGCGTGCTCGACCGCTTCGGCGTTGTGGTGGCATCCACTGAGCCCGCGCAGATCGGCGAGTGCATGGCGGCCGACGAGGCCTTCATCAGGGGGCGCCGGCAGCCTGTCGCCGACATCTTCAGGCTCAATGAACAGGGCGAAGTGCGAGTGCTGCTTGCCCGGCCGCTGACGCTGGATGGCGCGGTGATTGGTGTGGTGGTCATCCGCTCTCGCGTAGACAACATCCTCGGCCTCGTCAGCGACTACGAGGGGCTGGGCCTGACGGGCGAGACGGTCCTGGCACGACCCGGCCCCGATGGTAAAGCGATCTTCCTGACCCCCCTGCGCCACCGGCCTGAAGCGGCACTGACGGCCGCCACTTCATCACCTGAAGGGCCCCTCCCCATCGAGCGCGCGGTCGCGGGAGAGGAAGCGCTGCTCGACGACGTCGTTGACTACCGCGGTCAGAGGGTGCTGGCGGCCACCCGCCACGTGAAACCCGCAGGGTGGGGGCTGGTGGCGAAGGTAGATCGGGATGAGGCATTTTCGCCTCTGACTGAGCTACGGCGCGCCATGCTGCTGGCGATCCTCGGCACGGCGCTGGCGACGGTGCTTGTCGCGACACGGGTGAGCAACAGCATAAGCCATCCGATCGAGCACCTGACGGCTGTGGCGCGACGCATTGCGGTCGGCGCGCTCGATGAGCGGGTGCAGGTGCAATCGCCTGATGAGATCGGTGTGCTGGCTGCGACCTTCAACGAGATGGCCCGGCGCCTCGTGGAGGCGAACCAGTCGCTGGAGCGGCGGGTGGAGGAACGTACGGCGGAGCTTGCCCGCACCAATGCCGATCTGCACGCTGAGATCGCCCAACACGAGCTGACGCAGCAGCAGTTGCGCGAGGCTCGCGACGCCGCGCGCGAGGCCACGAAGGCCAAGAGCGAGTTCCTCGCCAACATGAGCCACGAACTCCGCACGCCGATGAACGGTATCATCGGCATGGCCGACCTCGCGCTCGACACTGACCTGGCGCCCGAGCAGCGGGAGTACCTGCTCGTGGTGCGCGAATCGGCGGACACGCTCCTGAGGCTCGTCAACGAAATTCTCGACTACTCGAAGATCGAGGCGGGAAGACTCCAACTGGAAGTGACCTACTTCCACCTGCGTGAGAGCGTAGGGGATATGCTCAAGGCGCTTGCCGTCAGGGCGGACGACCGGGAGATTGAGCTTGCGTGGCGGATCGCACCGGAGGTCCCCGATCACTTCCGCGGCGATCCGTGGCGCCTGCGGCAGATCATCGTGAACCTCGTCGGCAACGCCGTCAAGTTCACGCACGAGGGCGAGGTGGTATTGGAGGTCGAGGAGCAGGAGCGGCAGGGCGAGCGCGCGGTGCTGCACTTCTCGGTGCGCGATACCGGCATTGGGATCGCCCCGGAGGAACAGGAGCGGATACTCGAGGCTTTCACGCAGGCGGATAGCTCCACCACCCGGCGCTACGGCGGGACCGGCCTCGGCCTGACCATCTCCTCGCAGCTCGTAGAGCTGATGGGAGGCCGGATGTGGCTGGAGAGCGAGGTTGGCGTGGGCAGCACCTTCCACTTCACCGTGCCGCTGGAGGTGGTAGAGGAGGAACTGCCCGAGTGGGGCGATGTGGAGGATCTGCTGATCCTCGTGGTGGACGATTCGGAGACGAACCGGCGGATCTTCAGCGAGATACTGACGGCGTGGGGCATCAGGGCGACGGTCATTGACAACGGGGCTGAGGCGCTGGAGTTGCTCGCCACGGCGGCGGGAGGCGAGAGGCCCTTCGACGTGGTGCTGCTCGACATGATGATGCCGGAGATGGATGGTATCGAGCTTGCGGAGCAGATCAGGGCGAATCCACGGATTGAGGACACGCCGCTGATCATGCTGTCATCGGCGGCAGTCTGTGAGGCTTCGCGGGTCGGCCCGCTGCGGATCAGTTCGCTGCTGATGAAGCCGGTGAAGCAGTCCGAGCTGCTGAACGCGATACTGACTTCTCTGCAGCGGCGCCCGCACGCGCCTGTTGAGCCTGCGCCGGTCAACCTGCGCAGTCTGCCCTTGCCCGTTCGTCGCCTCCGTGTGCTGGTTGCCGAGGACAACCCGATCAACCAGCGTCTCGTGATGCGGACGCTGGAGAAGCGCGGGCATGAGGTGGAGGCGGTGAGCGACGGCGTGGAGGCAGTGGAAGCCTCCACGCAGCAGTTCGACGTGATTGTGATGGACGTGCAGATGCCGCGGGTGGACGGCCTGGAAGCCACCAGGCAGATCCGCGCTCGTGAGGCCGATCAGGGCTCTCACACCCCGATCGTGGCGATGACGGCACACGCCCTCAGTCGCGACCGCGAACGGTGCCTCGCCGCCGGCATGGATGCCTACATCGCCAAGCCGCTGGGCGCGGTCGAGCTCGTCACCACGGTGGAGGCGGCCGCCGGAACCGGAACGGTGGCCGAATCCGAAGGCGCCGAGCCACCGCCAGAGGGCGATGCAGTCATTGATCGGGAAGCGGTCCTCGATCGGATGATGGGCGACCGGGACCTGCTGGCGGAGATGATCGCCCTCTTCATGTCCGAACATGGCGAGTTGCTGGAGCGGGCGCGAGCGGCCATCGAGCGAGCAGACCCGGAGGCACTGGCCCGGGCGGGGCACTCGCTCAATGGCATGATCGGGAACTTCGACCAGCAGACCGGTTACGAACTGGCGCGGCAGCTTGAGAGTATCGGCCGCAAGGGTGGAGAGCTGATCGGAGCCGCTCAGACGCTGGAACGCCTTGAGCGGCACATCCAGCGCCTGCAAGCGGCACTGCAGGCGCTGAAGGATGATGCGACATGAAGATCCTGATCGCCGAGGATGAGCCGACGAACCGAAGGCTTCTCGAAGTCAGCGTGCGGAAATGGGGCCATGAGCCGGTAATCGCGGAGGACGGCAACGAGGCGTGGGCGCTGCTGATGAGGCCCGGCGCACCATCACTGGTTCTGCTTGACTGGATGATGCCGGGCCTCGACGGAGTTGAGATCTGCCGGCGACTGCGATCGAGCGATGAGCCACGCATGATCTACATCATCATGGTCACCACCAACGTGCAGCCGAGCGAGATCGTGGAGGGGCTTGAGGCCGGGGCGGATGACTACGTCACCAAGCCCTTCGATCCGCAGGAGTTGCGCGCGCGTGTGGAGGTGGGGGTGCGCGTGGTTGAGCTTCATGAGCTGCTGGCCGAACGTGAGCGCAGTCTGGCGGTGGCGCAGTCGCGACTGGCCGAGCAGGAGCGCTTCGAGACCGCCGTTGGCGCGATGTCCGACGGCATACTGACCGCAAACGACCGGTGGGAGATCACCTGGGCCAACCATTCGGCGGAACTTCTTCTGAATCTCCTCGGTGAGGACTATATCGGCAGGTCGTTGGAGCGAGTGCTTGAGCCGTTCGAGACGTCGGAGAGCATGGAAGCCGTGCGTGCCAGCGCTCACGAGACCACCGATCTTGAGATCGCGCGTACCGCGGGAGCAGTGAGCCTCTGGATTGACGCGCGGATGACCCGGCTCTTCAATGACAGGGGCGAGCTCATTGACGTCATTGTCACGCTTCGCGACGCCACCGATCGAGTGAACGCGCGCAATCGCGAGATGCGCTTCATGAACTCCATCTCGCACAAGCTTCGCACGCCCCTGACGGTCATCGGCGGTACGCTGGACGTGGTCAGCGACCTTCCACCGGATCGGACCTGGGAGGCGGTGGAGAGGATCCTTCCGATCTGCAGGCGACAGGTCAGGCGGCTCGATGAGACCATCGCGCGGTTGCTGAAGTTCAGGGAACTGTCGGCTGCCGAGGAGAGCCCCGAACCGCAGCCAGTTGAGCTGGCCCCGGTGCTTGAGGAGGTAGAACGGACGCTGCGGGAGCGCTACCCTGACGAGGACGTCGAGCTCGGCATCGCGATCGCTCCCGATGCCGAGCAGGTGCTTCTCCATGCCGATGACCTCAGTCTGGTGATTGAGGAACTGGCCGACAACGCGATCAAGTTCGCCGAGCAGCGCCCGGTGCAGATTCGTGTCCAGGCCGAGTGTGCCAACGGCACGCTGCGACTTTCGGTCACGGACAACGGCCCCGGCATCCCGCACGAGCACATCGACCGGGTCTTCGAGGGCTACGCGCAGATCGAAGAGGTGGTCACAGGGCAGGTCCGCGGCCTCGGCCTCGGGCTGCGCATCGTGCGCGAGGTGGTGGAGGCCCACGGCGGCACGGTGGAGATCGCGTCAGAGATCGGCCGCGGCACCACCGTCACCACGATCTTCCCCGCAGAGTGTCTGGGACCCCGCTAGACCTCTTAACCCGTCGGAAGCTCGAGGATGTGCAGCGTGGCATCCCCGCCGGCGGCCGCGATGCGCCCGTCGCCGGTGGCGAGAAGGTGCGCGATCGTTCCGGGTAGCGCGTGGCCGCCAATGGCTGATCCATCGAGGTCGAGGCGCACCACGCGGCCATCCTCAAGCCCCACGATGAGCTGCTCGTCTGCCAGAGCGAGGCAGGTGCAGGGGCTGCCGAGGCTGGTGCGCCAGAGCAGATCACCCGCACCGTCTATCATGTGCAGGTCGCCGGTGCGCGAGGCGGCGGCGATGCCACGCGATGTCACCACCATCCCCCCCGGCTCATCGCCGATGCTTCGGGTCCAGCGCTTCTCGCCCTCGTGGCTGATGCAGTGCACGAGCGCGTCGGAGGCGGCCGCCAGTGTCTCGATGCGCCCGTCGCCGTCCACATCCGCTGCCGCCAGTTCGGTGAAGTTCGGCCCGGCGCTCCAGAAGTCGTTGTAATCCTCATCGGCCCACAGGCGCTCGCCGTCGGCGGTGATGGCCGGAACACAGAAGTAGACGGTGCCGACGGCGATCTCGTCGCGCCCGTCCCCGTTTATATCGGCGACTGCGAGGCGCGTGACCGAGTGCGCGGTGGTTGGGAAGGTCCACCGGAAGCTCCAGTCGGGGCTGATCGCATGGACGCGCCAGGAGGCAGTGCCCACGATCGGCCAGAGACGGCCATCACCGTCGAGGTCCGCCAGTGCAAGCGCCCTCCCCCACGCCGGCATGTGCCCGTTGCGAGGCAACTCGACCCTCGCGCGCAGCCCGCCGTCGGGATACAGCAGACGCAGGCTCGCATCCCACGAGGTCACCATCCACGTCGGCTCCGCCTCGCCGAAGATGGGGCCGGCCAGTATCGCCCCGATACGCCCATCCGCCTGCGTTAGCAGCCGCGATACTCCGTCCGGTCCCAGGTGCATCACGCTGCCATCCTCGCAGCCGACCAGCAGACCATCGGCGCCATCATCGCAGAGGCATGTTGCGGGGGCAGGCAGTTCGGAGCGCGAGGAGATGGCGCCGTCCATGGCGGGCAGCGCGACCTCCTGCGCGGGGCCTCGCGTGGCCGTATCTGCCAGCGTACACGGCGGACTGTCGCTGGAGAAGCTCACCGTCGGCTGCCCGTCGATCTCGAAGCCTCGGGCCGCGACGCGGATGGCGGGGCCTTCACCGCCGACAACAATGGCGTCGCCATCCCGAGCGAGAACTCGGCGTGGCGCAACCTCCTCGCCGTTGGGCAGCAGGAGGTTGACGAAGCAGACGCGCTCCCCCGCCTTCAGGTACGCACGGCGCGTCTGGGCCATGACCTTTGGCGCCGGATCGCCAAAGCGATACTCCGGATAGTCTGTACCGTTGAGCGGGATCCCCTCGACATCAAGCCGACGCTCGGAGCCATCAAGCTCCAGCAGATGAAAGTGCTCTCCCGCGTGGTCGGCGTGCAGACCGCTTTCGGTGAGTGTCGCATCGCCGAGAGTGCGCCAGTAGCAGCGCAGTTCGTAATCGCCGGCGACTGCCGCCTCCAGCGAGTCGATGCACAGCACGCAGTCACCGTTGAGCCAGAGCAGCGTGCGCTGCCAGTCGCAGCCGTTGTAGTCGAGCAGGCTGGTGCGGCTGAAGGCGCCGCCGGGGAACTCGCCGGCCTCATCAAGGCGGGCTGCCACCGGGACGGGAGCGTGCTCGCCGTCACGTATCACCATGATCGTGTTGTGATGGCGCGGAGAGCGGCGGATGTAGTCGCCATCGGCGAGCAGTATCCGCCCGCGCACCTGGAACTGGCTGATGGAGTTGGCATCGGGGTGACCGTGTGACCCGTCGCCGAAGCCCTGCAGCAGCAGGTAATCGGCATCCTCCTCCCAGCCGCCGCGGAAGGTGAGCTTGTCGAAGCCCTCTTCGGCTGTGACGTTCGGTAGGCACTGCGGCTGGGGATAGCCGGGAAAGCGCGGCCGGCAGCACCAGCGGTGGATGACCGGGTCGAGCGGCAGCACGAACAGCCCGAGGTGCCGCGACGGTTCCTCGGCCGCGACGTGGCGGGAGAGCAGGTCCCCGGCAGCCGCCTCCGGCGCCGCACGTTCCGCCAGCCACCTGCAGCCCCCATTGCCATGCCACTCGGCAGCGCGCAGCAGTATCCCCGCGCCCCCGGACCCCATGCGGGCGTAGTAGCTGCTCGAATCACCGTAGGGCACGAAGCACATCTCGCTGTTGAGCACGACGGTGGCGAGGTCGGCGTAGTGCAGCAGCTTCTCGCTCCGGGCGTACTCGCGGTCGCCGAGGGCGAACATCACCTCCAGCAGATGGTTGCCCACCAGCCAGCTATACCCCCCGCCGCCCTCGTCAAACGAACGGCCTGCCAGCGCGGCGCGGGCGAAGACCTGCAGCGACTGATCGAGCCAGTGGTCGAGATCGCCGATCTCGTAGCCGTGGCGGCGCAGGTACATCGTCCCAAAGAAGAGGCTGCGCGCCGGGAAGGTGTGGTGGTTGAATATCTGGTGCTCCTCGGGGGTGATGCGCCACTTCTGCGAGGTGATCGAATCATGGCAGTATTCAGTGCAGGAGGCGATGAAGTTCGCCACCATCAGCCGCTCCTCGTTGCTGAAGAAGGGGAACTCCTCGGCGCGGTCCCAGCCCACCACGAGTTGGTGCGTCCAGAAGTCAACCGCTGACATCAGCGCGAATGATAGCGGAATCTCGCCGGTGGCGCAGGGGCGCACCAGTTCGATGAACGCACGCGCCCATCGCTCCTCTCCACTGGCATTCAGATGGCCCAGCGCCGCGATCATACCGCCGGGCCGGCCGTGGGAGAGGTCGTTACGTGCCTTGCGGGCGCGGGAGAGAAGCTCCTCGGGATCCGGCGTGTCGGGTGCGGGCCGGACCTCGAAGACGCGACCGGGCAGCAGCCACCCGCCGTCCCGCTCTTCCACGAGCGCCAGCATCCGCTCCACCCCCGCCCGCACCACCTCGGCCTCAGCGCCCAGCACGGCGATGACGTTGCGGCCATCGCCAAAGGGGCTGTGGATCGAGATGACACGCAGACCCTCCGCCGGGTAATCGCGATCGCCGATCTGCTGCAGGTCGTGCATCCGCCGCAGCAGGAGATTGTTGGCGGCATTGCCGAGGGCGATCAGGTGGCGGGGAAGCTCCTGCGTCCCGGCGAAGCCTGCCGCCTCGAGCAGCGGCGGGCAAAGACCCATGCGTTCGGCGATGGCTCGCTGCAGTTCCTCAGCTATCTGCGCGAGTTCGCCATCCGCCGGCGCTACGATGGCCGCGTCATCAAGTGGCGTCACCAGATGCAGTGGTGCAAGCTGCGTGATGCGTCCGGCGTCAATCCGCAGTTCGATCATAGCGCCTTTGTCGACTTGCGCGGTCACGAAGATCACCCGATCAGGTGGTGAGGTGGGATGGAAGCGTCTGAGACGGCCCGGTTCAGCGGCGCGAGGCGGAATCCTCCCCCCGCCACTTTGCGGCTCACATCAGAGGTCGGCCGCGGCAGAACCGTCACCGATCCAGCCGCAGCCACAGCGTCCGCTGCAGCGGCACGTCAAGCGTAAGAGATTCCACGTCGCGCGCAAGCACCTCGCCGGTTAGTTCTTCAGTTACAGTTGCACGGAACGGAAGCGTGATCTGCTTCGTTCCTCCTGCCAACCCATGCACGCAGAGCAGGCGCCCGTTCATGTAGACCGCGTCGCCCGGCGCTGTAGCCGCATAGGCGCCGGACCAGCGCGCGATGTTGTTCAGCAGCTCGGGGTTGATGCCGCCGGGGATGGCGACGTAGACGCTGCGCCATGCACCGAAGTCGCGTGCAGCGATGGCCGCCTCTCCTCCGTCCGCATAGCGCCCAAGCACGATAGCCTCGGGATCGTCTACCCAGAACTTCGCCGCTCGCGCGCCCTCCTGCACCGGCAGTAGCCCCTCGGCCAGCGGATGATCCCCCGGCACCGCCTCGCACTGTAGCGACACCGCTTCCGGCGACCACTGCAGCGGCATGCCCACCAGTTCGCTCGCGCGGTCGATAGACAGCCCCTCGCTGGAGATGAAGCCCGGCGCATACATAAAGACCAGCGTTTTGCCATCGCGCTTGAGAGCGTTGATGGCATCAATCCGCTCGTCCGTCAGGCGGTATGCGTTCAGGAAGAGGTAGACGCGGTAGTCGGGCATATCGGGGTGGGTCAGATCGTCAGTGAGATAGCGATCGTAGGGAACGCCGGAGGTGTTGAGCGCCACGCGCTGGCGGTTGAGCGACGTGAAGATCACGGTGCGCATCCCCTCCGGCACCCAGTGCGAACTCTCCTCATCGGCGAAGACCGCAAAGTCCGGATGCCACGCGGTTACATCGGCGAGGCCCTCCCGGTAGCCCTCGTGAACATCGGCGATGTCGGCCATGATGCCCTCATCGTGGAACCAGCCGCCCGCCATATCGTAGTACCACGAGCCCATCCCCCACGCCATCATCAGGCCCATCTCGCGCCGGTTGATCGCCTCGAACTCCTCACGGTCGGCGGCCCAGGCGAGGAACTGCCGCGAGGCCTCGTCCGGGTACCCTTTGGTAAAGGTGCGCAAGTCAAGCTCCTGCAGGCATAGCTTGTCATGCAGGCGCAGTGAGCCGGGCGTCGTGTGATTGCAGCCAGGCTGGCCCGGCCGGCGCCATGGGCCGTAGCCCGCCGGAGCGTGAATGATGTCAATCTCGGGCGTGCGCATCAGCCGCCGTGAGCCGAAGTGATTGAGCGAGGAGCCCATCACGTGCGCGCCCCAGTAGGTCGTCGTGAAGACCGGCTTGCCGGCGGCATCCTTCGCGGCTCCGGCGAGCGCGCGGACAGTGTCACAGGTGCCCTCCGAGAGGAAGCGCGCGTGATCGGCGATGCGCGTGTCCGTCGCAGGGTCACGGAAGGTGCTTCCTGCGGCGATGCGCTCCTCGGGCGTGGGTAGCTCCACCGTGTCGAAGGTCACCTGCGGATCGTTCCAGGCCTCACGCAGGGCGGCCTCGTCATCGGCATACCACTCCCGCAGCAGGCGCGCGAAATCGCGCTGCGCAGTCGGCGAGTAGTCCGGCTCATGCGCCGGGCCGCTGCGCCGGTAGGCCGAGAACTGTCCGTCATCGCCGCCGGTGATGGTGAAGCCCACCACCGCCTTCCACAGCGGCGTCTCCCGCAGGTGCGCGATGTAGTCGCGGATTAGCTGCGCCCCGTCCTCGCGGAAAAGCTGCGAGTAGAGCGACGGGCACCAGAACTCGCTCTCGTCGGCCAGCGAGGTGCCGTAGCGGATG
Organism: candidate division WS1 bacterium; assembly: GCA_012522765.1. Taxonomy (GTDB): domain Bacteria; phylum Armatimonadota; class Zipacnadia; order Zipacnadales; family UBA5352; genus UBA5352. Next base: position 1,989 of record JAAYJW010000242.1, on the reverse strand, counting down.
TTGTGCACGGACTTGCCGATCGCGAGGTTGCCGTTGATGTCCTGCGCCACCTCGTCGGGGTGCTCATCGCCCCAGCCGGGATAGGCGCCCAGCAGCACGATGTCCGGCACGATGTAGGCGTCCGGGTTCGCACGGAGCGCATACATCAGCACCTCATCGGCCTTCGCGAAGTCATACTCGCCCCGGCCGGTCCACAGATGAGCCCCGTCGGCACGGTAGGGCGAGAAGATGATCGGGCAGACCTGCACGTGCATCCCCGCGCGGCCGAAGTCGCCGTTGTAGCTGCCCTCCGGGCGCCAGAAGCACATCAGATAGAGCATCGGCGGCGTCGGCTCGCCGCTGATGAGCAGCGTCGGCTGCCCGTTGATAGTGCGCACCTCACCGGTGGCATTCTCGCGCTCGGCCAGCCGCGCGAACACCTCCTCCTCGCTCACAAGCACCTCGGGCGTGAGCGCCGGCGGGCGGTAATCGGGCGGGATCGGCGGACCGATGTAGAGGTCGTCGAAGTTGATCGTGAACGGGTTGCCGTTGACCACCAGCGCGACCTCGAGAAACGCGGCTTCAGGTCGCGCGGTGAGGACCGAGGAGAGCATCTGCCACTCCCCCGGCAGGCAGTTCACCACCCTCTGGGCTGACGGACCAAAGATGTTCGGCGCAATGCCCGAGGTCCCGTCCTCCTGGTACTGGCGGATGCAGAAGTACGCGTTCGCGGCATACGGAACATCGGTGGTGCGGTAGAAAGCGCGCACTTCATACTCTTCCCCGGCGGTGATCGCGATCTTCGGACTCGTGGTCAGCGTGATGAAGCCCGGCCCGGAGGTCTTCTCGATCCTCACCGAGTGCTGGCCGGAGCGAACCGTCTCGCTGTCGAGCGCGCAGGTGCCCTCGCTGCCGCCCTCCAGCAGGAAGCTCCAACCGGCGGGGACGCCATCGGCGGCCTCTTCGAAGCCGCCGGTGGTCAGCAGGTTCTCCTGCGCCTCCATGCAGCCGCACAGGAGCAGCAGCGTCACGATCGCGATCCACTGTCTCTGCATCATCGCCACCTCGGTTGCCCCCTACAGATGCACTGCCCAGACATTGCGGAACGAGACCGGGTTGCCTCCATGGTCCTGCAGCATAAGCGGACCGGGAGTGCCCTCGTCCACGTCGAGATGCCCGCCGGTGGGGCCGGGGATATCCACGTTGTTGTGAATGATCATCCCGTTATGGAGGACCGTGATCCGAGCGTTATCGGCCTTCTCGCCATCGGCCATTCGTGGGGCGCGGAAGATGATGTCGAAGCTCTGCCACGTCTCACGAGCCTGCTGGACCTGCTGCAGGGGCGCGTGGACGTCATAGATCGCGCCGCACACCTTCACGTCGGGCATGTCCCTGTAGTCGTGCGAAAGCACCTGTATCTCGTAGCGTCCCTGCAGGTAGACGCCGGAGTTGCCCGGGCCCTCGGCGGGGATGAAGAACTCCACGTGTATGTAGCAGTCTTCGAAAAGCTCAGTGGTCATGATGTTGCCGGTGGCGTTGCAGCTCAGGATGCCGTCCTCAATCACCCACGTTGCCGGCTCGTCGCCCTTTTTGTGCCATGCGCTGAGGTCGGTGCCATCGAAGAGCACTATCGCGTTCTTTGAGGGAGGTTCGTAGATATCCACTAATCTGCATCTCCTCGTATCTGGATGGGTTGACGCTGCTTGAAGAGAGCCGTCGGTTTCGGAGGGCAAGTTTGTCCGCGGGAAGCCGGGAATCCTCTCCGCACCGGCAGAAACATCGCCGCAGGCCGGTCGCGCCAAAAAAAGACGAATTGGGATGAAGGACATGAAGTTGAGATGTAGAATTCGTTTTCGTTGCATAGCCGCTGCTGACAGGCGACCTTTCTGAGGGCAGAGGTGGGGAGTAGTGCCGGGTGCTACTGTGGTCATTGGTCGAGTTTAGTGGGAGGAACCACCATGAGTACCGTCAGATTGGCACGTACAGGCGCTATTGTTGTCGCTCTTCTCG
>JAAYJW010000241.1 GCA_012522765.1 candidate division WS1 bacterium | reverse complement strand
TCATCGTGGGCGGGAATGACGTGCAGGTGCTGCAGATGAACCGCGACGCGATGGAGCGAATGAAGGCGCCCGCTGAACTTGAGATCGTGCCCGGCGCGACCCACCTCTTCGAGGAGCCGGGGAAGCTGGAACAGGTGGCGAAGTTGGCCGCGAAATGGTTCACGCGCCATCTCTCAAGCAGCACCTGACGCACAACCAACAAGCAAACAAGCACTGGATGAAGGGGATGGAATGATGAGTTCACCGAGACTGCAGCCGTTTGAGTCGTCACTGCAGAAGGCCGACGCGTGGATGAAGGACGTGATGGAGGAACTGGGGCCGGACGACGCGCAGAAAGCTTATCGGTCACTACGCGCGGTGCTGCATGCGCTGCGCGACCGGCTGATGCCGGGCGAGGTCACGGACATGGCGTCGGAGATGCCGATGCTGATCCGCGGGCTTTTCTACGAGGGCTGGAAAGCTACCGCGCCGACGGGCGATGTTGACAGCGCCAACGAGTTCCTCGCGAAGGTCAACGAGCAGTTGATGGTGCCGGCCGATGTCGGACCGGAGGAGTCGGCCCGCGCGGTGTTCCGCGTGCTGGAGAACCGCATCTCCTGCGGCGAGATCGGCGACATTCGCGGCATGTTGCCGAAGGGCCTGCAGAGCCTCTGGGCGGGCGTCTGCGCGCGGGCCTGACGCCTCACACCTCGCTCAGCGCCACCGCCCGGTGCTCCTGCGTCGAGCGGACGGCCGCCATTGCCGCCCGGAGGGCCGCCAGACCCTCCGCGGCAGTGCAGATCGGCGTCATATCGCTGTGCATCCGCTTGAGAAGCTCCTCGATCTGCACGCGGTAGATGTCATCACGCGCGGTCACTACGCGCTCCACCTCATAGCCCGGCTTCTCACGCTCGTAGATGCGCAGTTCGTAGTCCTGAAAGTCATACGAGAGCACCCGCTCATCGCCGAAGACCTCCGCCATGGAGCGCTGCGGAAGCTGCACGTAATCCGCATGGAACTGCGAGATTGCGCCGGATTCGTGCGTGAGGATCGCGCTGAAGACGTTCGGCTGCGGCATCATGGGCAAGTCGCCGAGCGTCGCGGACTCGGCGCTCACCTGCACGATCGGCCCGATCAGCAGGCGCAGGTAGTCGAGCAGGTGCGTGTAGTCGATGATGAGCGCGTTCGGCTCGGTCATCCGGTAGGGCGTGGTGGCGCACATGAGGGTGAAGTAGGTGCCGACCATCGCCCGGCCACCGACGATGTTGCCGCACGCCCCCGCCTCCACCAACTCGCGCAGGCGCCTCAGGCCCGAGTGCGAGCGCAGCGAGTAGCCGACGCTTAGCATTGTATCGGCGGCCTCGGCGGCGGCAACGATCGCTTCGCCATTCTCCACCGTGTCCGCGATGGGCTTCTCGCACATCACGTGGCAGCCCGCCTCCAACGCCGCGAGGGCCATTGGCCGGTGCAGGTGATTCGGTGTGCAGACGAAGACCGCATCCGGCTGCTCCGCGAGCGCCTGCTGATAGTCGTCGAAGCCGCGTGAGCCGGGCGCCTCATTGAGCGCGGCCTGCAGGTTCTCCTCGCGCGCATCGCAAACGAGCACCTCGACCTGCGGAACCTCCGTCAGCATCCGCGCGTGTCGCTTGCCGATCGAGCCGCAACCTACCACGAGCACCTTTGTCGGCGGGATCATGACCATGAGGTGAAGCCCCCGTCCACGGCGAGATTCAGCGCGGTGACGTAGCCGGAGGCATCAGAGGCGAGGTACACTACCGCACCCTTGAGGTCCGTGCCATCGCGGCCCATGCGCCCGAGCATCACGTGCGAGTTGTAGCGGCGGATGAACTCCTCCGGCTGCCCACGCTCAAAGCCGCCCGGCGAGATGCAGTTGACCCGGATGCCATGCTTGCCGACTTCGGCGGCAAGGTCGCGGGTGTAGGCGATGATGCCGCCTTTTGCCGCGGTGTAGTCGGACATGTTCGGGACCATGCTCTCGGAGCCCTCGTAGACCCAGCGGTCGCGGCCCACCATCCCCGAGATCGAGCCGACGTTGATGATCGAGCCGCTCCCCTGCTGCTTCATCACGCGAACCGCGGCCCGGCAGCAGTGGAAGGTGCCGACGATGTTCAGGCGGATGACATACTCAAAGTCCTCCGGCGAGCGCTCGTCCACCGTGATCCCCGTGCCCTCTGTCAGTCGCGCGCCACCTGCGTTATTCACCAGCACATCGAGGCGCCCGTATTCGTCCACCACCCGACTCACGACTTCCTCCACCTGGTCGGAGTCCTGGATGTCGAGAGCGGCCGCCATCACCCGCCGGCCGGTGCGTTCGGCAAGATCGCGGGCAATCGCCGCGCACTTGTCGCAGTCGCGGGAGGTTATGGCGAGATCCGCGCCCGCTTCCGCCAGCGCCTCGGCCATGTCGAGGCCGAGGTTCTGCGCGCCGCCTGTGACCATGGCGACACGGCCGGTGAGGTCGAAGAGTTTGCTGATATGCGGCCCGCGCGCGGACATCGGCAATCGCCTCCGGCTCTGCTGCTTGACGTAGCGCGGGGGAGGTTCGGCGCGCAACGCCGCAGACCTGCGTGCGGCCGCGGATAAGGTACATGCGAGAGCGTCCCGCCTGGGAGGTTGCGGGACGCTCTCGCGCGCTCGGGATGTGCGGGGACCGAGCGAATGCTCTCGATGGCGCCTATCCGGCCACGTGCTCGCAGCAGTCTACCACGCGCGCCGCATAGCCCCACTCGTTGTCATACCATGCCAGGACCTTCACCGCGTCTCCGTTCAGCACCATCGTCGAGGGCGCGTCGAAGAGCGCCGACCAGGTGGTGCCGATGATGTCCGGCGAGACGATCTCATCTTCGGTGTAGCCGAGGATGCCTGCGAGGTCATCGCTGTCGGCGCGGCGCTTGAAGGCTTCGTTGACGCTCTCCACCGTCACCGGCTTCTCTGTGCGTGCGACGAAGTCGATTACCGAACCGGCGATCACCGGCACGCGCATGGCCATCCCGTCCACCTTGCCCTCAAGCTCCGGCAGGACGCGCGAGGTGGCTATCGCCGCGCCGGTTGTTGTCGGCACGATGGCCGCGAGAGCAGATCTGCCGCGCCGCCGCTTCTTCATCGGCGAATCGACCACCGTCTGCGAGCTTGTGACGGCGTGAACGG
>JAAYJW010000240.1 GCA_012522765.1 candidate division WS1 bacterium | reverse complement strand
GAAGACGGTCTCAACGTCCTCCATCGTCTTCAGCGCGTGAAGCTGGTAGACATCCACGTGATCTGTCCGCAGCGCCTCCAGCGAGCCCTCAAGCTCCTCGCGAGCCCCGGCGGCCTCCCTCTGCGTGGTCTTGCAGGCGAGGAAGCAGTCGTTGCGATACGGCTCCAGCGCCGGCCCGAGCAGGTCCTGCGAGTCACCGTAGGTGGGCGCGACGTCGAAGTAGTTGACGCCGCGATCCACCGCCCAGGCGACGATGTCGTCCGCCTGCTGCTGCTCCATCCCACGCAGCAGCAGTCCGCCGAAGCCGATGATGGAAAGCTCCGGGCCATCGGCCTTCAACGGGCGGCGCGGGAGCTTCTCTGCGGGCGCCGGTGCGTCATCGGCGAACGCCACCCCCGCGGCGGCGGTAAGGCCCATCGCCACAAGGCGATTGATGAAGTCTCTGCGGTGCATGATAGCGTCTCCTATCCCACCCCCGGCGCGGTAGAGCGTCGCGCCTACATCGGCAGTAGCCACGGGGCGAAGTTCCACGTATGCAAGAGATTCATCGCCGCGCGGTCCACTTCCTGTGTCTGCGGGAGCAGCATCAGCGCGTCAACGCTCTGGCCGGCGCCGCAGGCAATCTCCACCGTCTGCGCGCCTCGCGCAAGCTCGATGTCCGGCACCCGCCACCACGACCAGTGGTCGCGCTCCTCGCCGTAGTGCGCGAACACCTTCGACGACGCCCGATCGGCGCTCTCCCAGTCGCTGAAGCCGATCATCGGGTTGATGCGCACCTCGCGGTCCTCGTCGCCCACGCGCAGATGAATGCGACTGCTGCCCCCGCTGTCAACCCGCAGGCGCACCCACAGCGCGTGCTTGCCGCCCGCGGCAGTCTCAGCGGTGAAGGCGATCGCGCCCTCGGCAGGGCAGCTTACGTATGCGCCGCCACTCTCCGCCGGCTCAGCAGTCACTTCCGCACCGCCCGACAGCTCAACCTGCTCGGCCTCGACTACTGCCGCGGCGGAGACCACCAGCACCTGCGCCTGCAGCCGTCGCTCACGCTCATCTTCGCGCACGACCACCTCGAAGGGCACGGTCTCACCCTCAGCACCGGCAGCGGTGAGCGTGAACGAAGCGGTCGTCGGCGTACCGTCGCCGGTGACTTCGGCTGAAGCTGGTCCGGCGAGCCATCCCTCAGGCAGACCCTCCAGCGCGACCTCGCCGCTGAAGGCGCGGCCCTCAAGTGTGACCTCCACCGCAAGCTCCTCGCCCGGTCGCGCAACGTAGAGGTTGCGGTGGTTCTCATCGTCCATCAGGTAGAAGCTCAGCGAATTGAGCGAGACGCCGAGGTCGCTGTGATAGCGCTCCAGCCACGCAAGCTCGGCCTCCACCGGCTCAGTGACCGGCCCGGCGACGAACTGCATCACGTTGTCGCCCGCCGCAAGCTCACCCGGCAGCGACAGCGGCGAGACGCAGAAGACGCTCCGCACCTCAAGCCCCGAGACCGAGGCTCCCGGCGCGGTCTCGATCCGCAGCGAGTAGTCGTAGCGGTTCATCACCGCCTCGCCGAGTTCGATGCTGATCGTGCCCTCTCCATCGGTGCTTCGCAGCTCTGTCCAGCTCTGCTCCTCGTCGCCGGAGAGTGACAGCGTGACGCCGCCATCGTGCTGCATGGTGACTGTGCCGCCCGCCAGCACGTAGGGCAGGCGTACGCGGTAGATGAGCGATCCTGCCTGTGCCGGATCGACCGGCGTGAGACCGCCATCGGCCACCGCGAGGTTCGTGATCTCCGCGGCCTCACCATCGGAGACGGGGCGGTAGATCAGCCCGCCGTTGCCGTAGGACGGCGGGATCTTCGCCGGGTGGATCGGCTCCCGGTCTTTGCCCAGCGCCATCCACTGTCCCTCATTGTGCCAGCCGAAACTGACGCTTTCACCGGGGCGCAGCGGCACGTCAATGCTCGGCGACTTACTCACCGAACCGTAGGATGCGCTGCTGACCATGCCCGGGATCCACGCGTTTACGTCGCCCTGCTGGCGGATCTTCAGCCACGGGTCCTCGGTGAG
>JAAYJW010000239.1 GCA_012522765.1 candidate division WS1 bacterium | reverse complement strand
GCGGAGGTGCTGGAGCGCTTTGAGGCGCCCTGCTTCCGCGGCACGCTCTACAGCCAGCCCACCGGCCCCGAACATCAGCAGCAGGTGCTGTTGATGGAGCCGCTGGAGCCGGCGGACGGGCCTCGCCCGGCCGCGGTCGTGCCTTACTACCACCCCGACCTGATGGCCGGCTACGACCTTGCCGCGCGTGCGCCGATGGATGAACGCCCGAACGTCCAGTTCGGCCGCCACCTCGTGCAGCAGGGCTACGTGGTCGCGTGCATGGAGGCGTTCCCTTACAACACCGTGCCCGAGCCTGAGCCGAACGAGGGGCACGCATGGTGGCAGGCGGCGGCGGAGCGGCTGCTGGAGGACAACCCGCACTGGAGCGGCATCGGCAAGCTCATCCACGACACCAGCCGCGCCCTCGACCTTCTGCTCGATCGGCCTGCAGTTGACAGCGACCGAGTCCTTGCGATCGGCCACTCCCTCGGCGGGAAGATGGCCTTCTACACCGCCGCCTTCGATGAGCGAGTGAAGGCGACCATCTCGTCCGACTTCGGCATCGGCTGGGACTTCACCAACTGGAGCGACCTGTGGTACTTCGGCGATCAGATCAACCATGACAAGTTCACGCTCGACGGCCACCATGCTCTCGCGCTGATCGCGCCACGGTCGTTCCTGCTGATCGCCGGCCAGGCGGACAGGCCGCAAAGCTGGCAGTACATCCAGCAGGCGCAGGAGGTCTACCGGCTCTACGGGCGCGAGGATGCGGTCGGCTGCTTCATGCACATGACAGGCCACCAGCCCACGGACGAGTCGATCGAGGTCGCCTACCGCTGGTTGGCGGAGCAGTTCGACCTGCCCGCGCGGCAGTGGAGTCTCGAACCGGAGGATTAAGCATGGCCGATAGCGTCGGTCTCGGCATCATCGGGTGCGGGCAGATCTCCAGCCATCACATTCGCAACTCGCAGGACGACCCGCGGGTGCGTTGGGTGGCAGCCTGCGACATCAGGCGCGCGGCCGTCGAGGAACGAGCGGCGCAGTTCGACATCCCGGGGCGCTACACGGCCGTGGCTGACCTCCTGGCGGATCCTGCGGTCGATGCCGTGATCGTTGCCACCGGACCCGAGGCGCACCTTGAGCCGACAGTGGCGGCCTTCGAGGCCGGGAAGCATGTGCTCGTGGAGAAGCCCGTCGCGATCGATTCAGCACAGGTGGAGCAGATGCTGGCCGCGCAGGGAGATCTGACCGGCGCCTGCTGCTCCTCGCGCTTCCGCTCAACGCCGGGCGCTCATGCGGCCACGGAGGTGCTGGCGTCAGGGAGGCTCGGGTCGATCCGACGCCTCATCGCCTCATCACTCCGCCCGCCTCCAGCGAACTATGACGGCACCTCGCCCTTCTTCCTGCACCGTCCGGGCTGGGGCGGTCAGGGAGCACTGGCCGACTGGGGCGTCTATGACCTCGACTACCTGCTCGGGCTGACGGGCTGGACGCTGGAGCCGCAAAGCATCTGCGCGGCGATGAGCGGCGTGCCGCAGGTCTACCGGCAGATCGCCGGACCCGTGAACGACGTCGAGGTCGCCGTCACCGCGCAGGTCAGCTTCAGCGGCGATGCGGCGCTGGACTACCATCGTGACATGTTCGCGGCGGTTGATGAGCCGCGGGAGGCTTGGCGGATCGAGTGTGAGCATGGGGCGCTGGATCTGCAGATGCTCACCGCCACGCCGCAGGTGATCCTGCGAAGCTTCTCCGCGTCCGGCATCGCGAGCGAGATCGTGGTCGAGGAGGCATACGAGTGGCCCGTGATTCATCGCGGGCCGGTGATCGACTTCGTCGACGCAATCGTGGACGGGCGACAGCCGATGACCAGTCTTGATAACGCGCTGGTTGTGCAGCGGGTGGTTGACGGCATCTACCGCGCGGCGGCTGAAGATTCGCCAGCCAGCTGCCGCTAGCGCCGAGCTACTCGGGATCGAGTATCGCCCCATGCTCCCGCAGACGCGCCTGCAGTGGCGCTGTCGGCAGGTCCCGCACATCGCCGTGGCTGAGCGCCTGTGCCGAGGCAATGCCAGCCGCCTCGCCGAGCGCGAAACCGGGTGCCATTCGGCGCACCGATGAGTGCGCAACATGATCGGCGGAGATGCAGCGGCCGGTGAGGATCACGTTGGCAAACTGCGCGGTCACGAGCGAACGGTAGGGGACGCCGTAGCTGCGCTTGAGGCCGTGGTAGGCGCCACGTCCATCGTTCGCGCTACCATGCACGTCCACCGGACAGGACGCGCGCGCGATGGTGTCCTCGAAGTCGCGGCCCGCTTCGACGTCCTCCCCCGAGAGTACATGCAGCCCCTGCACGTGGCGGCTCTCACGGACGCCGAGCGCCGGGGCTGTCTGCGCGATGTATGCCTGCTCGAAGCCGGGCACATGCTCGCGCAGTCGCTCCAGCACCCGCCACGCCTGATCGCGGCACGCGATCGTCGCCGCGGTAAGGTCCTCAACGTCGAGCGCGTCGTGGTGCTCGACCTCGGTGACGTTCATGTAGGCGCTGTCGGGGCGCGGATGCCAGAAGAGCGCCAGTCCGCGATAGTTCACCGGCCCCGCCTCTTTGTACATTCGCCCGATCTCAGTCGTCTCCGGGCAGCGGTCCCGGTCGATGCCGGAGACGAGGAACATCAGCGTGATGCCCTGCGAGCCGATCTCGACGGGCGCTCCGGCAAAAGCCGCGAGATCTCCATCGCCTGTTGCGTCCACGAACACACGCCCCCGCAGCAGCGACTCGCCTGACTTGGACACGATGCGGATGGCCTGCACTCGCTCGCCACCCACTTCCGCGCCGGTGATCCAGGCGTGGTAGAGCAGCCGCACGCCGTGCGCAAGTGCGACCTGCTCAAGCTCCCGCTTGAGGTGCTCCGCGTCGCAGGAGGGGCCGTAGTGATTGACTGCGGTCGCGCTGCCAGGGTGGCGCTCGATCATCTCCTCCAACAGGCGCTTTCCGCTCCCGCCGATGACGAAGGAGCCGCCGCGTCCCCAGGTGGTGATCGGCTGCACGAGGCCCAGTGTCGCCATTCCGCCCAGTGCAGTGTATCGCTCCACCAGCAGCACGTCGGCGCCCTCACGCGCGGCGGCGATTGCCGCCATCGTTCCGGAGATGCCTCCGCCGGCGACAATCACGTCATGTTCGCTATTGAGCATGGAGAGATCAGCCTCCGCGTTACCCGCAATTGCAAGCAGCGGATGTTTCGCCGAACGAGGCGCTGGACCTGTGCGGCAGACATATGTAACATGTGCAGCAACTCCGGTGAAGTTGCTGTGACGCCCCGGACACCACACTGGTCGAAACTGGGAGGCCTCCATGCATCGAGCATCACGTCGCACTCTGATCGCTGCTTTGCTGTCAGTCACAGTCGTAGTTGTTGCCTCAGTCGCCGCACAGGCGCAGGTGTTGCCCGTCACGTACAAGAACAGCCTATACACGCTGACATACGACGCAGCGCAGCGACTGCTGATAGCAAGTTCCGACAACACGGAGTGTGTGTGGCGGACGGAGATCTCGCGGGGAATCGAATCCTTCAACGACATCGCGGCGGTAGCCACGCCCGCCGGCCCGGTGATCGTGTACTCCGAGGGCAATCTGCAGACCAAGTTCGCCCTTCCGCACTTCCGGACGGGGCATCTGAGCGTGGAGAACAGCAACGAACCGCTGACGGGAGTGGTCGGGCCCGGCAGGCTGCTCAACTGCCTCTTCCAGGTCGAGGACTACGGTGCGAAGATGATCTGCCAGCTTCTTGAGTCGAGCGGCAACATGCGCGAGTACAAGTATGACATCAACATGTGGGGCACACACCAGTGCATCGAAACGAGCGATCCTCAGCCATGGTCGGCGGGGGCAACGCCGCTCTCCGCGAGGGTCGTCAACAGCGCTCTGAAGTTCCAGCTTGATGTGCCGCAGGGATTCCGCCACACGCAGGTGGATGAGACCTCGTTCGCGATGTACGGCCCGACCAACGACGTTTTCATGACGGTCTTCTCAGACGCCGGTGGTTCGCCGATCGAGGAGCTTGGCGAGGCGTACATGACCGAACTTGGAGTGAGCATCCAGCACCGCTCGATGGAGACGCTCGACACCGGTGAGCCGGCGTATCTGCTGATGGGCACCGGGACGATCAACGAGGTCGCGTCGCTTCATGTTGCGCTCGTCTACAGCAACGGCGCGCATACGTGGGTACTCGCGTATACCGGCCGGCAGGACCTGGGGCAGACCTACGTCGACTCATTCATGGGTGTGCTCAACTCTTTTAATCCGCTGTAGGCGGCCGCGTAGTCATCATCTTGAGCGGCACCCCCGGCTACATCTCGCGGGTGCCGCTCTTTGTCGTACCGCGCGCCCCGGGTTCATGTAAGTGCGCTCGCACTGTGTTGATGCGCAAGCGTGAGGCGGTAATCCCCCGCTGGGAGATCGAGGACCACGCACGCACCATCTGCCATCGCCGGATACTCCCTGCCATCGGGGATCGCGGTAGCTCCGGTGACACTACACGGAAGGCGCACCGGTTCCGCCTCCGGCGACCATCGCCGCAGGATCTTCGTGCCGCCGAACTCGCGCAGAGACCAGCCCTGTCGGTAGAGGTCGCTCACCTCCGCCGTAGTCAGGAAGCGCGCGCCGCAGTCATGCAGAGACTGCAACAGCGCACTCAACTCGGTGAAACCGGTCTCGGCTCTCACGGCATCGAGCGACACGTAGTTCGCCCGGTGGGTGCTGACCACCGCCGGCTCACCTTCGGCCCAGCGCGAGCGGATCACCGGCAGCACCGCCTCAGCGCTCTGGCTCTTCCCGCCCGCGCACTCGAAGAACGCGTTGCGCGTAAGGTAGATGACATCATTCACCGGATCGTGTGCGCCGATCGGTACGTCGGGGTCCTGGTTGTTCCAGAGCTTCGTAGTGTAGACCACGATCTGCCCGCTGTTGACCCGACATGACTTCAGGCAAACTGTCCGAATGCCCAGCAGCGCCCAGATTGTCTCGGTCTCGGGGAATGCGTCGCTGGTGATGCCGGCAGCCGGCGTCCGGCCGAAGGCCGCTTCGAAGCGCTGCACGCCCACGAGGTTCCACTGATACTGCTCGCGCACGTCCATCGCCTCGAACTCCGGGAGATGGATGCCCTGGCAGTAGACCTCATGCTCAAATGATGCCCGTGCAAGCTCAGCCCGCGGTCCCTCCCCGCGAAGCAGTGCCAGCCACGGCCTCGGACCGTTGTGATGCAGGCGGCCGTGGTACTCGGGCTCGAAGACTCCGCGCGCGGCGCCATCGCGCCATGCAGCGAGCAGATCCCCGCGCTCCCACCGAGGCGGCACTCCCTCATTGATGCCGATGTCGCAGAAGCGCTCGAAGCCACCTGCGGCGATGGTGGCAAAGTCGGGATTGCCCATCGGCATGAAGGCGGTGAAGACTGCCGGGATGCCGTCGTCGCCTGCGAAGCCGCTTAGTGTCTCATAAAGACGGGTAAGGTCGGCAGGGGATTCGAGGGTGGTTGCGATCGGCCTGGGATGCTCGAGGAGTTCATCCCACAGCGGTTGGAGCGCGGACGCTGCCTCAGCATCCGGCACGGCCTCACAGCCACCCCAGTCGTCGCTCTCAAAGACAACCGGGGCGAATCGCTCCCAGTCGATCTCGTGTCGGATGCTCCAGCGTGGTTCTGCGTACTCGGATGCCAGTGTGCTCACACCCATCGTGCCAGTCATCCATCACCATCGGCGGGTGTTTCCGGTGCAGTGTGCAGCTTTCCTCCACGGCAGCCCGCGCAGGTTCCGAATCATCCGTGGCGAAGGTGCATTCATCTACTCCACTGAAGGAGATTGGGAGCAGCAAAGCATGGTCCACTTTCGGGACAGCATCGAGGATGCCATCGAACAGGCAATCGCTGATGGTCAGATACCGGGTGCGGTCTGCCTGATCGGCCGCGGTGATGAGACGCTCTGCCACGTCACGGTGGGCGATCGCGCAGTTGAGCCTGAGCGACTGCCGATGGAGTCGCACACCATCTTCGATCTGGCTTCGCTGACGAAGGTCGTGGCTACCACGACAGTCGTGATGCAGCTTGTGGAGCGCAGAGTGCTGTCGCTCGAAGACACAGTGCGGGGATGGCTGCCGGGATTCACCGGCGATGGCCGCGATGGTGCGACCGTGCGGCATCTACTGGCGCACTCTTCGGGTGTGCCGGGGCATGTGAACTACATGCAGCGGCTGGGCGCCGGCATTGCCGCCTCCGAGCGGCGGGAGCGCGTGCTGAGCGAGATCTGCGCGCTGCCGCCGGCATACACACCAGGGAGCGATGTCATCTACTCGTGCCTCGGCTTCATTCTTCTGCACGCCATCATCGAGGCCGCATCCGGTAGATCGCTTGACACACTGGCTGCGGAGAGTGTCTTTAAGCCGCTGCAGATGCGCGACACCTGCTTCCGCCCGCAGGCCGAGATGATCTCGCGATGCGCCGCCACCGAGCAATTGCCCGAACAAACACTGCTGGGGGTAGTGCACGATGAGAATGCGCGCTATCTCGGAGGCGTCAGTGGCAATGCTGGCCTGTTCTCGACCGCAGGAGACCTGTCGCGCTTCATGCGGATGCTGGCGAGCGGTGGGGAGTTGGAAAGAGCGCGGATACTGAGGCAGGAGAGCGTGGAGGAGATGTTCGACGAGCAGGCAGCGAGCGGGAACATCCGCCGCTGCCTCGGATGGCGCCTTCCCGTGACGGATGATCTGCACATGCACGGCGCGCCGACCGCGGAGAGCATCGGGCACACCGGCTACACGGGGACCTGCGTCTGGCTGGACCGCGCCAGCGGCGTCTACCTCATCTTGCTGACCAACCGCGTTCACCTCGGGCGCAGCGCAGAGATCGACCCGGTGCGCCGGCGAGTGGGGGAGATCGTGGCGAGCCTGATCGCGGAGATGCGTAGATGAAGAGGAGCCTGTCACCTCGCCGCGACCTGCTGATGATCGGCACGCTCATCGCAGGCGCCATCGCTATCGCCATCATGGCCTCGTGTCAACCGGAGGGCGAGGCGCCTCAGCCTGCGATTGCTGCGGATGCGCCGCTGCTCCCGGCAGACATCACGGAAGCACCCCCTGACCGCTGGACGCGCTTTCGCGGAACGCGGGGCGAGGGCATCGCGCAGTTCGACGAACTGCCGCTGACGTGGGATGCCGCGAGTGGAGCGAACGTGCTCTGGGCGACTCCACTGCCGCTGAGCGGATCGAACTCGGCGATCATCTGGCAGGATCGGCTGTTCGTCACGGGGGCCGATGAGGGGCGACGGGAGGTCTACTGCCTCGACGCTCACACGGGCGCGCTACTGTGGACGACGCCGGTAGCGCCAGGCGAGGACCACCCGATTGAGCGCATGCACAGCATGACCGGGTACGCGGCACCTACGGGCGCGACCGCTGGGAAGAGTACGCGGAGGTCTTCAACCTTGGCCCCAAGCCCGAGCAGGACCCGATGCAGTGGCTGCAGATCCGCTTCGACAGTGGCACGCCCTACATCCGGGCGTGGGACCGGCCCGATCCGGGCGGCAACATCGGGTACATGTGCTGTCCGAACAATCCGGCATGGCGGCAGTTCTCGCAGGCGATGGTGCACACTGGCGCGCAGATCGGATACACGAACCTCTTCGTGGACAACCCCTCGATGTTCTGCAAGTGCGACTGGTGCCGGGAAGCCTTCAGCGCCTTCCAGCGTGAGCGTTTCACCGAGGAGGAGTGGCAGGCGCTCTTTCCGGACATCCCCTACGGTGAGGGCGACATCGAGGACGATCGTCTGATCGCTGAGCGCACTCGTTTCTGGCAGGACAGCATCGGCAGGCACCTCGCGAGTCTGAAGGAGGCCATGCGACGCGGCAACCCGGGTGCGAAGATCACGCTGTCGGCCAACGGTGCGCGCCTGACGCTGGGGCCGTGGTATACGTCGCGGCCGAACCTCGCGCAGTTCGCTGCGGGCGACGTGGACTTCGGCTTCAAAGAATCGCCCTACGAGTTCTCCGGCCTGAACCTGCGCCCGGTCGGGAACGGGCTGATGGCGATTGAGCCGGGCAACATTTTCGATGGCTACCGGCTGGCTCACGCCGCCGCGCCCGACTACTACGCATCCCCTGCGCAGTACTACGGCAACCTCACGAAGAGCGATCAGTTGTACCGCCTCGCATTCAGCGAAGCGCTGGCGCTGGATGGCTGCTACCTCGATGGCGCGAGATTGGATGCCGACCTGCCCGGCCGCGACGCGACCTACTCCTACGTGCGTCGGCACCGCGAGTTCTTTGCGCCGGGGCAATCCGTGGCGCGGGTGGTCGTCATCCTCGGCGAGGCGGAGTACTACTTCGACGAGGCCTTCTACGCTGATGCCTTCCGCGACACGCAGGTGATCCGGGACTGGCTCGATGACGCGCAGATCCCGTTCGACTACGCGCTTGACACTACGCTCTCGAGCGAGCGACTGGCGCGGTACGAGGTCGCGATCCTTCCGGGCTTCAAGGCACTCGACGACGCGACTGCCGAGTTGCTGGGCGGGTATGTCGCAGGCGGTGGGGCGCTGATCGTTTCGGGCCAGGCGGGCACCCATCACCCCGCCGGTCCGGTGCACGATGCGCCGGCGCTTGCGGGACTGCTGTCGGGTGCGAATGACGCGGACGGCTTGCTGACGCGTGAGATGGGCGAGGGCCGGGTGGTGGCGTGCAGCCGTCGCTTTGCCGACGCCGATCTCCCTGAGGGCTACTCAATGACCGGCTACACGATCTCGCGTCCGCAGACGATGGGCGGCAAGACCCGGGGGCCGCTGGAGGCAGTCGCGGTCGAGGCAAACCGGGAGTTGTTCGCGCGCGCTCTGGCGATGGCCGTCGAGGGGCATGAGCGGGCGCCGCTGCAGGTGCTGAGTGGCGCCGAGGCCACGCAGTTGCGGGTCGCCGGGCGAGGCGATCTGCAGGCGGAGGCGCCGTGGCTGACGCTGCACCTCGTCAATGAGGACCTGCCGATGCGCTTCGCGGACACCGGCGGCTCGTTCGAGTTG
Organism: candidate division WS1 bacterium; assembly: GCA_012522765.1. Lineage (GTDB taxonomy): Bacteria > Armatimonadota > Zipacnadia > Zipacnadales > UBA5352 > UBA5352. The sequence goes on along the minus strand of JAAYJW010000239.1, from coordinate 511 downwards.
CAGGAGTTCGAGGCTTTGCAGGAACTGCGTGACGTGCGGGTGCTGGTCCCGCTGCCGGAGGGCTTGCGCGCGCGATCGCTTGAGTGGGCGCCGGTGCCTCTGAGCGAACCGGAGCCGCTTGAGTTCACGCCAGTGCACGGCGGGATTGAGTGCATTGTGCCGCGGGTGGAGATGTACAGCGTGCTGCGCGTGGAGCTTGAGACTGGTGAGGCCGAGGGTCCCCTGGTTGATGCGCAGATTGATGTCGCGCGGCGGCCTGTCTACGTGCGGAACGCAGCGGCGGTGGCGCTTGAGCCGATTGGCGGCGACGCTGTGGCTGCTGAGGCGCTGCCTCTGCGGCTGAACTTCACCCACCCGGCGCTGATCTACGCCGAGGCGGGGGAGCAGGTGCGGGTGCAGGTAGCGGCTCACGGCCCGGATGGCCGCTGGGCACGGTGGTGGATCGCCGATCCGCAGGGTTCGCTGCTCGATACGGGCGGCGTTCCATGCGGAGGCGTGGCTGAGGCAGCTT
>JAAYJW010000022.1 GCA_012522765.1 candidate division WS1 bacterium | reverse complement strand
TGGCTTCGCGCACCATGTCAATGAGATCGTCGGCACTCTCGTCCTCGGGCCAGAAGTCCGCCCTCAGTGCCTGCACTCCGCTAAGAGGTGGCGCGGCGTACGCAGCGGGATCATCTACCCAGTTGCATTGCCCTGCGGCGGTGGCTACTGCTGCTTCGCTATCTATCTTCTGCAAGAAATCTCTCACTTCCCTTACCGCCATTTCTACCCCGATCAGAGTCAGCGTCTTCGCGTCGAACGCTACCGTGACGCTTTCGAGCCCGGCCGCGACAGCTTCGCTAAATGCGCCGCTCGACAGCCCCTGCACTAGTCTGCGCGCCGCGATGGTCGCGTCTAACTTATGCAGTGTAACACGGACCCACGCACGTAACGGGTTGCGGGCGATCGGCTGTATCTCCCCATCCAGCGCATCGCTCATCCCACTCACTCCCTTCGCCCCGCTGCCGCTTCACACGTTACGACGCTCGCCCGGCCTGCGTCAATCATTCCCCGTCCGGGTCCATCTCTACCGCGTGCAGCGCAGCATCATCATCCGCCTCGAGCGGGCAGGACAGGAAACCCTCCGTCAGCGGCAGGTCGAGCACGATGTCATCCGTCAGGTCTATCTCGGCCGTGGCCTCGCGCACGCGGCACTCCAGCAGGTGCCCTCCACTGCTGAAGTCCTCGGTGATGAAGTGCAGGTGCCACCCGGGGACGTTGATCCCGCTGGTGAACGCGGGCAGCCAGAAGCCGACCAGTGTGCCCGCGACATCTTCAAACTCAAAGATGCTCTGCTCCGCGACTACCTCAGTAAGCGGCCGATAGGGTGGCTCCTGGCGCGGGACGCTGCGGGTCTTCACGTAGCTGAAGTTGCCCTTCACGCGCACCGCGTAACACAGGTTGCGGCTCGGGAACGCCTGCTCGACCGCGGCCTGCAGCTCCGCCATGCTTCCGGTCTCGATCAGTTGCAGCGTCCGGTCGGCATCGAACCACGTCACTGCCGCGAAAGGCGTGCCCGTGTCGGGCGGAAGCTCCCGCACGGCCCCATCGTACTGCACGGTGAAGAAGCGGCCGTCGAGCACCACCAGTTCACCGTCGAGGCCCGCGATAGTGCCGAGGCCGAAATCTCCATGCGTGGAGAGTGTGCCGATAGAGCGATCGCCCAGGTACACGCCCTGCAGGAGCGCGCCGATGGTGGATGTCTGGTAGAGCACGTCCCTGTCGGCAGGTACATCATTCTGAGCACCCGCTACCGTGGCAAAAAGCAGCAGCAGCATTACGACACAGGCATTTCTTCTCATTGCAAGCAGCCTCCTCGCGGTAAACTTCGCCTCCCGAACGCGCGGTCCTTCTCAATCCTCGACAATGCCAGCAGGTGTAATAGAAGTAGAGAATGAACATAATAGGTAGGAGGCAGCAGCAGTGCTGCCTGGACAAGCCGTGGCAGATCCGCCTCGGGCGGATCATAAGAGGAGGTGGACTACTTGTTCAGACCTGTAGCAGTAGCGAGAGGAGTGGCATACGTGGCGCTCGCACTCGCGCTCGCCGGAGGGGCATTCTGGTTGGGTGCGGGGGCAGGCGGGGCACTCGGCCTGACGCCATCAGTAGCGCACGCGCAGGGCGATAGCGCGAACGTGAGCGTGCGGCAGGGTAGCATTTCAGGAGTGTCCACGGGCGAGGTACTCATCAACGGGACCGTAGTCATCCGGATGCGAACAGCCGCGGGTGGCTTCAGCGCCTACGAGCGGGCGACGATCATCGGCGACCGCATCAGGCGCTGGGTAGACGGACCCTACTCGCCGTGGGATCTGGCAGTTCGTCGCGGAGCCTATGGCGATGCTGAACTGCGAGCATCGGGCAACCTGATTGTCACCGTCAACCAGACGGAGGCGGCCGCACTTGGCTCGACAACGAATGGACTTGCCGAAGCCTGGCGGAGCAACATTATGATGGCTCTCGGCGTTGCGCGTGAGCAGATCACCCCGAGCACACCCGTGGCCGGGGGCAGCGCCGGAGGCAGCACGTCCGAAGTGGCCGCATGGACCCCGTCGGAGCCGTACAGCGACAAGATCGTCCCGATCCTGAGCGTCGGCGGCAGCACCGCTATCGGCGCGGCGAGGATCAACGGCCCGCGCTCACGCGTGGACCAGGTCGTCGCTTGCACGCAGCTTGAGATGACCTTCCAGCGCGTGCTCGAGATCGACATCTACGTACCAGTATCCACCAGTGGTGGCCTCGACCGCGTCCAGCAGGTTGGCGTCACCGGTCTCCTGGACATCGAGATATGAGTGGCGAGGGAGGAAGAGCGATGAGGATGAACGGCAATCTCAGCAAACTGACGGTACTGATCCTCGTCTGGGCCTTCGTGCTCGGTCTTACCGTCGGCCCACAGCCGGCGGCGGGACTCGATCTCGGTGGCACACTCGGCGATCTGCTTAAGGTCTTCGGCGTCGGCTGGGTCGTGAACCGCTTCGCCGGGGACATAGACGACGCCATCAATAACCTGCTGGGGCAGCGTGATGCGCGCATTGCGGGTGCCACGAAGGTGGTCCCGATCCTGCGCATTGCCGAGGGCGGGAACTACGCCATCGGCGCCGCGCAGGTCATGGGCCCGAACCAGCAGGTGACGCAGGTCGAGGCCGTGGGCGAGTTTGAACTCAGCGTCGGTGAGCTTCGCGGCCGCGCACTGCTTCCGGTCTCAACCACCAGCGGGGTCATCCCGAAGCGTGGGATAGACGGCGTCGGCATTTCGGCGAACGTCAAGTTCCCGATCTGACGCAGGACCCCGACCAGATGCGACGAAAATGCGGGAGGGCCTCCGGGTCCTCCCGCTTTTGTGCATCATCGTAACGGGGAGCCATCCATGACCAACCGCGAACGCGCCATCGCCGCGCTGGAGCATCGCCAGCCCGACCGCACGCCCTACGCGATCGGCTTCACGCACAGGGCCCGCGCCGCCTTCATTGACCGCTTCGGCGACAGCTCCCTCGACACGATCGACAACTGCTTCCACAGCGTGCAGGCTCTGCCGGGGCCGCTTGAGGGGTGGATCAACGACACCACCTGGCAGGACCACTTCGGCGTGCAGTGGGATCGCAGTGTTGACAGCGACATCGGCATCGTCTGCAATCGCGTGCTCCCCGAGCGCGATCTGAGCGACCTCAGGTTCCCCGTCCCGGCCGATCCTGAGCGCTGGGAGGGCTTCGGGGAGGCCATCTCCGTCGCGGGAGACCGCTGCGTGCAGTTCGGCATCGGCTTCTCGCTCTTCGAGCGCGCCTGGACGCTACGCGGCATGGACCAGCTTTTCATAGACATGATCGAGGCCCCCGAGTTCGTGGATGACCTGCTGGACATGATCTGCGACCACAACGTCGCGATGGTCGAGCAGGCGGTAACATATCCGATCGACGTTGTGCACTTCGGCGACGACTGGGGCTCGCAGCGCGGTCTGCTCATGGGCCCGAAGCTCTGGGAACGCTTCCTCGCACCGCGGCTGGAGCGGATGTACGGAGCCGCGAAGGCCGCCGGGAAGTTCGTCAGCATCCACTCGTGCGGGATGGTGCAGGAGGTCTTCCCGCGACTGATCGAGCTTGGCCTCGACTGCTTCAACCCGTTCCAACCCGAGGTGATGGACCCGTACGAGATGAAGCGGCAGTTCGGCGACCGACTGGCGTTCTGGGGCGGTGTGAGCACCCAGCGACTCCTGCCCTACGGGACACCTGACGAGGTGCGCGCGGAGGTTCGGCGGCTCATCTCCGAAGTCGGGGAGGGCGGAGGTTACATCTGCTCCCCCGCGCACTCCATCCCCGGCGACGCAAAGCCGGAGAATGTGATGGCGATGATCGAGGTGCTGAATGGGTGAACGGCCGGGAATCGGGTGAGGGCGGGGGAGGCGCCGTTTGCCGTAAGTCGCGGGCCGTAGTCGTTTGCCTTTTGCCGTTGGAGAGGTCGGCCCCCGCGCCGACCTGTGCCGTTGCCGTACGTCGTTTGGAGCGACGCATCTGCCGTTTAGATGCGTCGGCCGTTGAACGACAACCTCCCCCCCCGGCCCCCTTTCCGGACGCAGCAAGCTGCGCTCGGCGAGGGGGAGGACTCAACTGCTGGCGACAGTCAGAAGCTTTCTCTTTCACGATACCGTCCGCTAGCCCCCTCCGGAACGGAGGGGGTGCCCGAACCCGTGAAGCGGGTGAGGGCGGGGGAGGCGCCGTTGCCGTATCGAGGGGGCGACGGGAACGTCAACGGGGTGCGGAGGAAGTGAGTTACGCAGAACGTGTCCAGGCGAGGGCGCCTGGACTCCGGAACTTATGCAACGGCACAGGTCGGCCCCCGCGCCGACCTCTCCAACGGCAGACGGCCACGGCTTCACTCATGCTTCCGATACACCCACGCCCCATCCGCGCTGAAGGCAGGCTCCAGACCCAGTTCCGCCGCGTCCCCCGCCACGGGCTCTTCCACGAACATCACGTACTCGCAAGGAATCTGCGCAAGCAGTTCCTTGCGCTGCGCCAGCGGAGTTTGCGCATCAAAGAACGGCTCCATGATGTC
>JAAYJW010000238.1 GCA_012522765.1 candidate division WS1 bacterium | reverse complement strand
GCCGCTCGGGAGGCCGGAATCGACGTGGATGCCATCGCCCGCGATGGCTACGTTATCCGCGTGCGCGGCGATCGCGTCTTCATCCTCGGGCCCGACGATCACTCCGACAAGAGCGCGGTGCTCTTCGATGTGAAGACGCCGCTCGATCGCCGCGCTGGCCGCTACGAGATGGAGGACGAACTCGGCGCAGCACGGTGGGACTTCGAGCGTGGCACTCTCTACGGCACCTACCGCTTCCTCGAGGAGCTTGGCTGCCGGTGGTTCTTCCCCGGCGAGAAGGGCGACGTGATCCCCGAAGTCCGCGACCTCGCGTTCGAGGCAGTCGAGTTGCGCGAGGAGCCCGTCTTCATCCTCCGCAAAGTCGGCGCCGACACCTGGCAGTGGTACATGCTCGACTCGGACCGCCTGACGAACATGGTGCAGATCGAAGAGTATGAGGATCTCGGCTGGGGCGGCCGCGAGCTTCGCCTGTGGCTTCTGCGAGTGCGCGGAAGCTCAGAATGGTTCGCCTTCAACCACCGTCCGCCGCGGATGCAGCTTGAGGATCGCTACGGCGCAGAGCACCCCGAGTACTTCGCGCTCCGCGACAACGGCAAGCGGGACCTCGCTCCCCAGCCAGGCCGCACCGGCCACCTCTGCTACACCGAACCGGGCGTGCTGGAGATCGCCAAGCGCGACATTGACGCCTACTACGCCGGAGTGCCCGCTGCAGAGATGGGCCTCTCCGATCACAGCGTCCGCCTCGGTAAGTACAACAACGGTTGGTCCTCCAGCGCCATCTACGGCCGCACCGTCTCTCTGCTGCCGCACGACTCGTTCATCGCCTGCCAGTGCGAAGATTGCGCACCTTACGTGCACCCCGAGCGCGATTACGGCGCGCAGAACAGCGAACTCGTCTGGCAGTTCGTGGAGAAGATGGCCAACTGGATGGAGGAGGCGCACCCCGACAGCCTCATCACCTGTCTCGCCTACTCGTCATACTCCGAGCGCCCGCCGACACTCGAGCGGCTGCCGGACAATGTCATCGTCGGCATGTGCCCGGCGCTCTACGCGCGCACGCACAACCAGGTCGCCGAAGAAAAGTATCAGGACCTGATGCGCATGGTGGGTGAGTGGAGCAGCGTCAACGATCGCGAGATGCTGATCTGGCTGCACCACCTCTACCGCCACCGCGCCCAGCGCCGCATGGGCGCGCCGATGCTGCTGACCGGCCACGCCGAGCGCCTCTTCCGCGACCTGTCGCAGCACGCGAATATGATGCACATCGAAATGGACTCGGACTCGCTGATGCTCGAGCACCTCAACCGCTACGTCTTCCTGCGCCTGCTCTACAACCCGAACCTCGAGGCCGAGGAACTCGTGGAGGACTATGCGCGGAGCTTCTATGGCCCCGGAGCGGAGATTGCGCTCGCGATGCTGCGCGACGTTGAGCGGCGCTCGATGGACGTGGCGCGCGATGAACCCGGTCCGGTTGACCTGTGGGAGAAGCACTACACCGAGGAAGTAGTGCAGCAGTATCGCGCGCAGGCCGATGCGCTGGTCGCCGCCACGGCGGGCACGCGCTATGCCGAGGCGGCCGATCTCATGTCGCGCTGGTTCGTGGGCGCGATTGAGCGCGGGCGGGAGGTCTACGTGCGCGATGTGAAGACTGTCGCCGAGAGCGAGGGTGGCAAGGTCAGCATCCGCGCCTTCACCGGCGCCATCAACATTGACGGCAGCCTTGACGAGGAGGGCTGGGGCGGTTCGGCGGTCGTAAGCTTCGTCAACAATGAGGACGGCGAGCCGACGCAGTACAAGACCGAGCTTCGGCTGCTGCGCGCGCCGGAGAACGTCTACTTCGGCTTCACCTGCTTCGCTCCGAATGCCGCGCAGCTACCCACCGGCCAGGGCGAGACTGACTCGGTCGAGATATTCCTCGATCCCGATCACGACGCCGACGACTACTACTGGTGGTGGATCGACATAGCCGGCCGGGTGCAGGACTGGCACGTTCCGGGCGGCGGCGAGCCCATCGATGAGGAATGGCAGAGCGAGGTCGAGGTCGCGACAAAGGTGCTCGATGATCGCTGGATCGTGGAGGTGCGCATCCCGCGCGGGGTGATGGACAAGGGCCTCGAGCAGCCGGATGGTGTGCCGTGGGGCGCGAACTTCTGCCGCAGCATGCAGAACCCGCCGCAGCCGAAGGACACCTTCAGCACGTGGAGCCCGATGATCCGAGGCAAGTTCCACCAGCCGGAGCTATTCGGGCATATCTTCCTGGTGAAGTAGAGCGACGAGCGGGGAGGAGGCCGCCGCTATGGAACGTCGCCCCTCCCCGTAGCTCGCTTTCGCGAGCTCCTTCCCCTCCCCCTGCACTTCGCTTCGCAAAGTGGGGCGGGAGAGGGGAACGGCAAACAACAACGGCGAGCGTAGCGTGGTAATCGTCCCCCCTCCTGCCCTCGGGCCACAGGCCCGAAAAGGGAGGGGGGCGGCCGGGGCGGGGGGAGGAAGGCAACGGCATCGCGCTACTCTGCGGACGCGCGCATCACAGCATCTCCGCCGGCGGTGCGGGGTGTTCGGCGCCGGGTGGGCCGAAGTCGCGCCGCGCCTGCAGCATCGCGTCGTAGTTCTCCAGCGGCACGCCCTCAAAGATGCAGTTGCTCGTGCAGAAGACGTACGCCCCGTTCTCCACGCCGCCGTGGGCGAGGCAGTACAGGGCGCTCTGGTAGACCTCCTCGGGCGTCCCCGCATGCACCAGCGCGCAGTTCACGTTGCCCATCAGGCAAAGCTCCGGCCCCACCTGCGCGCGCACCTGCCGGATGTCCACGCCCGCCATCGGGTCGAGCGAGTGCAGGGCATCTATCCCGGTGCTCACAAGCTGGTCGAGGACCGGCATGATGTCGCCATCGGTGTGCTTCGCGGCGTAGAGCCCGAGCGCCTGATAGCCTTCGACCTGGCGCTTGAGGAAGGGTGTCACGAACTCCGCGAACATCGGCGGCGACAGCCACGGGCCGTCGTTGAAGCAGTAGTCGGCACACATGATCGCGATCTCGATGCCCGCGGCGGCGTAGCGTTCGGCACGCGCGAGAATGTCATCAACCCGGCGCTCGCGGGCATCAAGCTCCGACTCGCGATTGTCGAAGAGCGCCATCGCGGCGTCCATCATGTTCCGGCCTGTGGGGATGCCGACCGTGCCATCAAGGGTCGCTGAGAGCATGATCGTGTCGCCGGCGTACTCGCGGAAGTAGTCGAAGGAGCGGAACTGATCTTCGTCCTCGAGGCCCCAGAAGCCGGTGCAGATGCACCAGTCGAGGCGCTGGTAGATCTCCGCCCACATCCGCGCGTTCTCGCGAAGCAGGCGCTGACGCTCAGCGCCCTCGATCTCCTGAAGGTCGGGGCGCTCGAGTCGCTTGCGGCCATAGAACTC
>JAAYJW010000237.1 GCA_012522765.1 candidate division WS1 bacterium | reverse complement strand
GCTCCTCGGAGAAATGCACATGAATGCGACGGTTAAGCTCCACCGCCGAATCAAGGTCATGGCCGAATGGCTTCTCGATCACCACACGGGTCCATCCGGGGCCCTCATTGAGGCCGACCTCGCCGAGGCGCTCGATGGTCTCTATGAACGCGCCCGGCGGCGTCGCGAGGTAGAAGATCCGGTTCCCCGGCAGGTCGTGCTCTTCCTCAAGCTCCTCGATCCGTTGCTTGAGGCGCTTGAAGTCCTCGGCGGTGTGCTCGCCGACCGACTGGTAATGCAGGCAGCGCTCGCACCAGCCCGAGTCCTTGGCGTTGGGTGGCAGGCCGGCCTCCTCCAGCGCCTCATGCGCCCACTGGCGGTAGCTGTCATCGTCGAAGCTCGTGCGGCGGCCGGAGGCGAGGATCACCGTCTTTTCTCTCAGCGCCCCCTCCTCGGTGAGCCTGCGCATCGCCGGGAGTATCTTGCGGTGCATCAGATCGCCGGTGCCACCCAGCACGATCATCAGGTGGCGGTCAATCTCAGTCATCTCCATCCCCATCACCCTCCGCCTGTCTGACCGAGTGTCCGCCGAACTGATTGCGCATCACCGCCAGCAGGCGGTTGGCATACTGATCCTCATCGCGCGACGCGAAGCGCTGCATCAGCGCCGTCGTGATGACCGGGAGGTTGGTGGCCGTCTCGATAGCCTCTTCGACCGTCCAGCGCCCCTCGCCCGAATCATGCACCCACGGGGCGATGTGGTCGAGGTCCTGACCCTCGCTTTTCAGCCCGCGTACGATCAGGTCCAGCAGCCATGAACGCACCACTGAGCCATGGCGCCATGTCTTCGCTATCTGGTGAAGGTCGAGGTCGAACTCCGTCTTGCGCTTCATCAGCGCAAAGCCCTCAGCGTATGCCTGCATCATGCCGTACTCGATGCCGTTGTGTACCATCTTGACGAAGTGCCCGGCTCCGACCGGTCCCATGTGCGCCCAGCCGATCTGCGTGCCGGGGCTGAGTATCTCAAAGAGCGGCCTGAGGCGCCCGACGACTTCCTCTTCGCCGCCGATCATCATTGAGTAGCCCTCTTCGAGCCCCCAGACGCCGCCGGACGTGCCGACGTCAACGAAGTGGTAGCCCTTCGCCGCAAGCTCCTCGCCGCGGCGGACTGAGTCGGTATAACGGGAATTGCCGCCGTCGATGAAGATGTCGCCATCATCGGTCAGCGGCAATAGTCTCTCGATCATGTTGTCCACGGGCCAGCCCGAGGGGATCATCAGCCACAGGACACGCGGCGGCTCAAGCTGCGCGACCGCCTCCTCGAGGTCGTTGGTGGCAGGCTTGACACCCTGCTCGCGCGCTTCATTCACCGTGCTCTCGCTGCGGCTCCAGCCGACGACCTTGTGCCCGCCGCGGATGAGCCGCAGCGCCATGTTCGCGCCCATCTTCCCCAGCCCGAACATCCCGAGTTTCATACGACCACCTCTCCGCCTGCTCTGGCGCGTAGGACAGGGCATGCCTGCCTGTCAATGATTACCTGTAGTGCGGGCGCCCTCGCCCGCACAGGGAGCGCAGCACGGCCTACCGGTCACGCCGCCGTGTGCGGGCGAGGGCGCCCGCACTACCGGACCTGGAGGCGGGCCGACCTCGCCTGTCTCGCAATGCTCGTCAGGCTCGTGCGGCCCCTCCCCTTGATGTCATAGCGGTCTACAGCCGCTCCAGCAGCGCCTTCGCCGTCGCGACCACGTTCTCCACCGTGAAGCCAAGCTTCTCGAAGACCACCTCGCCCGGTGCCGAGGCGCCGAAGCGGTCTATGCCGATGCAGTTCGCGCTGCAGCCCGTCCAGCGCTCCCAGCCGAGCGTCACGCCCGCTTCGATAGATACCTTCGGGGTGTCAATCGGCAGCACCTCGTTGATGT
>JAAYJW010000236.1 GCA_012522765.1 candidate division WS1 bacterium | reverse complement strand
GTTGGCCTGGTAGAGCCGATGCTCGGTGTAGAGCCGGCGAAGCTGGCGCAGCAGTGCCTCCCCCTCCAGCTTCTCACTGCGGAGGAAGTTGAGCCTCCTGCGGATCGCTGTGCTAACGGGCCGCTGGAATGCCTCAATCAGCGGGTCGAACACGCTCTGTCTGTCATCGGGATCGGCGGTCATTCGCTGCTCACGCAAGTGGTCCAGTGCATACCTCTGCCCGGCGGTGGGCCTGGGTCTCGTCTGCCGACGCGCCTGCATCTCCCGGACGATCCGGTCGAAGTGCCGCTTGACCCTCGTGACGGCCGCATTTATGTTCGACGGGAGTTCCTGCCGCGGCTCCTCCTCCTCGCACTCAACCGCCTCAAGTCCCTCCGAGAGATCGCTCGATACTATCTCACCATCTGCGTCGGCCAGGTAGAGCTGATGGAAATCGCCCGCGCGGCAGTAGACGAAGAACCGCGCTTTGTCGTGATCCAGCAGGCGCGCCGATCTGACACCGTCCGGCAGCTCCGCGATCCGCTCATACTCATCCGGCCGGTTGCGTTGGATGTCCCGGATGAGCTGCTCGGCGTCGGCAAGTGGCGAGCGCAGGTCGTCGTCCTCTTCCTGTGCAACCGTGCCGTCGCCTGAATAGAGGCGGATCACGCCGTCCTCATCAATCTCCTCTGTTGAATAAAGCACTGGCGCATCCTGTCCAATGACCCGACGCATCTCCTCGACGCGATGTCTAATCTTGTCCTTCAGTTCCAGGTGCGTATCGAGTTCCGTCTCGGGGAAGAAGTTCCATGCCCACACCTCCTCCGGCGAACGCTTGTCGTCCTCAGGGAAGTAGGGGGTGAGGCGATCAATGCGGCCGAAGCGCTGGATGAGCCGCACCGGGTTGAAGTGCAGGTCATAGTTCACCACGCAGTGAGCATCCTGCAGGTTCTGCCCTTCTGACAGCACATCCGTCGAGATGAGTACCCGAATCGGGTTGCGACCGTGCGCAAGCCGCTCCAAACCCGGGTTAGAACGCGGCGCGAAGCGCGCGAGGATTGCGGCTGTGTCTTTCGCGCCGCTGATCCACTCGAATTCCGGGTTACCTTTGAATTGGTCGTACAGGTAGCGCGCCGTATCCTCGAACTGCGTGAACAGGATGACCTTCTCATCTTTGCCGATCTCGTCAGCGAGCAGCGCATTGAGGCGCTGGAGCTTCGCATCCTCTTTGGGGCCGATCTCGGACACGAGGTAGTGTAGCGCCGAGAAGAGCCTGGAGTCGGCAACGAGGTCCGCCCGGAGCCGCTCCGCGTCAAATGCCTTGATGTCATACTTGCTTGACGCCTTGCGCTCGGCTTGCTCGATGGCCTCCATGACCTCCGAAGCCGAGGCCTCTTCTATCCCGAGGTCGTAGATCGCGCGCTGCATCTCCTGCCCTGCAGGTATCCGGCCACGGTCCATCGCCCTGGCGAAGTGCTCATGCGTCTGTGTCAGCGTCCGACACGTGGATCGGAATGCCTCCACGCTGCTCTCAAGCCGCTTGAACAGCAGTATCCGCATCAGACCGCGGAGGTTCACCCCCGCCGCTACGAGGTTGATGTAAGGCTCCTTATCCTGATAGCTCGGCTTCACATACCGGTAGAGGCCGTAGCGGGCGTAGGTGAGTCCGGACTCAATGGCCGCCGCAAGTGCGTCACGTTCATCCTTCGGCAGGGCCGCCTGCCCCGACGCGATGCGGGCTTGATCGACGCGATCCAGTATCTCTTCTGTTGGCAGGCAT
>JAAYJW010000235.1 GCA_012522765.1 candidate division WS1 bacterium | reverse complement strand
CGCTGTAGGTCAACCACACGAACTTCTCCCGCCCGTCGGTGACGAACTGATTTCCCTGGTCAGACCCGCCGGTGTGCTCCCCGTGCAGATACTCGCGCCACGAAGCGTCCTCCCCTGCCATCAGAGGCGATAGCGTCTGTCCATCCAGATCGTCAGGAACATCTATCCCCGCCTCCGCCAGCACCGTCGGCATGACGTCATAGTGCGAGATTGGCTCATCCCGGCGCAGGCCCGCGGGTGCATCGAACGACGCCGGTGGGCGCACGATGAACGGGACCTTCGCCGAACCCTCCAGCGCCACGATCTTGCGGAAGTGGTGGTGATCACCAAGCATCTCACCGTGGTCGGAGGTGAAGATGATCCATGTGTTCGCCAACTCGCCGATCCGGCGCAGGCAGTTGATGAGCCTGCCGATCTGGTAGTCGAGATGCGTGATCTGGGCGTAGTAGGCCCAGCGGCTGCGGTTGAGGACATGCTCGGGCAGCGTTCCGGTGGAGGAATCGACCCGCTCCACCGGCTTTGCGAAGTTCGCGGCCCACTCGCCCACGGGCACCGGCGGCATCTCGCGCCCCTCATACTGGCGGAAGTACTCCACCGGCGGATCGAGCGGCGGGTGCGGGCGATGGAAGCCGACCTGGAGGAAGAAGGGCCGCGTCGGGTCCCGCTGCTGCAGCATCTCGATCGCGGTCTGCGCCGTCCATGTGCTCGGATGCAGCGATTCTGAGTGACTCCACGGCCGCGCCATCCAGGAGTTCGAGGTGATCTCCATCGCGGTATCGCGGACCAGGCCGTCGCTCTTCTCCGCAAGCCAGAGGTGGTAGTCGCTCTCGAACCCAGGGTCGATGCGGATGCAGTCGTAAACGCGGTTCTCCTCGAACCCGAGGTGCAGCCGCTGCGGGTAGAAGTGAGTCTTGCCGACGTTGATCGTCTGGTAGCCCGCGTCGCGCAGGCGATGGTACATCGTGTTCTCATAGCGCCACGGAACGCCATCGCGGTAGCCGATGCGGCCGACATGATCGGGCGTGCGGCCTGTGGCGAGCACAGCGCGGGTGGCGATGCATGACGGGCAGGCGGAGTAGGCGCTGGTGAACGTAATGCCCTCGTAAGCCATCTGATCGAGGAACGGTGTCTCTACTACCGGATGATTGTATGCGCCGCCGACACAGTCACCGCGCCACTGGTCGGGGAAGATGAGCAGAAAGTTCGCGCGTGTGGGCATGGTTGGGCCTCCTGGCGATACCACGGTTGAGGAGTTGATGCATATTCTCCTTCCCCGCTACCAACCCTCCGCAAAGGAATCTTTCCCCCGCGCGGTCAACTTCCCGGCGTCGCGCGATACTCCGCCGCGGAAGGGGTCCCGCCCATGGCCAACCGCAACTTCTCGATGATCGACTACTTCAACAAACTCGCCACAGAGCATACGCCCGAGTTGCAGTTCAACGGCTCCACGCTTGATGACTTCGAGGCGTGGCACGAGCAGGCGCAGGCGAAATTCATGGAGCTTCTCGGCCGCTGGCCGGAGCCGGCGCCCCTGAACGCGGAGGTCATCGCCTCCATCGAGCAGGACGGGGTCATCCGTGAGCGCGTGGTCTTTGACTCCGAAGAGCATATGTCCGTCCCCGCGGTGGTGCTGCGGCCCGCCGACATGGCCGCGGATGGCTCGAACCCCGCCATCCTCTGCAGTCACGGCCATGGGCAGTTCGGCAAGGAACCCGTCGCAGGCAATCGCACGGCCCCGGGTTACATCGGCGACATTGATCGGATGAACTACGACTACGGCTGGCAGATGGCGAAGCGCGGCTATATGACCATCAGCCCAGACTTGCGTGTCTTCGGCGAGCGCTCCAGCGAGGGCACCATGGTCGGCACGCGCGACAAGTGCAACGTGCACTTCATCCGCGGCGTCATTATGGGCTATTACACGCTCACCCTCAACATCTTCGACTTCCAGCGCTGCATTGACTACCTCGAGACGCGCCCGGAGGTGGATGCCGAGCGCATCGGCATGATGGGGCTGTCTCAGGGTGGGACGCAGACGACCTTCACCACCGCCGCGGAGCCGCGCATCAAAGCGGCCGACATCATCGGCTACCTGAACCCGTGGGAGCGCTTCGGCGTGAACCGCGCGAACTTCTGCGGCTCGCAGATCGTGCCCGACATCTACCGCTACTTCGACACGCACGACATAGCGGGCCTGATCGCGCCCCGACCGCTGCTGGTGGAGGCGGGGTACCATGACCTGTGCTTCTACATCGAAGACCAGCTTGTCAGCATCGAGGCGCTGCAGAAGATCTATACCGCTGCAGGCGTCGAGGAGGACCTGTGGGTGGACGTGCATCCCGGCCCGCATGCTTTCGCCGGCAATCTCGCATTCGAGTTCTTCGACAAGTATCTTTGATCCGTGAAAGGCACTGACGCGGAGGCTCCCACCGCTGTGAAACCTCCTGACGCCGGGAAATCATGGTGAGCAGAGTGATCGCATTCGCGAAGCGGTACGGCATCTACGCCATATTGCTCCTCTATGCCGCTGGCGTCGTCGCCGTGATCTACGCGGATCCGCGATTGCAGTGGGATTTTGAGGCCTACTACTACGGCGCGATGTCGTGGGCCCAGGGGGTCAGTCCATACGGCGCTGAGGCGGTGGACCGCGCGTCCGACGGAGCCTCGACCTGGCGCTTCATCTACACGCCGATAACCGTGTACGCGTTCCTGCCATTCACTGCACTTGACCTCGTAGCGGCCAAAGCTGTCTTTCTCACACTCAAGCTTCTGGCACTCGCCGGACTGGTTACGCTGTGGTACCGGATGCTCTCGCCGCGCCTGCCGGCATGGGTGCTGCTGGCGGTCTGCATCTTCGGCTTCAATGCCGCCATCTACGCCGATCTCAGGGCGGGCAATATCACGATCTTCGAGCAGCTCGTTCTGTGGACCGGCATCTGGGCCTACCTGCAGAAGAAGCCCTACCTGGCGGCGGCCGCGATCGCACTCGCCGCTGTGCCGAAGCTCGCCCTGCTGCCGTTTCTGCTATTGCTGATCGCTCCCGCCAGACGGCAGTGGCGGGCATTTGGGTTCGGCTTGTCGCTTTTCATACTGCTCGTCGCCGGACCGTTCATCGTCAGACCGGAACTCGTCGGCGACTTCGTAAGCGGCTTCGGACGAGAGTTTCATCACCGGGCACCGTGGGCTCAAAGCCCGCTCACATTCATCGGGGATATCACGGCGCTGCAGGTCGTTCCGCAGGCCCTGAATTATCCGCGAGTCCATGTGACAGTCTTCGCGCTGTACGCGGTCATGCTGTTGGCTGTAAGCTGGCCCATGCTCCGCGCCTCGTTTCGACAGCCGCCGGGACTGGGCCACGTGATCCACTTCTGCTTCATCTACGCACTCCTGATGCCCCGTTTCAAAGACTACTCCTACATACTGCTGATACTCCCCGCGATCGTCATCGCGACCACAGTCATCCGCAGCCTGGATGCTCGGGTCATTGCCGTGATTGTACTGGCGCTGGCCGCGCCGATAGTCAGTCCGCTACCATACTCACGCGCTGTACTGGGCCTGCTCTGGTCCTACTACCCGCTGCTACTGACCCTGACCGTCTGGTTGTTGTATGTGCGGGAGGAGAAGAAGACCCCGGGTGCGAATCATACGCAGCATCCTCAAGCCCGACGATGATAAGCGAGACCGCACCATCCGACGAGACCGTGCGGGCAGATGACGTGTCCGGACCGTAGAGGGAGAAGCTAATGGAGCAGAAGCCGCTGTGGATGATAACTTCGGGTGAGTTCGCCGGATGGCGAACCGGCGATGATCTGTACGACGCCAACGGCCGACACATCGGCTACTTCAAGGGCGATGTAGCGTACCAGCTCAACGGGGAATATCTCGGTGAGATCGTCAATGAGGAGTGGCTGGGGCGTCACGCGAACAAGACGCCACCGCGACTGGGCACGCGCGAGAGCCGTGGCTCCGTCCACTCAGTGCCCCGCGCCCGGCGCAGTGGCCGTCCGTCGCTTATGTGGAAGGATCCCAAGCTTCCGCAGGGCTGATCTGCGAGAGGCGGTCGCCTCAGGTGCTCAGTAGGCGACCGCCTCAATGATCATCTCCGTCAACCGGCCGATATTGCCGGGAATGTCATCGCCGAGGTCCACGCGCATGACCTCCAGGCCCCGTTCATTAAGCACCGTCAGGTCGCCATCGGCCTGCGCCTGCCTGAGCGTGGAGAAGCTGTAGGGCTCGCCGGGTATCTCGGCGTCACGCGGATCGTCCGCCACCAGTTGCAGGAAGACGCCGGCCTTCGGCCCGCCCTTGTGAAGCTGACCCGTCGAGTGCAGAAACCGCGGGCCGTAGCCGAATGTGGTGGCGACACCGCGAGCGGCCACCTCCGTGCGCATGCGGGCCACGGCGTCCTCGACGACTTCGCTCTGCGGCAGATAGGCCATGATGGCGAGATACTCGCCCGGATGGGCATCGTCAATCAGCCGGTTCACTGCACCGCGCACATCGCCCCCGAAGATGCTACCCTCGACAACGTCGGCCTCGCACTCCGGGAGCGCGCCCTCCTGCTCGTAGTGATCGAGCATCTCGCGAGTCTTTGCTTTCGCGCTGCCGACATCGGGCTGGTCGAAGGGGTTGATCTGCATCATAGCACCGGCGACGGCGGTTGCGAACTCCCAGCGGAACATCTCCGCGCCGATGCTGTTGACATCATCCAGCACCATACGGACAACAGGGTGGCCCGCCTGCGCGAGTTCGTCCACCATTTTGTCGTGGATAGCATCTCCGTTGATCCGCAACTGCACGAAGAGGCGGTCGCTACCGTAGGCGGATGCCTCCACCGGCGGCTCAGCGACGACCGGGATCAGGCCTTTGCCCTCCTTGCCGGTGCTCTCAGCCAGCAGTTGCTCCGCCCAGTCACCGAAGGTGGCGAGGCGGTCCGAGGTGAGGAACGTGACTTTGTCGCGCCCCATCTCATGGCAGACGCCAAGCAGCGCGCCAAGCGCCGCTCCAGGATTGTCATCCACCGGAACGGCCGGAGAGCAGACCTCCGCCATCCCGGCGGCTCCCTGGAGTATCTGGCGCAGCGGCAGACCCATCAGCGCCGCGGGAACCATGCCGAAGTATGACAGCGCCGAATAGCGGCCGCCGATGTCCTGCCAGTTCTCGAAGATCGCGCGGAACCCGGCCTCGCGGCCGATCTGCCCAAGCTCCGTGTCCGGGTCGGTGATAGCGATGAAGTGCTCCCCTGACGCGGCCCCGAGCAGCGACTGCACCTTGCCGAGGAAGTAGCGGTAAAACGCGAGCGCCTCTGTCGTCGTTCCCGACTTGCTGGCGACAATGAACAGGCAGCGGTTGATGTCCGTATCACCGGTAGCTCTCAGCACCTCCGCGGGGACGGTGCTGTCGAGGACGCCAAGCTGCGGGTAGCCCTCGGCCGAGCCGAAGATGTTCGCGAAACACTCGGCTCCCAGTGAGCTTCCACCCATGCCGAGCAGCACCACACGGTCGAAGTCACCGCGGATATCGTCGGCGAAACTGCGCAACATGTCGATCTTCGACATGTTTCGGGTAGGCAGGTGGAGCCAGCCGAGGCGATTGCGGATCTCCTTGTGATGGTGAGGTTCGGGACGCCAGAGATTCGGATCGGGCTCCCAGATGCGGCCGACCCAGTTCTCCTCGGCCATCCGGGCAAGTGCGCTGTGGACGCGCTCTTCGGTTGCGCCATCGAGCATCATGGTTTGGGTGTTGATCAGACCGTCCATCGCAGCGGTCCTCCTCCGCGAGCCTCTGCAAGAAAGCTTCACCCCCGGATTCGGCGTCCGGGGGATGAATGCCTGCAGAGATTGTTGCGCGCGGTCCAAACGGCGGAGGCGAAAGGAGGGGCCGCTCCTCGCGACGCCGGAGCGGCGCGAGGAGTGAGGCACGCGGATGCACAGCATCTGTGTGCCTCAGGTTCCACCCCGGCCCACTATTGCCGAAGTATGGCGACTCCCGATGGCGGGCCGGGGTGGAACCTCCGGTCCTACTTCGCTGGGCTCATTCGGACCGGCCCGCGCTGCGCGCGGCGGCCCCTCCTGCACCACCCCAGAGTCCCCGCACTCCTCAGCCGTTCCGCTTCGCCAGATACTCCTGCACGTTCATCAGCACGCCCTGCTCGCCGCCATCGGTGGCGGCGGCGATGACCTGCATCGGCTTGATGCCCTCGCGCCCGTGTGTGAGCGGCGTCTTGCCATCGAGCACGCACTCCACGAAGTGCTCGATCTGCCCGTGCATGTCCTTCGCGCCACCGAAGACATCCATGTGGTCTTCCTTGTTCGGATCGTACTCCCAGACCACGTTCATGCCGTTCTCGTCGCTCTTCCAGAGTTGGCGGCTGCCATCGTTGTTGTAGATCAGTCGCGCGGAGGCTTCCTTGCCGAAGATCTCCAGCCGGATCCCCTGCATCCGGTGCGGCGTGGCCCAACTCTCCACATAGGCGCTGACCGCGCCGTTCTCGTGCCGGTTGACCATGCACTCGGAATCGTCGCCACCGGGGATCACGTCGCCGAGGGTGAAGCGGTTGCCGATTGCGAGCGTCTCGGTGATCGGACCTACGTCCCACTGAAGCTGGTCCACGTAATGGCACCCATGGCTCATCAGCGCGCCCATCGGGAACTCCTCGACGGTCCGGCGCCAGCTCGCGACCTTCGTCGGGTCCATGAACATCGTGGTGCTGCAGAACGCCTGATGGATCAGCCCAAGCTCGCCGGAGTGGCACATCTCGTTGAGCTTCTGGAACTCCGGCCGATAGCGCAGCACGAACGCGACCATGAAGACTACGCCCGCCTTCTCGGTCGCGTCTATCATCGTCTGCGCCTCATCGATTGTGCGCGCCATGATCTTCTCGCACAGCACGTGCTTGCCCGCCTCAGCGGCCATGATCGTCTGCTCGGCGTGCAGGGCCACCGGGGTG
Organism: candidate division WS1 bacterium; assembly: GCA_012522765.1. Taxonomy (GTDB): domain Bacteria; phylum Armatimonadota; class Zipacnadia; order Zipacnadales; family UBA5352; genus UBA5352. The sequence goes on along the minus strand of JAAYJW010000235.1, from coordinate 4,650 downwards.
CAGATGTCCACCGCGTCTACCTCATCGAGGATCGCGGCCATGTCCGTGTGCCAGCCGCAACCGATCGCTTCTGCCTTCTCCTTCGCCTTCGCCTCGTCAATGTCAACGCAATAGACTATCTCCGAGCGCGGCTCCGCCATGTGACCGTTGATGTGCGCCCGGGAGATGCCGCCGCAGCCGATGATCGCGACTCTGATTTTGTCCATACATGATCCTCCTATGCCCGAAGGGGGGCTACTGAGCGTAGTTCATTGCAGGCGGGTGTTCGTCGACGGTATGCGGGGGACCTTCTCGCGGGGCGACGGCAGAAGATGACGGCAACGGCCGTTTGAACAGGATTCCGGCGCTGGCGCGCCGGACAGGATTCGGCGCTGCGCGCCGAAACAGGAAACGGCACAGGTAACGGCAACTCCTCTGAAGGTAACGGCAACTACCATGAAGGGGACGGCAACGACACTGAAGGCGACGGCAACGGCTCGTGAGCGGAGCGACCTCAGCCCTCCAGCAGCCGCCGCTTCATGACCTTCCCTGACGGGTTGCGCGGCAGTTCATCGCGGAACTCTACCTGCTGGGGCACCTTGTAAGTCGCCAGGTGCTCGGAGCACCAGCGCCGAAGGTTACTCTCGTTGGCCTCCGCACCGGGCCTGAGCACCACGACTGCCTTCACGATCTCCCCGAGCACCGAGTGCTCAACGCCCACCGCCGCGGCCTCCTGCACATCCGGGTGCCGCGTGAGGACATTCTCCACCTCGACGGGGTAAACGTTCTCCCCGCCGACGATAATCATCTCCTTCGTCCGCCCGCGCAGGTAGACAAAACCCTCCTCATCGATCATCGCTTTGTCGCCGGTATGCAGCCAACCGTCCACGATGGCCTCCTCGGTCGCCTCAGGGCGCTGATAGTAGCCCGCGAAGACGCTGGGGCCGCTCACCAGCAGCTCCCCCACCTCGCCCGGCGGTAGCTCACTCCCCGCCTCATCCACGATCTTCAGCTTGAGATCGGGCACCGGCTTGCCAACCGATTCGGCGTGGCTGAGCGCATGCTCGGACGCCAGCACTGTCGTGACGGATGTCGTCTCGGTCAGGCCATAGAAGTTGTGTAACTTGACTTCGGGAAAGAGTTCACGCAGTCGGTGGATCGCCTGCACGGGCATCGGTGCGCCGGAGTAGGCCAGCAGGCGCAAGGATGACAGATCGTGCTCCTCGATGCTCGGCTCACCGGCGAGCATGATCGCCGTGGTCGGCACCATGAAGAGCGTGGTGCAGCGGTGCTGCTCGATCAGCTCAAAGAGCTTGCGCGGATTGGTCTCGGAGCTGACGATCAAGCGCGAGCCAAGGTAGAGCGCGGTCGGCATGATGGTGTTGAGGCCCGTGACGTGGAAGAGCGGGACGACCAGCAGATGCACGTCGCGCTCGACGAAGCGGTGGCCCATGATCGTCGCCCGCGTGTTGAAGATCACGTTCCGATGCGTGAGCATCGCGCCCTTGGGCTGGCCGGTGGTGCCGGAGGTGTAGATGATCGCCGCCACATCCTCCGGGACAAGCTCCGGCGGCGTGAACTGCGGGGCATCCATCATCGCCTCAACCGGCGTCACGCCCTCCGCCTCAAGCTCCACGCCAAGCACCCGCTGGACCGAAGAGACATCCTTCAGCGCCTCGCTCACGGCCGGCCAGATGCGTTCGTGCGCAACCACCAGCCGCGCCCCGACATCGCTGAGGACAAAGCGCATCTCCTCGGGCTTGAGGCGGATGTTGACAGGCACCGCGATGGCCCCGGCACGGATGGCGCCGAGGTAGCAGACGATGGAGTGCAGGCAGTTGGGCATGATCAGCGCGACACGGTCGCCGCGCTCAATGCCGAGCGCATGCAGCCCACGCGAGAACTGCTCGACCTTCGCGCGCAGCCCGGTGTACGAGACAGGGTCGCCACGATGCACCACGGCGACCCTGTCGCGGAAGTCCGTCGCGGACCGGTTAAGCAGTTCGATCAGGTTGCGCATAGACGCTCCCCGGTTGCTACGATGGCAACCGAAGCCGCTTGCCGGTGGCTGTCATCGCTTCCGTTGTGTATGTTGCTTTCGTTGCTGCCGTTATATGTTCGCCTTCAACCAATCAAGGCACTTGCGGTAGCCGGTGTCCCCATCCTCGGAACCCTCGTACTCCGCGCAATAGGCACCGTCGTAGCCGGCCTTCTTCAGTGCCGCGACCGCGGTGTCGAGCGGAATCTCGCCCTCGCCCAGTGCCGCGCCCTTGTAGTCGGGCCGCGCATTGCGGCCGTCCTTCATGTGCGTGTGCTTCACCCACGGTGCGATGGCCTCGTAGATCTCGGGCAGCTTGTCTACCTCGTAGCCGAACCAGCGGTAGTTCATCGTGTCCATGTTCGACCCGACATACTCGCTGTCGAGAGTCTCAAAGACCTCAAGCTGCAGTTCGTAGTTGTTGCTGACGACGCCGTGATTGTCAATCGCAAGCACCACATCAAGGTCCTCGCAGACCGGCAGCGTGGCCCTGACGCACTTGATGATCGCTTCGGCATACTTCTCCTCGGGGACCGAGTCCTTCGGCTGGCCGCCCTCGGTGCGGAAGATCCGGCAGTCCATGATCTTCGTCAGTTCCGCGATGCCCCGGGTGCGCTCGACCTGCTCCGCGATCATGTCATCCGCGAGGTAGACGAAGTCATTGCCCAGCGAAACGCCGGAGGTGACGAGATTGAGTTCGTCCATGAGCGCCTTGAGGTCCTTGCAGTGGCTGGCGTAGTCCGCCTCCTGCAGCCCCTCGGGCATGAGATCGGTGTGGCGCAGCTCCACGCACTCGAAGCCGGCACCGGCGGCCCAGCGCACAAACTCCTCGGTAGTATCGCCGGGGGCGCGATAGTGAATCAGTCCGAGCATCATCTTTCATTACCCTCTCAGTTCACGTGATGTAGCGCGACTCCGCCGGAGGGTTCGCCGCCATCGCGGCAGGACCTCCGAAGCATCATGTTACTCCTTCAGCAGGTCGGGCATCTCGCTCTCCCCCACGCCGCACTCGATCCGCAGCCTGTCGCCGCACCATTGCCGCGCCCAGTCGAAATCCTCCGCCGCCGCTGAGGCCTCCAGCGGATGCAGCATCGGATCGGCAGGGTTGATGATGCTCACCCGCGCATCATGGGCGAGCGCGGGCAGATCACTCAGGTCGAATGTCTCCAGCGCCCTGGGCACCCAGAAGTAGTCCCGCAGCGCATTCCACTTGGTCTCGATCAGTCGAGCCCAGCAACTAAGGGTGCCGATCGTGGTGACGCTGCTCACTCGCTCATCGGCGACCGACGCCATCAGCACCCACGCACCGCCAAGCTCCTCGCCGATAAGTTCGTAGCGGCCGCGCTGGCCGCTCTCGGCGTCGAGGTAGTCCATCAGCGTCACAAGGTCCATGGCGCGCGCGCCCATGATCGGCCGGCCGGCATCGGCGCAGGAGATGGCCACAGTATCCCTCCGCGCCCACTGCGTTCGGTCATACTCAACCACCCTGCCGACGGCTCCGCCCTCAGCGTCATACTCACCTCTGCCGCGCACATCCACAGAGACTACGCGCCGTCCCGCCTGAGCCAGCCGGAACGGCAGCAACTCGGGATCGTACTGCTGCGGCTTGCCGCTCGCTGCGACATGGATGATAGTATCGCCGCTCGCACGTCCGACAGGCTCGATCACCAGCGCCGCGATGGTGATGCCACGCTCTGCCTCCACCACCAGCTTGCGTGCGCGCAGCCCTTCGCCTTCCCATGCACCCACCTCGCGCGCCGGTGGGACGAGTCGCTCGGCGTCGGCATCAATCCCCAGCTTCGCGAGCACACTCTGGCGCCGCTCGGCGAGGAACTGCTGCGCCTGCGCGCCATCGGCCGGCGGGGCCGGTCTTTCAGGCGTCATCTCCCGCATCAGGCGCGCGTCGAGGTCCCAGGGCATGATGCCGCCGATGGAGGTCTCAGCGAGCCCGGTGTCGGTGCACCACAGTTCCTGCTCCTCGAGAGCTACGATCTCCCCCTCCTCTCGCCCGGCATTAATACCGAACCAGCGATTGAGCCACTCGTAGGCGGCCTCACGCTTGGGGCGCTCCATGTTGTGAACGCCCTCCACCCACTCGTGCTTGTGCGCATCGGTGGCGCCGAAGACCTCGTAGAGCGGCTGCAGCCACGTGAAGCGGCCCTGATGGTGCGACTCGCCCGATTGATCGCCGACAATCCAGATCAGCGGGCGCGGCGGGATCAGGCTCATCACCATACGATCCCACTCCCGGCCGCCGCGGAAATACATGTTCTCACAGGAGCCTCCGGGATGTGCCGCGCAGCAGACCTTCACCGCCTCATGGCAGGCGGCGATAAGCATCGCCATCTGGCCGCCACCGGAGTTTCCTGCGACGCCGATCCGCTCCGGGTCGATGATGTCATCGCGCGTGAGCATGTAGTCAACCGCCCGCACACCGTCACGCGTGCGCAGGCCGCTGAGGCTGCGTCCGACGAGGAAGCCGCGCCGAAGCTCATAATGATGCTGGCCCACCGGCCCGCCTTTCGCGCCAAGCTCCTCCGGCGGCTCGTTCCAGTAGGTCCGCTCGCCCTGGCCGAGTGGATCGAGAGCGACCACCACATAGCCCTTCTCGGCGAGGCCGAGGCCGAACTCGT
>JAAYJW010000234.1 GCA_012522765.1 candidate division WS1 bacterium | reverse complement strand
TCAGCTCAAGCGTCTGCCACTGAGGTGTCAGCGTCGCGGTCTGGCGGCTGTAGAGCCAGCCGTTGCGCGAGTGGGCGATGAGCCAGACGTCGCCGGTGCCGCGCACTTCCGCACGGATCGTGCAGCGCGTCCCGCCGGTGAGCACCGGCGCGGTGACGGTGCGCAGACCCTCGAGGTGCTGCCGTCCAGGCGCTTCCGCGCGAACTATCTTCGCATCGGCGTCGGCAGCCTCGCTGACGATGACCGGGGAGTCCTCGCGGTAAGTTCCGAAGCCGGCGTCAGGAGCGGCAAAGTCCGCCCGCCAGACAGGCTCCTGCGCTGCGATCATGCTCGCGGTCAGCACGATGAGGTACGCGATCGCGATCTGTCTCATGAACTATCGCTCCCCTCGATGATTTCGGGGGCACAGGCGCAGCGTCTCGCCCCGCCAGCGCCGATGCGGGACTGATGGAGAATGAGCTTCGCCGCAGAAGCCGTCGCCTCCTCCACCTCTCAGGTGCGGACGAGCCTGGTGTCACGCGCCGTGCTTGCTGGGCAATTACCTGCGGCGGTAGACAGGATATACAACTGCAGCGGCGAAATGCCCGCCTGCGAAGATGCAGTTGCTGGTTTCTGCCACGCCCAGACGGCTGATCCGGAGGCAAACACCATGTCCGAGGCTATCATCGTTGACGCAATTCGCACCCCCATCGGCCGCTTCGGTGGTGGTCTGCTGGAGCACTCAGCCGCGGACCTTGCCACGCTGGTCACGAAGGCGCTGGTGGATCGCAACGAGGTGCCGCCGTCGGAGGTCGCGGAGGTTCTCTTCGGCCACGTCATCCAGGGCGGAGCGAACCTCAACGTGGCCCGGACGGCAGCGATTCGCGCCGGTCTGCCCGAGACGGTCTGCGGCTCCACGATCAACATGATGTGCGCCTCCGGGATGCGCGCGGTGGAGATGGCGCGGGCGGCGCTCCACCTCGGGGGGGGCGATCTCTTCATCGCCGGCGGCACGGAGAGCATGAGCAACGCGCCGTTCTACGTCCGGGAGATGCGCTGGGGCAACAAACTCGGCTCGGTGCAGATGGTTGATGCGGTGATGGACGAAGGTCTCACCTGCCCGATCACGGGGATGGGCATGGGGCTTACTGCCGAGGCCATCGCGGAGAAGACGGCCATCGGCCGCGAGGAGCAGGATGCGTGGGCGCTGCGGAGTCAGGAACGGGCGCGGGCCGCGATAGACGAGGGGCGCTTCGAGCGAGAGATAGTGCCGGTTCCGCGGAAGAAAGAAGCCCCTCTATCTCAGGATGAACACCCGCGGGACACGTCGCTTGAGGCGCTGGCGGGGCTGCGACCGGCGTTCAGGCAAGACGGCTGCGTCACCGCAGGCAATGCGTCGGGGATCAACGATGGCGCCGCCGCACTGCTGCTGTGCTCGCCCGAGCGGGCGGAGGGGCAGGGCTGGACGCCGCGGGCGCGGATCATCGGCTCGGCATGGGGGGGTGTCGCGCCGGAGATGATGGGGATCGGCCCGGTTCCGGCGGTGCGGAAGCTATGCGAGCGCACCGGCATCGGGCTCGATGACTTCGACCTGATTGAACTGAACGAGGCGTTCGCGGTGCAGGCGCTTGCGGTCATGCGCGAGCTTGGGATGGACGAGGAGCGCGTCAATGTCAACGGATCGGGCATCGCCCTCGGGCACCCGATCGGTGCGACGGGAGCGCGGATAGTCGTGACGTTGCTGCATGAGATGGAGCGCCGGGACGTGCGGCTTGGCCTCGCCACGCTGTGCGTCGGCGGCGGGATGGGCATGGCGATGGCGATCGAGAGGAGTGGGTAAGGGATGAACGTCGAGCGGATGGTCATCATCGGTGCGGGTACGATGGGCACGGGGATTGCGCAGGTGGCGGCGCAGGCGAGCCTTGAGGTGACGGTCATTGACACAGCGCCTGCGGCGATTGATCAGAGCCGCAGGTCCCTCCAGCGGTCGTTGGAGGGTAGTGTCGAGCGTGAGAAGCTCACACCCGAGCAGGCCGCACAGGTGCGCGAACTGATTGCGTGGTCGAATGAGTGGGGTGCCGTGGCGGAGGCGGACTGGGTCATCGAGGCGGTCTTCGAGGACATGACCGTGAAGCGCAACGTCCTCAAGCGCGTGGGGGAACTCGTGCCCGATCACGCGCGGATTGCATCGAACACCTCCACGCTGCGCATCTGCGGGCTTTCGGATGCGACCGGCTGCAGTGACCGCTTCATCGGCATGCACTTCTTCAACCCGCCGCCGGCGATGAAGCTGGTCGAGGTGGTGCCCTGCGTCCGCACGTCGGACGAGACCACCGAGGCCGCGGTGGAGCTATGCAAGCGGATGGGCAAGGAGCCGCTGGTGGCGCCGGATATTCCGGGCTTCTTCGTCAACCGCGGCTTCGGCGCGCTGCTTTCGGCGGCAATTGACATCTGGCTGCAGGGGGCGGAGCCTGCGGCGATAGACGCGGCGATGGAGATGGGCCTCGGGCACAGGATGGGGCCGCTGGCGACAGCGGATCTCATCGGGCTGGACGTCTGCCTCGCGCTGCTCGACTCGCTCTACGGCCAGACGGGCCATGCGCGCTTTGAGGTGGCGCCCGAGTTCCGCGAGATGGTGGAGAGCGGCAAACTCGGGCGCAAGTCCGGCGAAGGCTTCTACAGATACTGAGGAGTGATCGACTGTGGACAGCGAGCGGCGCGTTGCCCTCATCACCGGCGCCTCGCGCGGCCTCGGTGCGGCAATAGCACTTCGTCTCGCCCGCGACGGTTGCGATGTCGCGCTCAACTTCGTGGCGGATGATGCGCGTGACAATGCCGCGGAGGCCGAGGCAGTCGCCGAACAGGCGCGGAAGCTCGACGTAGAGGCGCTGTGCGTGGAGGCCGACGTGACCGATCGGGCGGCGGTGGAGGCGATGGTCGCCGAGGTGGGGGAGCGGCTGGGGCCGGTGGACGTGCTGGTGAATAACGCCGGCATCACCCGCGACCGCACACTGCGCAAGCTCGCGCCGGAGGACTGGGACAGCGTGCTGGCGGTGAACCTGACGGGAGCCTTCAACTGCTGCCGCGCGGTGGTGGAGGGCATGACCGATCGCGGCTGGGGGCGGATCGTTAGCGTATCATCCGTGGTGGCGCTGCTGGGCAACTTCGGGCAGACGAACTACGCGGCCTCGAAGGCGGGGCTGATCGGGCTGACGCGGTCCCTCGCGCGGGAGGTCGCGCGCAAGGGCGTGACTGTGAACGCGGTCGCGCCCGGCTTCATCCGCACGGAGATGACCGCCGCGATCCCACCGGAGGTCGTCGAGCAGATCGTCGCGACGATCCCAATCGGCGCGATGGGTGAGGCGATTGACGTTGCCAACGCGGTCGCCTTCCTCGCCTCCGATGAGGCGCGTTACATCACCGGGCATGTGCTGTCGGTGAACGGGGGCATGTGTTAGCGCGCTGCTGACCGGTCGCTGTTACGAACGACCGACCGACTGGAAATCCCGTCCTACCTGATTGCTGGAGGCGCGCTCAATGTCAAGGCTCATGTCCGTCGAAGAGGCGGTAGGACGCATCCCCAACGGAGCGACCGTCGCGTGCGGCGGCTTCGTCGGCGCCGGGCATCCGGAGGCGCTGACAGCGGCCCTCGAGCAGCGCTTCCTCGCCGAGGCGCGCCCGCGCGATCTCACCATCGTCTACGCCGCCGGCCAGGGTGACGGGAAGTCGCGTGGCATCAACCACCTCGCCCACGAGGGTCTGACGAAGCGCATCATCGGCGGCCACTGGGGGCTCTGTCCGGCGCTGGGGAAGCTCGCCGTGGAGGGCTCCGTTGAGGCATACAACTGGCCGCAGGGCGTCATCTCACACCTCTTCCGGGAGATCGCGGGCGGCAGGCCGGGCCTCGTCACGCACATCGGGCTGCGCACCTTCGTGGACCCGCGCAACGGTGGCGGGAAGCTCAACGATCGCACTACCGAGGACCTCGTGGAGGTCATCGAACTGCGCGGCCGCGAGTGGCTCTTCTACCACGCCTTCCCGATCCACGTCGGCCTGATCCGCGGAACCACCGCCGACGGGCGCGGCAACATAACGATGGAGCACGAAGCGGTCTTCGGGGAGATGCTGGCAATCGCGCAGGCGGCGCGCAACTCCGGCGGCATGGTCATCGCGCAGGTGGAGCGCATAGCCTGCGAGGGCACGCTCAATCCCCAGCATGTACGCATCCCCGGCATCCTGGTGGACGCGGTGGTGGTCGCCGATCCCGAGCATCACCAGCAGACCTTCTCCGAGGATTACAACCCGGCCTACTCAGGCGACGTGCGAGTGCCATTCGAGGGCATTCCGCCGCTGCCGATGGACGAGCGCAAGATCATCGCGCGCCGGGCGGCACTTGAGCTAAGTCGCGGGGCGATCATCAACCTCGGCATCGGTATGCCCGAGGGCATCGCGGCGGTCGCGAATGAGGAGGGCATCGCCTCTGCGCTCAACCAGACGGTGGAGGCGGGGCCGATCGGCGGCGTGCCGGCGGGGGGCCTTAGCTTCGGCGCCTCCGCGAACCCCGAAGCGGTGATAGATCAGCCCGCGCAGTTCGACTTCTACGACGGCGGCGGACTCGACCTCGCGTTCCTCGGCATGGCGCAGGCGGATGCGGGGGGGAACGTGAACGTGAGCAAGTTCGGCCCGCGCGTGGCGGGCTGTGGCGGCTTCATCAACATCACGCAGACCGCGGACACGGTCGTCTTCTGTGGCACCTTCACCGCGGGAGGGCTGGAGGTCGCCATCGAGGACGGCGCGGTGAAGATCGTGCAGGAGGGCAAGCATCGCAAGTTCATCGAGGAGGTCGAGCACCGCACCTTCTCCGGGGAGTACGCGGCGGAGAAGGGCCAGCGCGTGCTCTACGTGACTGAGCGCGCGGTCTTCGAGCTTGCCGACGGCGGCCTGACGCTGACGGAGATCGCGCCGGGCGTGGACCTTGAGAATGAGGTCCTGGCGCAGATGGACTTCAAACCGCGCGTTTCAGAGCACCTGCGGGACATGGACACGCGCATCTTCCGCTCCGCGGCGATGGGCCTGACCGGTTGATCGGCAGATAATCAGTGCTTCAGGGGAGAGAACACCATGCAACATCGTGCCACGAGGAACCTGTGCGTGTTTCTGAGCGCGCTTACGATCGTCATCACCGCGGCCGGCTGCCTCGGCGCGGAGTTGTTCGAGGGCGTGCAATTCCGCGTCGAGCGGGCGGTGGAGCGGCCGGTAGTCTACGCGCTGCGCGTTGATGCCCCGCCGACGGTGGATGGCGTCCTCGACGAGCCGTGGTGGCAGGAGGCGATGGTGGCCGAGCAGTTCATCGCCGGTGGCGGAGCGGCGAGCAACAAAGCGTCACTGCGCGCGGCCTTCGACGCACAGAACCTCTACCTCGGCACGTTCTTTGGAGTGCAGGACATCAACGCGCTGGTGCGCGGCGTGCCCGCCGATGTCCGCGATGGCAACGTCTGGGGCGATGACTGCATTGACATGAAGTTCTCCCCAGACGGCGGCGTCACCTCGATGCAGCTTCTTGCCAACGCGAACGGCGCGATCTCCGAGGCCCGCAACGCCGACTGGGACTGGAACCCTGCATGGCAGTGCGCGGCGACGGTGGGCGACAGCGGCTACTGGCTGGAGATGGCGATCCCGCTGGCCGATCTCGGCATCACAGAGCCGCGACCGGGGATCTCGCTTCTCACGGCCATCGGCCGGAATGATCGCGAACTGCGGGAGCTCCCCACCGCGTTCGGCGAACCTTACGGCGACGTGGAGAAGGGCGCCGAACTCGTGCTGGGCACACCTGCGGAACACGCGGCGCGCGCAAGCGGTCTGACACTGACGCGCGAGGTGACGCCGGCGCTCTACCTCGACCGCGATGTCTACCCCTCGCTGCAACCGCTCGCCACCGGCCGCCTGCGCATTATCAGCAGCCCCGCGGGTGAGGCGCTGCAGGGCGCGCCGGCGATTGACCTCGCGCTGATGCGCGACGGCACCGAGCTTGAGGTGCGGACCGTGACGCCGATTGAGGCGCCCGCGCTTGACTTCGACTGGCGCCTGGCATCGCTGGAGCCGGGGACGTACGCCGTCGAGGCGCGGCTGCGCGACGATGGTGGCGTCTTCGCCACCGTCAGCGAGGAGTTCGTGATCGAGCGCTCGCGGGCGACCACCTCGGGGCGCATCCCGATCACTGTCACGCCTGCCCCGGCGGAGATGGCGGCATGGCCGATCACAGTCGGCGTGCCTTTCCCGCTCGGGGCCCTGGCTTCCGATGAGAATGTGCGGCTGCTCGACGACGCCGGGCGCGAAGTGCCCGTGCAGGTGGCCACCAGCGGCCGCTGGTCGAAGCAGGGCAGCGTGCGCTGGCTGCAGATGAGCTTCCTGCCGCCGGTGGGGACGCAGCCGCGCGCGTACGCGCTGGAGTTCGGCCCGGAGGTGACGCGGGCTGCGGTGGCCGACCCGCTGGTAGTCGAGGAGACCGATGCTGAGGTCAGCGTCAGCACCGGGGTTCTGCGACTGGTAGTGCCGAAGGGGCAGACGCCCGGCATAGGCGGCGTGTGGCTGGATGGCGATGGCGACGGGCAGTTCGGTGACCGCGAGCGCGTTATGAGCGCCGACGCGAGCTTCGGCCCGTTCATGATTGACGATGCGGGCGTGCGTTACAACGGCTCGCGCGACCCCGAGGCGGAGGTTGTGCTGGAGGAGGCGGGGCCGCTGCGAGCGGTTGTGAGGGCGTCGGGATGGCATGTAGCCGAGACGGGGGAGAGGCTGGGGCGCTGGATACTGCGGCTTGAGGCCTACCGAGGGCTGCCGTGGCTGCGCGCGCAGCATACTTTCATCATTACGGAGAACTCGAGCGATGCGCGCTACAGCGACATCGGCTGGTCGCTGCCCTTCAGCGGCTATGAATACGCGCTGGGGACGCCGAACGTGAGCGCCGGGCGCGTCCAGGGCGATGGCGCGTATCTCCTGCAGCGCGATGATCTTTGCTTCCGCGTCTACGATCAGGGGCAGTTCAAAGAGGAGGGGGAGAGGGCCGAGGGCTGGATGACCGTCGGCGCGCCCGGCAGGCGCATGACGCTCGCGGTCAAGGACCTCTGGCAGCAATTCCCCAAGGAGCTTGAGGTCACCCCCGGCGCGCTGAACGTGCATTTGTGGCCGGCGCATGGCGAGGAGCCGATCCGCACCGGCGAGGGCCTGAGCATACGCAACGTCTATCACAGTTGGTTCGCGCATGAGGGCGACGTCCTGGACTTCACCGTGCCGGAAGAAGTGCTGGAGTATGTGAAGCAGGACAGCGAGCAGTACAACTACCCGAACGCGAAGGTCGCAAACGCGATGGGGCTCGCGAAGACGCACGAGATGCTGCTTTACTTCCACCCCGGCGACTGGGAGAGCGCGCGGTCGCGGGACACCAACGAGGTCTTCCAGTCGGCGCCGGCGGCAGTAGTGGCGCCGGAGTGGATCTGCGACAGCGGCGTCTTCGGCCCGATGCACCCGCGCGACCCGGAGGGCTTCCCGGAGATTGAGCGGGCGCTCGATGACACGATTGACAACATCTTCCGGCTCCACGAGATGGACCGGGACTACGGTATGTTCAACTACGGCGACGCGCATCACAACTGGGACTGGGCGGGCCGCCGCTGGAACCTCCATCGCATCTGGCGCAACACCCACCACGGCTGGACCCGCTGGCCGTGGATGATGTACGCCCGTAGCGGCGACAGGCGCCTGCTCGACTGGGCCGACGCCAACGCGCGACATATCGCCGACGTGGACCACTGCCATCACACTACGCCGGAACTGGAGAAGCTGACCTACCCCGATCAGAAACTGGTGGGCGGCATCTGCGATTACAAGGGCTTCGTGCATTGGGCCTCCGGCGGGCGGCTGGCCTACAACTCGGCCGCCGATGCGATGCTGTGGCATTACTACCTCACCGGCAACCAGCGCAGCCTCACCACGGCGCTTGAGCATGGCGCGGCACTGATCGCCGATGGCAAGCCGCAGCCGCACCGCGAGGGCTCCGGGCGCACCACCAGCGCCGTGGCGCTCTACTTCCTCACCTGGGACAATGACTACCTGGAGTTCTTCGAGCGCACGGTGGACCGCCTGCTGAGCACCCAGCGCGAGGATGGCAGCTTCCCGCAGTGGGAGAACTTCGCGCCCTTCCTCCAGCGCTACGTTGCCCTCACCGGAAGCCGCCGGGCGAAGCAGGCGATGGTGGACTGGGCGGATTATGTGGCCGCGCAGCCCGAACCGGTGACCGGCTATCACTCGAAGATCAACATCATGGCGCACGCCTACCTCTACGGCGGCGATGAAACGCACCTGCGCGCCGCCACCTACCACGTGGACACCTTCGCGGACTACGTCTACCGCGGGGAGGACCCGCGCTACCGGGGGCAGTTCATCAACCATCACACGAACCTCGACCAGTCCTACTTCATGCAGGAAGTGCCCTACTACATGACCGCCATGGCGGCGTTGGGGCGCGAGGTGGAGCCGATCGAGCCGACTCAGGCGCAGATCCGGACCCAGTTGCGCGAGGAGATCGATGGCGCGCAGCTTTACGTCTTCCGCGCGCGCCTGCGGCAGGAGAACGATGCGCCGTTCGACCTGCGCATCGGTGTACGCGGCTACGCCGACGCGGAGTATCAGGCGACGCTGACACCGGTGGGCGGAGCGGCGAGCGTCGAGGGCTCGGCGAAGCCGGGGCATGCGGAGACCTCCACCGAGATCGCGCTCTCGGTGCCCGCGGATGGGCAGAGCGAGTATGAACTGCTGGTCACCTGCGCGCAGAACTTCCGCGTGATGGTGCCGATGAGCGCCGGCAATGACAGTCTGCGCGAGGTATATCCGATCGTGCCGGCCGGCACCTGGGTCGGCGAGGGCTTCCGCTACTGGTTCAACCTGCCCGAGGGAACGCAGCAGTTCAGCGCCGGCTATCGCGGGCGCTCCTGGCCGCTGCAGTTTGACTTCTACGACCCATCCGGCGACCGCGTCTCCTCCGATGTCTGGATCGGCTCGAACGACCTCAGCGATCGCGCGCAGCAGGTCGGCGTGGGCGACGCAGACACTTCAGGCTGGTCGTTCCGCGTGAACGGCTACGGCCAGGTGCAACTCAATGGAATTGAGGCCGCGCCCGGCAACGGCCAGCCTGTCTACTTCGCCGCAAGCGAGGACAAGCTCTTCATGCCGCAATAGACCTCAGCGACGCGAGCCGCACACTCTTTGAGGCACGCCGGCTCTCGGCCGGTGGCAACCCTGACGCGGGAGGACCAGCAATGACTGGCAACTTCGATTGGGAAAGCGCAATTGCTCAGAACGAGACGATACAGGGCGCCCGGCAGCGGGCGCTGAAGGTGCTGCAGCCCTCTGAGGCCGACCTGCAGCACGGCCTCGAGCTCCATGCCGACGCGGTCGTCTGCGACTCATTCGGCTTTCTGCCGAACGTCTGGACCGATGAGCTGGTCGAGCAGATGGCCGAACTGCACGACCGTCACGTCGGCGCAAAGGAGGCGCATTACCGCAACATCAACCTGCGCTCCGAGGCCCCGCTGCACAACGAGGCAGCCGCGCGTGAGTATCTCACGGCGGTGAAGGCCGCCGGCATCACCGCGATCGTGCAGACCGCGGCCGAGGGGAAGACGCGCGAGCTTGACATCAAGCGCATGGCGGTCTTCCACGGCGTCTGCCAGACCTTCGACGGTGAGATGTTCATGGGCGCATGGGCCGATCATGCGCAGAAGGCGAAAGCGGAGGGCCGCACCTGCGTATACCTCAGCGTCAACGGCCCGCCCTGCCCCGGCGCGATGCACGATGCCGACGAGGAGCTTGGCTGGTTGCAGACATGGCACCACCTCGGCGTGCGCCTGATGCACATGACGTACAATCGTCGCAACGTGGTCGGCGATGGCTGCATGGAGGACCGCGACGGCGGCATCAGCGTCTTCGGGCGCGAGCTCATCGCCGAACTCAACCGGATCGGCATAGTCGTGGACACCGCACACAGCGGCCCGCAGACGACGCTCGACGCCGCGCACCTGTCGCAGAAGCCGATGGTGGCCAGTCACAGCGGCTGCCGGGCGTTGAGCGATCACCCGCGTATGAAGACCGACGAGGCGATCCGCGCCATCGCTGACACCGGCGGTCTGATCGGCATGTGCGTGATCCCAGGCTTTCTCGGCCGCAGCACCGACCTCAACGCTCTGCTCGATCACATTGACCACGCGGTGCAGCTTGTGGGGCCCGACCATGTCGCCATCGGCACCGATGTGTGTTATGTCCCGGGCTGGCCGGAGGGCCTCAAGGGCTACCCCGGCGCCCGCTGGTCTTCGCAGTGGTGGGGGGCATGGAAGCCTGAGTACAAGTCGGCCCCGTCGGACGAGCACCAGGGCGGCAGCCTGTCGTGGACGAACTGGCCGCTCTACACGGTCGGCCTCGTCAGCCGAGGCTACAGCGACGATGACATCCGCAAGATCATCGGCGGAAACATTCTGCGCGTGATAGCGGCCAACGAGCGGGAAGACCTGGCGCGGGTGTAGCTCCGCGTGGTCACGTTGACACAGGTATTCACTACCTTAGTGGTGAACATCGCATCATCAACCTGCGTCGTGAATCGTGGCGCATCGGATATCCGATTCAGAGAGGGGCGCATACCGCCCCTCATCACCAGGAGGAAGATTTGATGCTCACCGCCGAGAAGGTAAAGCAGGCCGCGAAGGCCATGGGGGCGGATCTGTGCAGCATCGGCACACCCGACCGCTGGGAGGGCGCGCCGGCTCAGATGGACCCGCGCTTCATCATGCCCGAGGCAAAGTCCGTGATCGCGTTCGGCTTCCGGATTATGCGCGGCAGCCTCCGCGGTATCGAGGAGGGCACGTTCTTCAGCAACTACTCCTCGATGGGCTACGGTGGTCTGAACTGGCTCTACATTCCGCACACGATGATCAACATGGCGAAGTACATCGAGGACTACGGCTACGAGGCGATCCCGCTGGGGCACCTCTCGCCGTGGCGCGCTATTGACAACGTAGGCAACCTCAAGGGCGGCTCGCGGCCCGTTGAGCCGGGCAAGCCCGCGCCGGATGTGATGGTGCATCTGCGCATCGCTGGCTTCCTCTGCGGCATGGGCGAGATCGGCTGGAGCAAGGTCTTTCTCACCCCGGAGTTCGGCCCGCGCCAGCGCATTGGCGTCATGCTGACCGAGGCGGAGCTTGAGCCCGATCCGATCTTCGAGCCCCATCTGTGCGATCGCTGCATGCTCTGCGCCAGTGAGTGCCCCGGCGCCATCAGCGCCGAGCGCTCCGTGAAGGCTACCATCGGTGGCTACGACCTCGAGTGGAACGATCTCGACTGCGACCGATGCCGGGACGCCTTCCGCGGTGGCGAGTATGCCGAAGAGGGCGAGAAGGGCGAATACATGAGCCACGTGGGGCAGGAGGGCATCAAGCCCAGTCCCATCACGCCCTTCTACCGCAGGCCGAACAAGGTCTACGAGCATGGCGAGGCAATCTGCGGCGGCAAGGGCTGCATCCGCGCCTGCATGATCCACCTTGAGTCGCAGGGTAAGATCGGCAACAAGTTCAAGACGCCTTTCCGGCGCAAGAAGCTCTGGAGCGTGGACTGGTCGCAGCCGGATCCTTTGCAGATTGCCGGCGAGTAGCGCGGCCGCAGGTTTTCTCATGACGCACGCGCGCGCCGCATTCCAGGTTGCGGCGCGCGCGGTATTTGCTCAGCGAACGGAAGTACAGGGAGAGTGTCACTGATGATGAGCCCCGGCAGCTTCGTCGCCGTCCTTCTCGCCGCAGCCCTCGTCGCTATCGCATCCCCACCCGCACCGGCGCAGGAAGCGGGGGGCGAAGACGCACAGGCTCAACAAGCGCCGGTCGAGCCGACGCCGGAGTCTCTGCGCGCCAAGTACCCACCGCGCGTGGAGGAGATGCGCCCAACCCCCGGCTGGGCACCGCAGTTCCTCCGCCCGACCTCACCTGCCGTCCGTGAGACCACACCGCTGCGTGTTGACTGGGCGGATAATCAGCTTGATGCGGGCCCCGTCACCTTCGGCGTGCCCTTCCCGCGAGAGGCCGTTGCTTCGGCGGAGAACATCCGCCTGCTCACAGCCAACGGTGAAGTCGTGCCATGCCAGGTGGAGACCACCGCCACGTGGGACGGCCCGGATGGAGCGGTGCGCTGGGCGCTCATCAGCAGCAACCTCCGCCGTGGGGCCGACTACAGCGTTGAGTTCGGCAGCGATGTGGCGCGCGCCGCGACTGAGGGCGTCACGGTGGCCGAGACTGACGAGGCGATTGTCATCAACACCGGACCGATGCAGGCGACGATCAGCAAAGTGCGCGGCACGCTCTTTGATGAGGTGGCGCTGAACGGGCAGACGATACTGACGCCCGATGCCGCCGCCTCGGAGATGCCGGTGGTGATTGACGCCGCGGGTAACCGGTACCCCGCCGGTGGCGCCGCGGATGGCCTGCAGGTGAGCATCGAGCGCTCGGGGCCGATGGAGGTCGCCGTGCGCCGCGAGGGCTGGTACACAGGCGCCGACGGCACCCGCTTCTGCCAGTTCATCACGCACACCTACTTCTACGCGGGCGAGTC
>JAAYJW010000233.1 GCA_012522765.1 candidate division WS1 bacterium | reverse complement strand
CGGGAAAGCTTGTTGCCACACATACCGATGGGGAGAACCGCGGATTGCTGCCAATGTACGTACTGAGTGGCGTTGATCTTGCAGACTCAGTCTGCCCCGCGCCGATGACGGAACTGCCGCTGTCGGAGTATCGGGGGGCATTCGGCAGGCGCCCCGCGATCTGGGGCGGCATCTGCTCCACGAGCGTCCTGCCCGGCAGCTTCAGCGAGGATGAATTCGAGGCGCACATTGACGAGGTGATCAGCGCCGCCGGTGACTTCCGCGGCATGATCTACTCGATCGCCGACACGGTGCCGCCGGACGCCTCCGTTGACCGCATTCGCCGCATCGGCGAGCGCCTCGATGAGCTTGGAGCGGTGCGATGATCCACCGCGACTTCGCCGGTCGGTACCGATTTTGTTTGGCCGGTTGCCCGGGGGGTATATCTTTATATGAGCGTGATAGAGGGGTGTATGGCGAAATATGGGAATTATGAGTTGGCTGCGGCACGTCGTAGCTGACTTTTTTTGTGCCGGGGATGGCGAGTGCGATGAGCAGGCGCGGCAGGCGCGACGGGAGCTTGAGCAACTGCGCGCTGTGGCGGTGCTCGCAGTGGCGCAGGCACGCCGCACTGAGCTTGAGTTGCGCGATGTGATGGCGGCCTCCGAGGGCCCCGGCCGCGCACGCCTGGCGGAGCTTGTGCCGAAGCTGGAAGCCGAGCGAGAGAGGGCGCAGGAGCTTGTTGAGCGAACTCATAGGAGGGAGCGTGAGGAGACGGAGCGTCTCGCGCGCCTCGGCGACCTGCGCACCGCAGAGGAGATCAATCGCCGGCGCGATGACTTGCGGGCGACGGTGAACAGGATGAGCAGAACGGGCGCTGCCGATGAACTCGCCCGAATGGAGGATGAGGCACGGGCGGAGGCGTTCCGGCTCGATCTGCTGGAGAGCCTCGACGCGGGGAAAGCGCCGGAGGCCCCGGCGCCGCAGGGCAGCAGCCCCGACCTGGCGGAGCGGGCGCGGAGGCTTCTCGCACAGCCCCCGCTGGATGAACAGAGCGAACGATAGCGACATAAGCCGAGGGGCGATCGGCTGGCTGACGCGACAAGGAGGTTGGGCCAATGGCGTTGCTGGAGTGGTACAATCTGATCTTCGTAGCGCCGGTTGGTCTGGCCGGGATCTACCTGATACTCAGCGCAACCGGCCTTACCGGAGAGGCGCAAGTGGAGACCGACGTTGATGCCGACGTCGACTTCGATCACGACGTTGACTTCGACCATGATGTTGACGTGGCGGTCGATCATGACATTGATTTCGACCACGACCTTGACATGGATCATGATGTGGATCTCGACCATGATGTTGACGTGGGCCATGATGTGGCGGTCGAGCATGATCTTCACGGGCAGGCGGAGGCCACCGGTCACGCCGGCGCCGAGCACGAGGCGCACGATGCGCTGATGAGCGCAAAGGACACTTCGCTGCTGTTGCGTGCGCTGTCGGTGCTGGGCTTTGGCAAGGTGCCGCTGTCTATCCTGATGACCTGCCTGCTGGTGATCTTCGGCGCGACGGGCCTGATGGCCAATGGAATCTTCGAGCACGCGCTGCCGTGGAGTTGGGCACCGGCGATCTACGTCTGGCCCTCGCTGGCGATTGCGACGCTGGTATCGCTGGCACTGACGGGGACGGTGGCACGGGGGCTGAATCGTGTAATGCCCACGCGAGAGACCTACGCGGTCACTGAGGAGGAACTGGTGGGGCAGGTCGGCGTGGCGGTATACGGGATATTGGAGGGCCGACGCGGGCCCGTGAACGTGAAGGATACGGGGGGAACGGTGCATCAGGTCATGGGACGCACGATGGAGGAGGCTGTGCCGAGGGGCGCCGAGGTGATCCTCGTGCGCTATCACAGAGAGGGTGACTACTATGACGTCGCCGCGTCGCCGCTATCGGCGATCGCCATTGAGGCGCGAGGGCGGGAGTCGGAGAAATCCGCCTCCCCCGCCGCGGATGTCGAGGCGGATAGGCACGGCGAACGTGCACCCGCCGCCGATGATGGCGTCGAACTGAGCCTGCAGTGAACCTGTCCTCGCGAATACTTAGTTGCAGGAGGGGAGTTTGATGCTGCTACCGGTTGGGATGGTCCTTCTCGGGTTGCTCCTCGTCGTGGGGCCGTGGACGGATGCGTTCGGGCCACTCTCATGGGCGAGTCAGATCATCATGACGACGATCGGCGCGGTGATCCTCATCGTGTCGGGCGTGCTGATTATCATCGCACGCCTCTACCAGCGCACAAGCGCGAACGAAGCCTTCGTGCGCACGGGCATGGGCGGGCACGCGGTCGTCCTCGACGGCGGCGCTATCGTGGTGCCGGTGGTACACAAGACGGTGCCGGTCGTCCTGGAGACGATGAAGCTGGAGGTGGAACGCGCCGGGGAGGATGCGCTGATCACGCGCGACAACCTCCGCTGCGACATCAGGGCCGAGTTCTACATCAAGGTGCAGGGCGTGAAGGATGACATTCTCAACGCCTCGCGCTCCCTCGGCGACAGGTCGGTCAACGCCGAGGCGGTGCGCGACCTGGTCTTTGAGAAGCTCGTGTCGGCACTGCGTTCCGTGGCCGCCACGCGCGACCTCGCACAACTTCATGCCGAGCGCGATGACTTCGTCACAGCGGTATCTGAGCTTGTGCGCGAGGACCTCAAGTCTAACGGTCTGACACTCGAGTCGGTGACGATCTCGCGTCTCGACCAGACCGACACCGATCGCCTCAACGAGCACAACGTCTTCGACGCCCAGGGCCTGCGCAAGATCGCGGAGATCACCCAGCAGGCGCGCGTTGAGCGGAACATGTACGAGCGTAACGCTGAGCGCGAGATCACACAGAAGGACGTTGATACACGAAAGCTCGTGCTGGAGCTTGAGAAGGAGCAGGCCGAAGCCGAGGCCACGCAGGCAGCACAGGTGGCGACGATCCGCTCCGAGCGCCGCCAGCAGGCCGAGACCTATGAGATCCAGCAGCGGCAGATCGTCGAGACCGCCGACATTGACAAGGACCGCCAGGTTCAGGAGGCCGGAGTCCAGCGCGACCTGATGGTCAATGTCGCTCGCGTGCAGGCGGAGAAGGAACTAATCTCCAAGCAGCAGGAGCAGCAGACCGCCGACATCCTGCGCAACCAGGCGATCCAGACCGCCGATGTCGAGCGCGAGCGGGCCGTTGAGGTCGCCAAGCGCGAGCGGCAGGTCGCCATCGCCGAGGCCGAGCAGCGCCGCGCTGCCGCTGAGGCCGAGCAGCTCATCGCTGAGGCCCAGCGCGAGCAGGCCGATCAGGAGGTTCTGACGGTCGGCGAGGTTGCCGGTGCGGATCGCGAGCGGCAGGTACAGGTCATTGCCGCCGAGCGGGCCGCGCAGCAGGAGAAGATCAAGGAGCAGATGGAGGCCGACATCGTCGCCTACAAGAACGCGAAGATCGCCGAGGGCGAGCGGGATGCAGCGCTGAAGCTTGCCGAGGCCGTCCGCACGAAGGCGGAGGCAGAGCGCGATGCATCGAAGCTCTCCGCCGAGGGCGAACAGGCGAAGCAGATGGTGCCGGTCAATGTCAACCGCGAGCAGGTGGCGGTCGACTCGCAGCGGGTCCATGACGTGGATGCCGCCAGCGTCCAGGTACTGCGCTCCGAACTCGCCGCCAAGGCTGAGTACGAGCAGATCTCGGTCGAGCTTGAGAAGGTGCTGGCTGAGATCGGCGCTCGCAAGGACGTCGGCGTGGCGTTCGCCGAGTCCGTCGGTGGCGCGCTGAGCAAGGCCAACATGAACCTCTACGGCGACCCGCAGATGCTCGGGACGGCGTTGAACTCCTTCGCGAAGGCGGCCGGTGTGAGCGCCTGGGCGGATGGGCTCATCAGCACCATGCCCGAGGGGGCAATCGAGGCCGCCGCGGCGACTCTCTCCAGCGCGTTCCCCCAACTGCGCAAGGTCATTGACACAGTGATGACCGATCAGAAGCGGGAGGCCGAGGATGCGGGCGAAATCGTCCGCACAACCGGAGGCGCTGAGGAGGAGCATCACGAGCCGTCGGAGAATAGCCCCTCCACTGGGCCGACGCGAGGCCCTGAGGCCGGCGAAAGCTGAACCCGAAGTAGATGCACAAGAACCCACGGGGGACGCGCGGAGGCAGCGCGTCCCCCGCTTAACCCTCGCAGAGGCGGCTGAGCGCGAAGATCATGTTCTGTGAATGGCTGGCGACGGCGACACTGGTGGCAGCACTGGGAGCATGTATGTACATGTGGTCCAGCGCTGAACGTCTGCCCGAGCGCTGGCACCGCCTCTTCCGCCTCGGCGCATGGGGGGCAATCATCGGCGCCCCGGTCGGGGGGCTGCTGCACTTCGCGCTGATGCCCGAGAACGCACGATGGTGGGCCACCGAGGCGCTCACCAGCCCCACGCACCACGCGGGGATCTTCTTCGGCGCGCTGATTGGCGCGATCATCACGAGCAGCTTCGGTCGCCTCGAACTGCGCGAAGCGCTTCACATGGCGGCGACCTGCCTGTCGCCCTACCTCGTCGGCCTCTGCGTCGGCGCCTGTGTCGGCGGCTACCTCTACGCCTACTTCATGATGGACGCCTCGCAGGGGCCGGAGTACTACCGCGTTCATGTGCAGCAGAAACTCGCTCTCGCCCACACGGCACTTGCCCTGCTTGGCGGTACGCTCTTCTGTCTGGCCTTCACCGGGCGGGTCTGGCGAAGCTGGGGGGCCGCGGAGCCCGAGGACCTCGGTCTGCCGGCATGGCCGCCGCTTGAGCCGGAGCCGGTCAGGCAGGAGAGCGAAGTCTGAGCGGCGGTCGCCGGTAGCCGTTGTCGTCAGCCGTTGCCGTTGGAGAGGTCGGCCCCCGTGCCGACCTGTGCCGTGAGGTCGTCAGGACGTCTGGAGGCTCGCGCACGACCCACGGGCGAGGGCGCCCGTGGCACATGAACGGCTGAAGTGTCGCCCCTCTTCCTCAGAAGGCATTCCCCCATCGGTGGCGAACGCTCCTCGCGCTGGATCTCATTGCGCCGCACCGGGAGCGGGTCCGCCATGATCGAGAAGTTCACCATCAGCCGCGATGACTCCATCCACGAAGGCTTCCCCGACGTCTGCCTGACCGCCGGCGGGAGGCTTATCATCATCTACCGCGAGAGCGACAGCCATCGCGCCGAGCAGTTCTCCCACCTCGTCTGGCGCTGCAGCGATGACAGCGGCGCCACCTGGTCGGACAAGCAGTACCTCGTGCGCTCTGAGGCAGTGGACGGGGTGCTCTACAAGTGGAACTGCCCGCGCATCGTGAATCTATCCGACGGCCGCGTCATCGCCATCTGCGAGGCATACAACCAGCCACCCGGCGAGGGCGGGGCGCAGTATGATTCGAAGGTCCACCTGTGGACGAGCACCGACGAGGGCGAGACCTTCGGAGAGCCGGTCCCCACGCCCGTCTCAGGGATCGTGCCCGACCGCATCATCGAACTGCAGTCCGGGCGTCTGCTGCTCGGCAGCCACGTCCGCGCGCCCGAGGTGGACGGCATCGCTCGGCAGATGGTCCATATCTCCGATGACGGTGGCGAGACGTGGAGCGAGCCGGTGACGATCTGCTCCACGCACCACTACTGGGCCTGCGAGGGCGGCATCGTGCAGCTTCCGGCGGGCGAGGTCATTTGCTACATGCGCGACAACTCGCGCACCGGCATCCCCGGCCCCAAGTGTATCTCATTCACCGACGGAGAGGACTGGTACGGGCCCTTCGATACGCCCATGAACGGCTGCCATCGGCCGGTGCCGGGCGTCACGGCGTCAGGCAACGTCATGGTGCTCTACCGCCATCAGCCGGGCCGCGGGCCGTTCGCCAAGAACCTCTTCGCCTACCTCGAGACCATCGAGTCCGCGCTCAGCCCGCATCGCGACAACCAGACCGGGATCGTGCTGCCGCTCGATCACGATCGCGCCGAGCAGTCGGATTCCTCCTACGTCGGATGGGTACAATTGCAGGATGG
>JAAYJW010000232.1 GCA_012522765.1 candidate division WS1 bacterium | reverse complement strand
GCGCCGCAGACGCGCCCGCCGATCGCCCCGTGGCGTGTCGCGACATCGTAAAGCTCCTCGATCCGCTCATTGGTCACGTCCGGGTGCAGGCGCTTGTGCAGCTCCCAGACGTCAGAGAGCATCGCGCCCGCATCGTCCAGCCGGCCCTCCAGCAGGCACAGGCGCATGCCGTCGGCGACGTGGCTCATGCCCTTGAGCGCATCGATGACCTCCGGCCGGTCATCCTCAAAACCCTCCGCCACCGCGTGGAGGATGCTGCCCGCCGGTCGCGATATGCCCGAATAGCACACGACCATCGAGCGCTGCAGCGCTGCGATCTGCGCCTCGGTCAGCGGGATCTCGTTGATTTCGACCGCCTCGCCCTCACCATCGGGCCAGTGGCGCATGTACTTCACGCCGCCACCCGTGACCGGCGAGTACTGGTCCTGCCAGCCGTAGGTGGTATGAAGCGCAACCGTCTCGCATTCAATGGCCCTTCGTGCCATCTGATGCGCGGTAAGCTGCCATCCGGTGAGCGCGTTGAGGGCGGCGATAATGCAGGTGGCAACGGTGGAGGAGGAGCCGAGGCCCGCCCCGCCGGGCAGCTGCGAGTAGGTCGTCAGCTCGACGCCGCCAGGCAGGTCGAAGCCGCGGGCGATCTGCTGTGCCAGGGACAGTTCGCCCGCGGGGTCAAGCTCATCGCGGCATGCCACCTCAACACGCAGGTCACCCTGATCGGGCGCGTTGAAGATGAAGCGGCCGTCCGCGCGCGGGTGCGCGGTCGCGTAGATGTACTTGTTGATCGTGGCGTTGATGATGCTCCCGCCGAAGCTCCTGCACGCGGGGAGGTAGTCGGTCATCCCGACGAAGTCCACGCGCAGCGGTGAGCGTACGTTGATGGTCCGCGGCCCGTTCATGCGAATGCCTCCGCGTCAGTGCGCCCGCAGGCTGCTGCTCTCTGCGCAGGTTTTGATCCGACTACCCCAGCGCCTGAATGCTCTCAACGAGCTGGTCGATCGCCTCAGGTCCCTCGTATATGCTGAAGGTCAGCGTGTAGGTGCGGCTCTCATTCGGCTGGAGTACCTGCAGCGTGCCGCGCTCGCGTTCTGCGGCGCGTCCTTCGGTGCGACAGTTGGCAGGCTCCACGCCGAGCACGTAGGTCCCCTCGCCGGGCATCTTCCACTGCGCGAGGTTCGGCAGCAGCTTCGTGTTGAAGGTCAGCGCCAGCGCAATCCCGGCCCCAAGCTCGCGGTTGATGACGGCGACGGTGGTGCTGCCATCCTCGTTCGCGTTCAGCCTGTGGTTGTATACACGCTCATCCACCTGCCCCGGTTCCGCAAAGGCCGCGTGGCTGTCGACGGTTTCCTTCGCGAAATCCTGCAGCCCCGCCACCTCCGCCGAGGAGGTCACGAGCTCGGTGTTGGCGGACAGCAGCGGGAAGCCGATGTTGCAGTGGTAGAGCAGCATGTGCTCCTGCGGCGCGAAGCCCTCATTGACGACGGTGTCCTGCACGTGCAGCACCGGGTGCCCGAGGACCGAGGAGATGCGGCGGGTCATCACTACGTTTGGCCCGAAGACGCTGGTCTCGCGCATCTGGCCCTCGACGTAGATCACGTAGTCGTCCTCGTGCCAGTTCCCGCCGGAGGAGATGTGCTTCGCGGGGATGTTGGAGATCCGCCCATGCAGGCCGAGGTCCTGGTCGCCATCGGGACCGGGAGCGCCGGCGTAGGTCAGCCCGCAGGTGGTGATCAGCCCGCCGTGGAATCCGCGCAGCCATCCGAGGCCCTCCGGCTCGAAGTATGACGCCGCGGGCGCTCCGGTGGAGGAGACCCATGCGAGGGGGTAGCTGCGGTAGGTGGCCGGGCCTATGTCCATGCCGCGCCCGGCGAGAACTGTGCAGTCAAGCCCGCCACCGGTGCGAAACTCGAATGCCTCGACGCCCTTCTCGTTACCGTCGGCCAACTCGATGCGCCGGACACCGCCTACCTGCTCCATGCTACCGACGCGCTTGCGAAGATCGTCCTTCGAGTAGCTCTTTCCGTAGAGTGCGGGCATGATCCCTGGCCTCCTGGTTGAGTTGTCAGTTCCTGCTGTCCGTTGTCAGTGATACTTTCAGGCTCCCCGTCCCGAAGCCTACACGAAGTATCACGGCATCATCATCTTCCGCTCGATGTGACGACGCTCCTCCTGTGAACTGTCCCGCGCTGTGAGCGCGCCACTGCAGGATAGTCACGGACTGCGATATCCTGTTGCCCCCCCGACTTCCGCCAGTTCGACGAAACCACGCCGCCCGATGAGGCCGGTCGCGATCACTGCTTCGTGGACGTCTGGCAGCACCGTCTCGGGGATGATCAATTCGCTGCTTTCGTAGGCTGAGGGGATGTCGCTTTCGTCGCGCAGTAGTTCGCGATGCACGCGGGAGAGCGTCGCGCCTCCTGCTCCCGCCGCCAGCGCTGCGTCGACAACCGCTTCGGTGTCACTCTCAGGTCCGTAGATCGTGTAGCTCACCAGCCTCACCGGAGGCGCTCCAGCATTCGAAGCTGCCCGCTCCATCTTGCTGCGCCATGAAGTATCTCCAGTCACCGCGTCGAGCGCAGCGATCACCTGCTCCATGCTCGCGACATGGGGCTGGCGGCCGGTCCACATGCGCGTGTCGAGGATGCCCCCATGCACCGGGGACCAGTAGCAGAAACCGGCTCCAGGGCGATCGACCCGCAGCACCTCAGTCACCATTCTGAAGGCCTCGTGAACGTCGTGCCGCGCTACGAGCGATGTGACGATCTCCTTTTCCGCGGGGATCGTGATCCGGATCAGTCCCAGCCTCGCACGGGAGGCGACGCCACTGGCGTAGGTAACGGTGGGCGCGCCCAGGCCCGCGTTGAGCACAGCGCGCGCAACCGTTGTCCCCTCACCTCTGGACACGATGC
>JAAYJW010000231.1 GCA_012522765.1 candidate division WS1 bacterium | reverse complement strand
GAAGCGGCGGCAATGATCATGTTCATCAGCCCCGCCACCTCCGCCGATGTGGCCTGCATCGGCAGGTCCATCACCTCGACAGTCTGCGTGGCGCCGACAGTCGCCGCCATCGGCGAGCGCACCTGGACAGTGCCCGCGGCGATGTTGGCCTCCGCATCCGCCCCGCCCTCGCGCGTCTCGCTCTGCCCGAGTGCCTCGGCCTGCGTTACGCCGACCGCGCAGATGTGCGTCGGCGTCATCGTGACAAGCTCGCCCACCATCGTCGCGGCTCCCGGCAGCACGATCCGCCCGTCTCTGTCTCCCGCCGCCACGATCACCGGGTCGCCGAGGCCGGTGATGGCGATCATCTCGCGGGAAAGCCGCCGCACCTGCACCGGCGAGGGTTCCTCGCCCGAGGCGTGCAGCACAGTGAACATCGTCACCTGCTCGCCCGGCTCAAGCCGCGCGTCCACGATTCCCTGCATCGACAGCACCAGCGCGTCATCCACCCACGGGTAGCTGCTCCAGTTCTTGCTCGTGTACTCGTCCGGAGTCACGATGCAGCGCGTGTCGGCGGTCATCACGATGGCCGCGTGCTGTCCGTCCTGCTCGACCTGCCATGTCGCCCCGTCAAGCTCCGTGTTGCCGAGTGTGCGCCAGACAGCGCGGAAGCTGTAGTCGCCCGGTTCGCGGGCGACGAGGCGGTCCACCACCACGAAGCCGCGGTTTTTGAGCTGGATCACCCCACGATGCCAGTCCACGCCCGCGTAGTTGCGCAGCACCGTCTGCGATGCGCCCACCGTCTCGAAGTCCGCCAGGTTTTGCAGCTCGCAGTAGCCGGGCAGCGGCGCCGATTGGCCATCACGCAGCACGAGCATGCTGTTGTGATACTTCGGCAGCGACTTGATGTAATCCACGTCAGCCAGCCAGACGCGCCCGTTCTCCGTCCACTGCAGGATCGCGTTGGCGTCCATGTGC
Source organism: candidate division WS1 bacterium (assembly GCA_012522765.1). Lineage (GTDB taxonomy): Bacteria > Armatimonadota > Zipacnadia > Zipacnadales > UBA5352 > UBA5352. The sequence continues at coordinate 2,112 of JAAYJW010000231.1, read as the reverse complement.
CCGTGGCCGCCGCGGGTGAGGCCGTCAAGCAGCAGGTAGCCCGCATCCGGATCGAAACTCTCGCGGAAAGAGATCTTGTCAATCGCGCTCTCCAGCGCCACCTCATCGGGGCCGCCGAAGGAGTTGTACCACAGTTCATCCAGCGCCCACCCCTGCGCGCCAAGCAGGTGCGCAGGCTCCACGGCCGGGTGATCGGGCGGCATGGAGAAGCTCGACAGTTCCGGCTGCGGGCGTATCTGCGCCTTGCGGTCAAGGGCCCACTGATAGAGGCCTTCGCGGTAGAACCACTCGGCCATGCGCAGGATGCGCAGTTCCGCGCCGATCGGCCCCCAGCCGCCGATGTCACCGTTGGGCACCTGGTAGCCGAGGTTGTTCATCATCATGATGCCGTACTCGGCGTTGAGGCGCGCGTTGCCGCTGGTGAAGTAGGAGAGATCGGGGCGGGCCATGCAGTAGGTCAGCGTGTGATTGAGCGTATGCCACTGATAGGTGTTGCAGTCGCAGTGCGGCTTGGAAGCGTTGAGCTGATACTGAAAGGTCCCGTCCGCCACTTCGACCCAGTACTCGCCTTCGAATGTGTCGTAGTAACGCTGGAAGTATTGTCCGGCATACAAGCAGCCGAGGGCGGGGAAGGTCTGATGGTTGAAGCGAACACTGGTACTCCCGGCGCGCGCGGATTTCTGCGGCCCCAGTTCGCTCACCCAGCGGAAGAGTATCTTTGTGACCTCCCAGCGCTCCTCATCGGTCACCGCCGGGCACTCCTCCACGTTGTCCCATGCGGGGATATTGCGGGAGATGTGAAAATCCGAATCCATCCCCCACGGTCCCCCGTAGGTCCCGGGCGAGGAGAGGTACCACTCGTAGGTGCGCTTAATCATCCAGACGTACATCCGCGCATATTCCTCGCGCCCCGTCAGCGCGTAACGCAGCCCCTGCCCCTCGGCCATGCTGAAGAGCCCGCGCGTCCCCGCTCGCTCGAGGTGCGTTTCGCAGGAGCGGCGTACGCCCTCCGCCCAGCGCTCGTCGAGATCGGCGGTGAACCACGACCCCCACGTCTCCTCCGCAAGCCCGGTCAGCTTTGCCTCGAGCAGCGGCGGCAGCACCAGCGTCTCGCCCGGCTGCAGATGCGGCGCGAGCGCCTCAAGCGCCGCCCGTGCGCCCGCCACGTCGGATCCGCCGATGGCGAGGATATTGCGGCCGGTGCCCCACGGATCGTGAACCGTGCGCAATTCATAGCCGCCCGCGCCGGGATAGACGCCATCGGCGAAGGTGAGTTGGTGCGAGTAGGGGTAAAGCAGCGCCATGTTGTTGACGATGCTGCCGATGATGATTGCGTTAGTCTCTGCGATCGCGGCCTCGTCCATGCCATTGGGCGTGACGACCTGCAGCTTCGCGCCAGTGGCGGCCTCGATGGCGCCGGCGACTTCGGCTGCGACGGCCGCCCACTCATCGCCCTCGGGCGTGATGATGACCGCCTGCGGCTCCCCTGCCTCCACCAGCACCGTCTCGGGGAAGAGCGGCTTGGGCTCAGTGATGTCCAGGAAGCTGCGCATAGTAGATGCCTCCACGCGCACATTGTCCACGAACAGGTCGAAGGCGGCGCCGGGGTTGTGCGTGCCGGTGTAGATACGCAGCTTCACCACGTCGATGGGCGCCTCGGTCTTCACCATCTCCGGCTCCCACGTCAGGCCCTTGCGGGCCATCGCGGGATAAAGCTCGAAGGTCTGCATCTGATCGCTCAGCAGCCCTGACCAGGAGAACCAACTGAGCGCACACTCGCCCGCGGAGTTGTACCCGCGCACGTAGAGCGCCTCGGACTGATCGGGCGTTGAGGTGCCGGCATCGAAGCGCAGGACCTTGCCGGTGAAGTCACTCGGAGGGATGACGAGGTCGATGGAGAGATAGCTGTTGCCGGTGGCATCGGCGGGCGAGGTGCCGGAGAGACGGAGTGAACCGCTACCCTCCGTGATGAAGGAGGGATCGTCGCTCACCACCAGTTGGGTGTCGGGCCAGTTGCCGCCCGTGCTGATGGAGGCGCCCTCAAGCGCATCGCAGGCATGCAACAGCGTGGCGTCCTCCGCCGGGAGGATCGTGGTGGTGAGCAGGATAAGT
>JAAYJW010000230.1 GCA_012522765.1 candidate division WS1 bacterium | reverse complement strand
GCCAGCGCGTCGGTCTGCACATCAACAAGCGCGACGACCTCCACCTGGTCGGTCATCTCCTTGAGCACTCGGTTGGTCCAGTAGCCTCCGCGCCCTCCGCAGCCGACGACGATGCAGCGCCTCACGCCGATCACTCCCTGATGGCCTCGTGTCGCTTCGAGCGGGGTATTCCGCGCAGGCGGATGGAGGTCCTTGTTCGTCCCGCGGAGTGCTTCCGAGCAGCGCGGTATGCTTGACGTGGCCCTTGCCGGTGGTATAATTGCCTTAGTCCCGACCCCGGCTCTGCAGGAACCCATCTCTGGACGGGCCGGCCGCGGGGCGTTGCCTGGAAGGAGCGTTGGTCATACGTGTTGACACGATTGGCCGAGGCGTTGGGGCGCCTCTTTGAGGGCAATGGCGAGGTGCCGGTGTGTGCGGCGCGCTCGTTTACCCTCACGGTAAGGTGCTCCCGCTGCGGTGAGATCATTCCGATCCGCATAGACCGCGATCACGAGCTGCAGTCCGTATTCGCCGAGGATGCCGAAGAGGGCGATCCTCCGCTTGAGTACGTGCTGCGCAAGGAGATCGTCGGCGAGGATTGTCAGAATCTCATCCGCTTCACGATCCGCTTCAACTGCAATCATGGACAGATCGAGTCGCAGATCGAGGGCGGCGAGTTCATGGAGCGCCGGGGCAAGGAGCGGTCGCTGGTAGCCGTGGGTGCGGAGTTGAGCAGGTGAGTTGGCTTCAGCGCCTGCGCGATGATGGCGATCTGATCGCCCCCTTCAGGGGCTGGCCGACGGGTGCATGGCTGCTGCTGTCGCTTCTGTTCGTCTACCTTCTGCTGATGGGCTCACCGCTGGTGCGGGGGCTGCCGGACATCCTCGCGGCGGTCCTGCTGACGGTGCTCTTCACCGCGGCGGCGCTCACTGCGGCGCTGCAGGTCTCAAGGCTGCAGATAGGCCCGCTCGCCGAACTTGCGGGGCTTCTACTGGGGGTCCTCAACTGGTTCCTCTATCTGAGCATCGGCATCTCCACCGACATCGGCCGTCTGACGATCGTGCCCGCGTCCGACGTATTGCTGCTGCTGGGGCTGATGATGGGCGGCCGCTTGTTCGTGCGCATCGCGCGCGACGTGAAGCTGATGCTGCCGATCGCCCTGACGCTGATACTGATGGACATCGGCACCGTCTACTTCGGTTTCACCGGGGCGATGCTCGAGAACGCGCCGGGGATCGTCGAGGCGGTATCGGTGAAGCTGCCGGAGGTCGGATCGGCGGCAGGGCCTGAGGGCATATCCGGTCTGCGGCACATGGCGACGATGGGCCCGGGCGACACGCTTTTTGCCGCGTTCTTCTTTGCGGGAGCGGTTCGCTTCGGCCTGAATCTGAGGCGCAGCTTCCGGTGGATCCTCGGGATCATCGCCGTCACACTTGCATTGCTGGTGGCGATTCCGTCGGTTCCGCCGATCCCGCTGCTGCCCCTGATGACCGTCGGCTTCCTCGTACCGAACTGGCGGAGCATCAAGCTCGACCGCGAGGAGTGGGGCTACCTCGCCATCGCTTTTGTCTTTCTCATGCTGATTATCGGCGCCATGAGCTATCTGACCAGAATGCTCTTCTAATCGCCGCGCCGGCTGTTTTGTCCGGGAGGATCAACCGTGTCTGACTCTTACGACTTCAAGTCCATCGAGCGCAAGTGGCAGGATTACTGGAGCGAGCGCAACCTCTTCCACGTTGAGCGCCGCGAGGACAAGCCGAAGTTCTACTACCTTGACATGTACCCCTACCCTTCGGGCGAACTGCACATGGGGCACGTGCGCAATTACATCATCGGCGACGCCTTCGCGCGCTTTAAGACCATGCACGGCTTCAACGTCCTGCACCCGATGGGCTGGGACTCGCTGGGGCTGCCTACCGAGAACGCGGCGATCAAGTTCGACGTGCATCCGATCGAGTGGACGGCACGCTGCGTGCGCAACATGAAGCAGCAGTTCGACCGCCTCGGAATCAGCTACGACTGGTCGCGCGAGGTGGACACCTCCGACCCTGAGTACTACGGCTGGACGCAGTGGCTCTTCCTGCAGCTTTTCAAGAACGGTCTCGCCTACCGCGGCCCGGGCATGGTCAACTGGTGCTCGCAGTGCGCGACGGTGCTGGCGAACGAGCAGGTTGTCAACGGCTGCTGCGAGCGCTGCGACACGGTGGTCGAACGGACCACGCGCGAACAGTGGTTCTTCCGCATCACGGAGTATGCAGAGAAGCTGCTGGAGGACCTCGAACTGCTGGACCGCTGGCCCGAGCGCGTTGTGAAGATGCAGGAGCACTGGATCGGCAAGTCGCGAGGCTTCTCCTTCAGCGTAGACATCGAGGGCTATGACGAGCAGATGGAAGTTTTCACGACTCGCATAGACACCGTCTACGGCGTCACCTTCATGGTGCTGGCGCCCGAGCATCCGCTGGTGCGGACGCTGACTGAGGGCACGGAGCGGGAAGAGGAAGTTCGCGATTACACACGTGCGGCAATGGCGCAGAGCTTCATTGACCGCACCTCCGACGACACGGAGAAGACCGGCGTCTTTACCGGGGCCTACGCCACCCACCCCATGACGGGCGAGCGCGTGCCGATCTGGGTGGCCAACTACGTGATGATGGACTACGGCACCGGCGCGATCATGGCGGTGCCCGCGCACGATCAGCGTGACTTCGACTTCGCCCGCAAGTATGACATCCCGGTTGTCCCGGTCATCACGCCAGAGGGCGAGGAGCTTGACGGCGAGATGATGACCGAGGCGTACGTAGAGGATGGCATGCAGATCAACTCCGGCGAGTTCTCCGGCCAGCCGAATCGCGAGGCCCTGGAGCAGATTGCCGATACGCTGGAGGAGTGCGGCATCGGCCACCGGGATGTCAGCTACCGGCTGCGCGACTGGTGCATCTCTCGCCAGCGTTACTGGGGCGCGCCGATCCCGGTGATCTACTGCGACAACTGCGGGACCGTGCCGGTGCCGGAGGAAGACCTGCCGGTGCAGTTGCCGGAGGACGTGGAATTTCGCGTCACGGGCAGTTCACCCCTGTCGCAAAACGAGGAGTTCATGAACGTGCAGTGCCCCAGGTGCGGCGGCCAGGGCAGGCGCGAGGCCGACACGATGGACACCTTCGTCTACTCCGCGTGGTACTACCTGCGCTACCCCAGCCCGCACGAGGATGAAGCACCGTTCAATCGCGAGGACGTGGATTACTGGCTGCCGGTGGATCAGTATGTCGGCGGTATCGAGCACGCCACCGGCCACCTGATGTACTCGCGCTTCATCACGAAGGTGCTGCACGACCTCGGCTGGGTGGGCTTCCGCGAGCCCTTCGCCAGCCTCTTCACGCAGGGGATGGTGTACAAGGACGGCGCGAAGATGAGCAAGTCGCGGGGCAATGTAGTCACGCCCGATGAGATCAACGATCGTTACGGCGCGGACACCGGGCGGCTCTTCAGCCTCTTTGTCGGCCCGCCTGATCAGGACACGGAGTGGAACGATGAGGGCGTCGTCGGCTCGCACCGCTTCCTGTGGCGCGTCTGGCGTCTGGCGACGGAGAACCTCGAGCACTACGAGTCCGACTACGCGGCCGCTCTGCCCGAAGAGGGCACACAGAGCCAGCGGGCCATGCGGCGCAAGACCCATCAGACGGCAATGAAGGTGACGGACGACCTGGAGGGAATGCGCTTTAATACGGCAGTTGCGGCGATCATGGAGTTGTCAAACGATCTCGGCGACTTCGCAGGTGCGATGGCGGCTGATGACACGGCCGATCGGGCGGTCTTCAGCGAGGGTCTGACTTACCTCATCGCGCTGCTGTCTCCGATCACGCCGCACATCTGCGACGAACTCTGGGCGCGGATGGGGCGCGAGCCGTCGCTGTTTGAATGCGAGTGGCCCCCGGCGCAGGACGAGTTGGCGCGCGAAGAAGCCGTCACGATCGTGGTGCAGGTCAACGGCAAAGTGCGGGACAACGTGGAAGTTGCCGCCGACACCGAGATGGACGCCGTCGTGCCGATTGCCCTCGCCAGTGAACGGCTGGCGAAGTATATTGAGGGCAAGGACGTAGTCAAGACGATCACGGTGCCGGGGAAGCTGATCAACTTCGTGGTGAAGTAGCGACTTCATCTCAGGGGGGCTTCGGATGCTCGTTAGCCTCACGTCGGCTCAGAAGGCGATCATCGTGCTGTCGCTCGTCGCGCTCATCGCCGGCTTCTGGTACGGGGCCGGTGGCACCGGGCGCGGCGGGGCCGACGCGCCCGAAGACGTCACATGGGAAGCGCCGGTCGCCACTGACGCACCGATCGTGGTGCATGTTACCGGCGCGGTGCAGAGGCCGGGGCTCTACCGCATCCCCGCCGGCAGCCGCGTCCATCAGGCCATCGCGGCCGCCGGAGGTTTCGCTCCCGGCGCCTGTCAGGACTCGGTCAACCTCGCCTCGTTCTGCGAGGATGGGGAGCAGGTGACGGTGCCTGCCGAAGCTGCACCGCCCGCCGCCGCATCGGCCGCAAGCCCGGAGCCCGAGCCAGCTTCGCCTCCGCAGACGGCCAGTGTGCCAGCACAGTCGCCTCCTCCCACGCCAGCACGTGGGCATCCCCAACCCGCGCAATCGCTTGCGCTGTCACGTCCGGAACTTCCACCCTTTGCGCAGGAGCACCCGAAGCCGCTGGTGCGCATCAACCACGCCGGCCTCGAGGAGCTTCAGGCTTTGCCGGGCATCGGGCCTGAGTTGGCCAGGCGAATCCTCTACCACCGGCAGGTCAACGGGCCCTTCCGCAGCCTCAGCGAGCTTGACCAGGTCTCCGGGATCGGTCCGGCAACCATCGAGCAACTGCGGACCCGCGTTACCGTCAACTGAGATGAGTCGAGGGGGGCAGGCCAGGCACCACGACCCGCAAGTTCGCGCTGAACCGCTGCCGATCGTGCAATGGGCACGCACCCTCCCTCGCCGCCCGCTGCTGATCTGCTCCCTCGCCGTGGTGGCAGGAGTTGCATTCGCTCACCTGCAGCAGCCCGGTGTAGCGGCGACGGCAGCCGTCGCGGCGGGCGGCTCAGCGATGGCGATCGCGGCCGTTCTGCGCGTACCGCGGTTCGCGCTGATACCCCTGGCCTTCGCGTTTCTCGGCCTCGGCGGCCTCACCCATCAGATTCGGATGATCGTCCCGCGTGACGACGTGTCGCACGTGGTCGCCGCTCCGAAGCTGTGCATCGAGGGAACGATCCTGCGGCCGCCGGCGGAGCGTGGATGGTACTGTCGCGTACGGGTGCAGGTGTCCCGCGTTCGTGTGGCTGAGGGAGCGCCATGGCAGAGGGCTTCGGGGAGAGTAGAGGCCCGCATTCCATGCGATCCTCCGCTGCAGGTCGGCGACGTGGTGGTGCTGCGACAGGTCGGGCTGTCATGGCCGTCGGAGGCTCAGAGCGAGGGCGACTTCGACTACCGCGCATGGCTTGCGCGCCAGGGAGTGCGAGTGGTTGCGCATGCCGGCGCGGTCGAGGCGGTCGGCAGTGATTCGCGACCGCAGATACGGCTGTTGAGACTGGGCGTTCATCTGCGCCGGCACGTTGTCACGTCGATCGAAGAGGCGATGCCGGGCGTAGATGGCGCGCTCTACTCGCGATTGCTGGTCGGGATGGTCTACGGGCTGGACGCCTCGCCGCTGCCGGAAGAGGTGGTGGAGCAGTTCCGGCGAGCGGGGACGGTGCATCTGCTGGTGGTCTCGGGCGCGCAGATCTCGATGATAGCGCTGGCCATCGTGGCGCTGACGGGCAGGGGCCTGCGCGGCGTGCGATGGTGGCAGGCGCTGCTGGCGGCCAGCGCAGTGCTGGTGCTGGTGGCGATCGTGGGGATGGAGGCCTCCGTGGGGCGCGCGCTCGCGATGTTCGTGCTGGTGATGGCGGCGGCCCTGCTCGGCCGCGACTACGATGTACACACCTCGATTGCGGTCGCAGCGGCGGTCATCCTCCTGATCGACCCCCTCGCTATCCTGAGCTTGAGCTATCAGTTGACCTTCGCGGCGACGGTGGGAGTGATGCTGCTGCTGCCATGGGAGCCGCTGGTGCGGCTTGACGGACTGGAGGTGGACGTCCCGCTGCCGCAGGTGCGCTCGGTCGCGTGGGGGACCTTCGGAGCGTGGCTGCTGACCACGCCGCTGCTGGCGCACAGCGTATCGGGCTTTGCGGTGATGGGCAACCTGGCGAACCTGATGAACATCCCGCTTTCCGCGCTGGTGCTGGGGATCGGCTTCCTCGCGCTCCCTCTCTCCCTGCTGCCGCTGGCGGAGCCGCTGCTGGTGTTGCTGTGCCTCGTCGCGCGGATACTGCTGACAGTTGTCATGCATGTTAATGATCTTGCGGGTGCGCTGCCGTTCGCCTTCGCCGAAGGCGTGAAGTTGAGCGCCTGGGGGTGCCTGCTGTGGTTCGTGCTGGTGGCCGCGCTGCTTGTGTCGGGATTGCGCGAGCAGGCGCTGAGGCGCCTTGACCGCGCTGTGTTGCGGCTGCATCCTTCGTGGCCGGTCGTCGCGTGCTTCGTGGTGGTCGCTCTGCTGGCGGCCTCATTCCTCGCCTCCGGGGCGGCGCCACGGCAGTTTGAGCTTACGCTGCTTCCCGTCGGCGCAGGACAGTGTGCGGTCATACGAACACCGGCGGGTGTAACAATGGTCGCGGACTGCGGAGGCGTGGACAATACCGATGCCTCGGGCCGGGAGTTGGCGCGGACGACCATCGTTCCGTGGCTCGCTGCCCGAAACATCCGCGGCATTGACCTGATCTCCATCAGCCACTGGGACGCGGATCATTACAACGCGCTGCCCCACCTGCTGCAGAGCATGGACATCGGGGCGATGCTGCTGCCGCCGACGCTGCCGGATGCGAGGCCACCCGGACCGCTGGATGCGTGCAGGCCGGAGCGCTGCGCCAGCGCCGCCGCGGGTGGCGTGCTGCGGCTGGGCACGGGCGTCTCGGCCGAAGTGCTGGCGCCGACGCTGCCGCTGCTGCGGGGCAGTCGTGACGACGCGAACAACAACTCGGTGGTGATGATGCTGCGCCACGGCGGGACGAGCATGCTGCTCACTGGCGATCTCGATGTCAGGGGGATGCAGCGGCTGCTGCAGCGCAGCCGGGCCTCTGGGCAGTCACTGCGGGCGCAGGTGCTGGTGCTACCGCATCACGGCCGCCGCCTGACGGCGATGGGACCGCTGCTGGATGCGGTGGCGCCGCGGTGGGCACTGGTCTCCTGCGACCGCTCGGCGGACGACTATCTGACCGAGGAGGCGTACGCGGAGCTTGAGAGCAGGGGGATCGAACTGCTCAGGACCGACCGCGATGGGCGCATCACGGTTCTCTCCGATGGCCGACAGGTCATCGTCAGCAGCTCCCGAGGCAGTCGCGCCGTCGGCAACTGGCTCGCGGCCTTGCGCTGAGCGCGGCGCCGGCATCAGCGGGCGGTGTCGATCGCCCGGATAATCACCTCGAGGAAGGTCTCCGGGTTGGCCAACTGGCCCGGATCAAGCCCCGGGAAGCGCCTCCTCAACGCATCAGTGAGGCGGGTGGCGAGTCTGCGGCGTGCCGCGGGCGCAAGCTCAAAGCGACGGTTGAGGAAGCGACGGATCGTCTTCTCCTCCTCGCGCGTGACTGCCCGCACACTCGCGCGCACCACCCGCAGGAGATCCTCGCTGACTTCCGGTGGCAGAGGGGCTGCCGGCGCTGAATGCTCGGGCTCGGGCGGCAATTCCGGCAGGCTCTCCTCGAGGCGCTCCTTCACCACCATCGCCCCGGAGGCGAGGTCGCCGAGGCGCTGGTTCCGGGCCGAAACGAGGATGGAGATGGCGCCCGCGGCGTAGGAGATGGGTAGCATGTCCACGATGCGCAGGATGTTGCGCACCGCCGCCTGCTCGAAGCTGATCGAGCCGCCGTCGGTGGAGATCACGCGGAGGCCGGCCTGATTCTTCCCCGGGGTCTTGCCCTCGACCGCCACCTCGTAGTACACATAGTACGCGATGTAGACGAGCAGCGAGGATGCGAGGACAATGATCGCGGTAACGCCCGCGACCTCCGTCTGCCCGGAGAGGCGCATGCGGATGATCCACGCGGAGAGGGCGAGCAGAATCACGATGAGGGCGACGATGGCCAGGTCTACGACCGCCGCGATGAACCTCGACCCGAGGCCGGCGAGTTCGTACGTCACCTCAACCTGCTCGGGGGCCTGCAGATTGACCCGTTCGTCATCACGCATCGTATACCGCTCCGGAGAGGGATGGTAGAGTGCACGGTATCACTGACGGCACCGGCGCGACCACCGACAGCGCTCGCGAGCGCTGGACGCGTCTGGCGGAGTTGATCGCTGCCACCGATCGGCGCGGTCTGCGGGCGCTGAATGCGGTCGAGTTGGACGAGTTCGGCCGCCTCTACCGCCGCGCGGCCGCCGATCTCGCCTCCGCGCGCTCACGCGCAACTGATCCGCGCGCCGTCGCCTATCTCAACGGCCTGGTGGGTCGCGCCCACGGCCTCATCTACGGCGGCCGCACCCGGAAGCGACTCAACCTGCGAGAGTTCTTCTTCGCCGCCATCCCGCGCACCTTTCGCGCCTCGTGGCGCTACAGCGCCGTCGCGTTCCTCGTCTGCGCCCTGCCGGCGCTCGTGGCGTTTCTGCTCGCTACCGGAAACCCGGCGTGGGGTGATGCGCTGTTCCGTCCCGGCCTCGCCGAGGTGGTGGAGGACTTCCTCGCACAGGAAGTGCCCCCCGGCGGTTACTTTCAGGACTTGCAGGGCGCCATCGGCGCCGACAACATGTCCGGCTTCATCCTCGTCAACAACGTGACCGTGGCGCTGCGGGCCTTCGCGCTGGGGATAACCGCCGGCATCGGCACCCTGCATACGCTCATTCAGACCGGCCTGATGCTCGGGGGCTTCCTCGGCGTGGGGGCGCATCACGACCGGCTCGCCGACATCATCGGCGTCATAGCGCCGCACGGCTTCCTCGAGCTGTTCGCCATCTTCGTGGCGGGCGGGGCCGGTCTGATGATGGGCTGGGCGCTGATAGCCCCCGGTGACAGACCGAGGGTGAGGGCGCTGTCGGAGGCCGCGCGGCAGGCAGTCACGCTGATGGTGGGGGTTGCCGTCATGCTCGGCGTGGCGGCAATCGTCGAGGGGGTGCTCAGCCCGCAGACGGCGGGCCTCATGCAGCGGAACGCTCCGCGGCTTCTGCTGGGCTTCACCGTCTGGCTGCTCGCGATGCTCTGGCTGCTGGCCGGCGATCGTCTCGCAGGTTCGGCGGTCAGAGCAGGCCGCGACGCTTGATGGCGAGGTAGCGCCCGACGACGGCACTGGAGAGTTCCTCCGGGCGCGCATCGGCGACCTGCACCCCGCGGGAGCGCAATCTCGCCAGGGCAAGCTCCCTCTCCCCCATCGTTCGCTGGGCCACCGCCTTCTCGTACGCCTCCGCCGCCGTCGCCGGCTCAGCTTCCGCCATCGCCGTCACCTCTGAATCGCGAAGGGTGGCGACCATCGGCAGGTGCTGCGGGCGCAGCGATGCGAGGTATGACAGCGCCTGCGCGGACACATCGGGGTCAACGAGATCGGTGAAGGCGCAGACCATCGCGCGCTTGCGGGCTCGCGCCCGAAGGAAGGCGATTGCCGCGCGGTAGTCGGACTCGACCAGCTCCGCCTCCAGCCCGTACAACTCCTCCAGCATCCGCTCGGCACCAGCCGCCCCCCGCACCGGGGCAACAAAGGCCTTGATGCGGTCAGAGAACGCGAGCAGCCCCACGCTGTCGCCCATGCGCTCGGCAACATGCGCGAGCATCAGGGCGGCGTTGATCGCGTAGTCAAGCCGCGTCATTTCACCCGCCTGAGCGGACATCATCCGCCCGGCGTCAATCAGCAGCAGCAGCGTCTGGTTGCGCTCAAGCTGATACTGACGCGTGATCGGGCTCCCGCGCCGGGCGGTAGCCTTCCAGTCGATCTGCCGGTAGCTGTCGTCGGCGATGTACTCGCGCAGGCTCTCGAACTCGGTGCCCTCGCCGCGGAACCTGCCGCTGCGCAGGCCCATCTCCTCGATCCTCCCGCGGCGGGCCAGTGCATCGAACTCACGGAGCTGCTGCAGATTCGGGTAAACGCGCACCTCTTCGGTAGCTTCGATGTCCCGCTGCCACCACGCCAGGCGCAGGCGTGAGAGGCCACGCAGGTGCAGGCCGCCGAAGTGATGGTCGCCTCGCCGGTGCGGCGTGACGAGGTAGCTCACCACCTCACGCTGCCACGGAGCCAGGCGGAGGTGGTGCGTGCGGTCAGGCGCGGCGAATCCCTCCGGCGGATCGTCCTTGAGGATCAGGCGCAGGCTGCGGCCGATGCGGTTGTGAACAACTACCTCCACGCGGTTGGCCGCGTCGAGGGAGAGCACGGCGGGCACCTCGCGCCTGAGGTCAACGGCATCGCGGGCGCGGGAGATGAGGCCGTCGAGCAGCGCAAGGGCCACGACGCCGAGCATCCAGCCGAGGCCGAGAGCCGGCAGCATCGGCTGAAACGCCCCGAGTGCGAAGAGGGGCGTGGCGGCGAGCAGCAGCGCCAGCATCAGTCCACTGGGGATCAACCGCGTCTCCTTGCGCCAACTGAAGTCAACGTGGCACCTCGACAGAGGCGAGGATGGCGGCGATGACGTCATCGGTGCCGAGACCCTCGATGTCCGCTTCGGGCAGCAGAACCATCCTGTGCCGCAGGGTCGGGGGCGCCATCTGCTTCACGTCATCCGGGATGAGATAGTCTCGCCCGCGCAGCGCCGCCAGCACGCGCGAGGCCTGCAGCAGCATCACGGAGGCCCGCGGGCTGCAGCCAAGCAGCACAGCAGGGTGCTCCCGCGTGGCGCGAGTGATGCCGCTGATGTAGCTGATCACCTCGTCCTCGACCCGCACTGAGGCGACTTCGCGGCGACTCTCGGCGATCGCCGCCTCCGTCGCCACCGGCTCGATCCCCGCCGCCGCGAGGTCCTGCGGGTTGAAGCCGGCGTAGTACCTCCGGAGCAGACCATCCTCCTCCTCCTCGGAGGGGTACTCAACCACCACCTTGAGCATGAAGCGGTCAAGCTGCGCCTCGGGCAGAGGGTAGGTGCCCTCGAACTCGATGGGGTTCTGAGTGGCGAAGACGGTGAACTCCGGCGGCAGCGGATGGGTCACGCCCTCGATGCTCGCCTGCCGCTCCTGCATGCCCTCCAACAGCGCGGACTGCGTCTTCGCGGGCGCGCGGTTGATCTCGTCGGCGAGCAGAAACTGCGTGAAGATGGGGCCTCGGCGCAGGCGGAAGTCGGTGGTGGATGCGTCATAGACATAGGTGCCGACGATGTCCGACGGCATCAGGTCGGGCGTCATTTGCACCCGGGCAAACTCGCGGCCCAGAGACGCCGCCAACGCGCGCACCATCAGCGTCTTCGCCACTCCCGGTACGCCCTCAAGCAGCACGTGCCCACCGGCCAGCACCGCCACCAGCATCTCCTGCACCGCGCGTTGCTGGCCGACGATCGCACGTCCCACCGTCTCCTCGATCTGTGCCGCCAGACCTGCGGCTACGCCCTCGTGCTCGTTTGCAGCCATCGCCTACAGCATCCTCTCGTAACGAGCTACCTGCTGCGCCAGCGCCAGCAGTTCTCTTTCGCTCAGGTCATCATCGGCGCTCTCGAGCCGCGCAAGCAGCCCCGTCAGCTCGTCCGTGGGCAGTCCACGCCTCTTCAGCCCCCGCACCAGTGCCTCAGGCGGGGCGGTGGACGGGGCGCCTGACGATGCCGCCAACCGCCGTCGCAGAGCCGCCGCAAGCATTGCGGCCGCAGCGCCCGCGGCATCCGCACGGTCGTAAAGCTGTGCGAACGCACTGACGTAGTCAGCGCTGCCCCTCCGACGTTCCCCGGCATCCGCCACGGGTGCTCCGAAACGCCGCGCGCGGCCCAGCGCGTAGATCGTCGCCACTGCAAGCAGCGCCAGCGCCGTGTTCCAGACCGGCGTGGGGTCAACCTCCGCCGTCCCGAAGACCTCGCCCGGGCGCTCTCCGCCACGGTGGTACTCATCGAAGTAGACAACATCCGGCGCGCCGCCATCGAAGATCACGTTCGCGGCGAAGACTACGTTGTCCGCCTCGCGCAGAGTGGCGTTGGCGAAGACTTCGGCCTCAGCCACCGCGATCACGATGCCCTCGCCAACACCGATCTGCACCGCCGCGGCGCCATGCTCATCGGCGAAGAGTGTGGTAGAAAGCCCGGTACCCTCCACCGCCTCCGGGTGGAGCCTCGCCTCCGTGGGGACGACGATCGCGGACGCGTCCGCCGTCACCGGCAGGTCGCTCCTGCGCGGAACGGCCTCGCCCAACGGCGCACCGAGGGTCCTTCGGAGGCCGAGCGCAGTGAGCAACTCGTGCATCGAGGCATCGGAGGGGCGCTTCGCGAAGGGGGCGAAGATCAGGCGCCCTCCGCCCAGCACCCAGCTCAAAAGCCCGTCCTGCTCCTCGGCTGTGATCGGCTCCACCGGATCGAGGAGCACCAGCGTCTGCACCTCCTCCGGCAGCTCATCGAGCGGCCGTGACCACGTCCGCGTGGTCAGACCCGACCGCCCGAGCAGCTCCCTCCATGCCTTCGCGCCCCACGGGTTGGTGCGATCGCTGGCGTGGTCGCGGGTGTAGTCGAAGGCCGTGCCCCGGTATGCAAGCAGTCCGATGCCGACGAAGAGCAGCAGGCTGCCGACGAGGAGGATGGCCGTTCGTCCGCGGTCGGTCACGGCGCCGCCTCCGCATCCCAGAGCACCTCGGCCCAGCCGCGGGCGGTGGTCCAGTCGGCGGCCTCAGGCGCGTGACCGCCGTAGACGCAGGCGTCGAACTCGCGGGTGAGGTGGCCCATCGCGGCCCGTACTTCGCCCGATCCGGCGCGCAACTCCCGCAGGTTCTCCCAGTTCGTGCGCGCCGGGTCGCTCGGGAGAAGCCCTCTGCGGTCGAGGCGCAGCAGCACCGCGCGGTAGAGCAGCCGCAGCGCCAGCTCGTACTCCTGCCGCTCGAAGGCGACCTCCGCCTGCCTCAGCAACACGCGCGGATCGGTGAACTCTCGTTTCGGCAGATCGGCTGCCCCACGGCGCTTTGAGTCGCTGATCACTGCGCGGAAAGTCAACGCCATGTGCAGGAGGATCAGAATGAGCGCGGCGATACATACGCCTGCGATCAGCCATGTCGTCCAGGGGGGAAGACCTGCCAGGGGACCGCTCTCCGAGAGGCCGCCGAAGAGACTTTCAAGCCAGCGCGCCAGGTAATCAAGCCACTCCTGCAGTTGAAGCTGAAGCGGAGGCGTGAGCTGGTAGCCGGAGGCGAGGATCTCCTCAAGCGTGGCACGCAGTTGCGGTGCTGACGGGCGCCCCTCAAGCGCGGCGCGGGCTGCACCGGCAGCCACGGCGAAGAGCGGGATTAGCAGCAAGGGCTTGATGGGGACACGCGGCACGTCTGCCACCTCCGCCGGAGATTTCGCCGGCGGCCTCAGGTGAACCTTGCGGGCGGCCGCCACAAAAAAACGGCGGGACCCGAGAAGGGTCCCGCCGTAGTGTGCGTCGTCGAGGGAGAAACCCTTAGAAGGGGATCTCCACGCCAGCCTGGACGAGGTCGAGGTTCTCGTAACTCGCAAGGGCGGCGTCCTGATGTGCATAGGTCAGCACCAGGTCCACGGTGTTGCCAATGGGGACGGTGGCGTTGACGCTGTAGAGCGTGTCGTAGGGAAGCACCGAACCGAGCAGGTGCTCGTCTCCCCAGCCGCAGTAGCCGCCGGGGCGGTTCGGGTTGTTGTCGTTCACATAGGTCGAGTTCAGCTCGAGGTCATAGTACGCGACCTGGAACGGAACGCTACCGAGCTCAACCGTGAGCTGACCGCCGATGACCTGGAGGTTCTCCATGACCAGCGGGCGGCGCAGCCAGCGCTCCCACGGGATGTACCCGGTGGAGGGCTGGAGGAGCTCGTAGTAGGGGTTCAGCGACGAGTAATAGATGTCATAGTTGGCGTCTGCATCGGAGTAGAAGCCGGTCAGCTTGAAGCTGCCGCTGTTCCAGATGTCCGCCATCGCCATGACCGCGCTGGGGTCCTGGGACGTATCGGGACCGAAGTCGGGAGTCTGGCGGTTTGCATGCTCATGGATCCGTGCCCACTCCACGTAGATGTCGCGGCCCCAGAGGTTGGCCCAGAGGTCAACGCCGTAGGCGGTCTCATCGTTGATCTGGTTCGGATTGCCACCGGCCGGCGCGGAGTAGTCCTCGGCGTTCGGGGCGGCGATGCCGCTACCGAGGTAGTTCACGCCGAGTGCCCAACTGTTGCCAGTGTAGGCGGCGCGGGCCGAGAAGTAGCCATCGGCATCGGTCGGACTGGCGTCGGCATCGGGGGGAACTCGCGGGAACCTGTAGGCGCTGTCAACGCAACCGGCGCCACCAGCGAACCACTCGACGTCGATCGGGGTGCCGAGGAAGTTCGCCCACTCGCTGCGAACGCCCTGCAGCGACTGGCGGTCGGTGTCAACAACAAGACCCATGCCATACGCGAAGTGCTGGCGACCGACGGTCCACGTCACGGGGTTGACGATGTCGGTGTTGAACCGCACGAACGCCTCGTCAAGCCACAG
>JAAYJW010000229.1 GCA_012522765.1 candidate division WS1 bacterium | reverse complement strand
GCAAAGTAATACGGCACCGCCATGGCGATGCCCGAGAACAGGGCGAAGGGCAGTGCGTCCACGAAGAAATCTCGGCCCTCGCGCAGGCGGGCGGTCATCATGCCGAGGAGGAGCACCGGGACGATCACGCAGACGATGCCACCCAGACCGGCGCCCGTCTGGATAATCTCCGGCGTGGCGAGTTCGCCGATGCCGATGCGCACCGGAGTGCCCACCGCGCCGAAGGCCGAGTTGACGGAGTTGCCGATCAGTGCGGCGGCAACTGAGAAAACCGGCGGGTAGCCGATGAAGACCAGCAGCGGGACGATGATCACCGCCGGTGTGCCGAAGCCCGCCGAGCCCTCGATCAGGCTGCCGAAGAGCCACGCGAGGACGATCAGTTGCACGCGCGAGTCGGGGGAGATGCGGCCGAGGTGATACTCGATCGCGGCGATGATGCCGAGCGAGCGCAGCAGGTTGAGAAAGACCAGCGCGCCGAGGATGATGAGGCAGATGTCGAGCGCCACCAGTCCGCCCTTGAGGAACGAGGCGGGCACTAGCAGCGGCTCGATCTGCCACACACCGACTGCGATGGCGATGGCTACCACGGCGACAACGGTGGCAGTGATCAGGATATTGCGGCGGAAGACGACCAGGTCAACGATCAGGATGACGATCGGCAGTATTGCGAGCAGCGTCAGCATGACAAAAGGTCCGATCTGCGGACAAGTTGGTTTGTCGGGTTGATCCACGATGGTGATTATACACAGATGGGTAGATGAAGGGGAGGGGACCTGGTGGTCGCGAGACATCGGGCGGGGACAACTGGGGGGCCGGTCAGCGACCGGCCCCTCCAGCTTCGGCTGCTACGTATACCCTGCTGCTATAGCTTCACTCGCTCCACCACCACCGGCCCCATGAGGCCATGATCGTTGAGGTAGTACTCGAAGCGCCACTTCGGGTTGTCCGGATCGAACTCGCCGGGGCCGGTCCATCCCTCCCACGGCGTATGCAGCGGGCCGAAGATGTTGTGCCGGCCGCCGATCACCTCGACCCAGACATCATTCACGCCCTCGCTCAGCGCGTCCGTGATATCCGCCGCGAAGGGCGCCCAGGGGAGCACGAACTGCTCGTCGCCGGCGTGGATAACCGCGGCGGTGCAGCTAAGCTCCGGCAGCGATACGCGTACGCGGCTGCCGTCGGTGGGGCCCTCGACGCTGATGCGGTAGCGTACCGCGCCGCCGTAGGTGTCGAGGCCCTGGCCGACCCAGGAGCCCTCGCTGAGCTTCCCGGGCTGCGCGATGACCGTCATGCTGCCCGGCCGTGCGGCGCCATCGAGGCTCTTCACGCCGAAGTCGCCCACGAGGTAGGCGTCCTCGATCTCCATGTTCGGGCGGTAGGTGAAGCTCAGTTCGATCTCGTTGTCACCCTCCTGCAGCAGGCCGCTGATGTCGATCGTCTCGATGTCATCGTCAACCCAGCAGCCATCAACCTCCGAGATTGCGGCGCCGTTGACGGTGATCGTGTAGTCCTCGGGGTTCTCCAGCGCGAGGTGACAGTTCTCCGGCACCTGCGTCACATGGAAGCTCCAGAGAACGCCGCACTCGCCGCGCGGGGCGGTGTCCACCACGCCCGTGGCGTAGAGATACCACGGCTGGTGGTTGCTGCCGAAGCGCTTCTCCAGGCCGTACTCGGCGCGTATGAGCGCGTCCGCCTTCAACACCGGCACCGGCTCGGACCACTCGCCATCCCCGATGCGGTAGCGGCAGTAGTCCAGCGGCAGCGTGTTCGGCTCGGATAGCT
>JAAYJW010000228.1 GCA_012522765.1 candidate division WS1 bacterium | reverse complement strand
CGGAGCGAACAAATGTGAAGCTGCTGGAGGAGTACACCATCCGAGGACTCCCGATGCGCCCGATAAGGCCAATCGGACCGCTCACTCCAAGGCTTCCGTAGGCCTCACGAGAGGAACATGATCCGATGAATACCGCCAACCCGGAACGCGAGCGCAAACTCCGGGCGCATATTGACGCCTGCCACCAGCGAGCAAAGCAGCACCTCGGCGCATCTGATGCGGACGTAGAACGTGGGATGGAGCTTCATCGCGAACTGCTCGTCTGCGATAGCTTCAACCTCCCGTGGAGCATCGCCTCCAGCGCCGGCGTCGCCCGTATCAACGCGGCCATCGAGGCAGGATGGTCGGCCGCCGATCTCGGGCAGCTTCGTCTCGACATCGGCGCCGCCGATTGCACGCTCGACGACGAGGCCGCGCACCTGCATGAGGTGATCCACGAGGCCTCCGGCGTCAACTGCAGCGTCATCAACGCCGGGCCGGGGCCGGGATTGCAGTACGCCCTGCGTGGCATCGCGCGCTTCCAGCAGGTCATCGATGGCCTTCGCGGCCACTGGATCAAGGCCACCCAGGCGCAGCATGCGCGTGACGCCTTCGCCGAGGGCCGGCGAGCGATGATGTTCTCGGCCAACAACCCACCCGCCGACGCAGGCTTCGAGGACGGCTTCGAGCAGCTTCAGTGGCTGGAGTGGTTCCAGCGCATCGGCTTCCGGATGATGCACCTGACCTACAACCGCCGCAACTGGGTCGGCGATGGCTGCATGGAGGAGAATGAGGGCGGGTTGTCGGCGTTCGGCCATGATGTCGTAGCGCGCATGAATGAACTGGGCATCGTGATAGACACGCCTCATACCGGCCCGAAGACCACGTTGCAGGCGGCCGAGGCCTCGAGAGCCCCGATCGCGGCCTCGCATGCCGTCTGCCGCGCGGTGCGCGACCATCGGCGCGGCAAGGATGACGAGCAGATCCGCGCCATCACAGAGCGAGGCGGCTTCATCGGCATAACGTGCGTTCCGGTCTTCCTCCGCGAGGGTGGCGGGACAATCGTGGATCTGCTCGACCATGTGGAGCATGCGATCAACGTCGGCGGCATAGACCACGTGGGCATCGGCACCGACAACGGTTACGTGGCGCCGCCGCCGGAGAAGCCGGAGATGCGGCCGCTCCCGCGCGGCCGCGGGCAATGGTGGTCATACTGGCTGCCGGGGACGCTCGGCGGCGGGAACGACGAGGCAAGCGCGGGGAGCCTGAGCTGGGTCTGCTGGCCCTACTTTACGATCGGCCTGCTGATGCGTGGCTACAGCGAGGAGCAGATCGCGAAGATCGTGGGCGGCAATGCGTTGCGGCTATTTGAGGATGTCATGTCTGTGGCAACGCCGTAGTCGTTGTGGCCCCTGCGCCCTCGCAGGGGGCGGCGCGAAGCGACGCGGTTGTACAACTAAGAGGGCAACGGCAGTCTTAACAGGACGGCGCTACGCGCCGTACAGGATGGCGGCTGCGCCGCCAACAGGAAACGGCAAAGGCAACGACAACGGCGTCTCAGATGACGGCAACGTCAAGCGCTGCCTGGTCCGCGTCGTTTCCTTCCTGATAGCCGTCGTCGTTGCCTTGCCTGCTGCGCTCGCGTAGCGAGTGCATCCTGTACGGCGCGAAGCGCCGTCCTGTTACAGAAGCCGTTGCCGTCGTCCCCGTTACCACCGCACTCCCAGGGAGGGTCAACATGTCGAACCTGGACGTCCGTATGCAGCAGATGCACGAGCACATCGAGCAATGCCACTCCCGCGCACGCGAATGCCTCAACGCTACTGACGCGCAGGTGCAGGCAGGCTTTGAGCTCCACGAGAACCTCCTCGTCTGCGACAGCTTCGGCTTCACCCCGAACGCTCTCAGTCGCTATGGCGTCGAGCGCATCAACGAGGCCATTGATGAGCAGTGGCAGCCGATCGAGATAAGCGAGTTGTTGCTCGATATGCGCGCCACCGGTCTCTGTCATGACGATGAGACCTACGCCATCTACCGCGAGATGTTCCGCGTTTCTGGCGTGAATGGCACGGTCAACACCGCCGGAGTGGGCCCCGCGCTCGTGCGGGCGCTGCGGGGCACCGCGCGTTTCCAGCAGGTCTGTGACGTCCGCCCGGAGTTTTGGCAGAAGGCGATCCACTCGGATGAGGCCCGGAAGGCCTTTGAGGAGGGACGCCATACCATGTTCTTCTCCGCCAACAACCCGCCCGCGCACGTCGGTTTCGAGGACGGCTACGACATCCTGATGTGGCTCGAGACCTTCCACCGCTACGGCTATCGCGTGATGCACCTGACCTACAACCGCCGCAACTTCGTTGGTGACGGCTGCACCGAACCGACCAATGGTGGCCTGAGCGAGTTCGGCCACCAGGTAGTCGCGATGATGAACAAGCTCGGCATCATGATTGATACGCCGCACTCGGGTATACAGACTACGCTCGACGCGTGCGAGATTTCGAACGCGCCGGTAGCAGCGACACATACCGTCTGCCGCGATATCTCCGGCCATCCGCGGGGCAAGACCGATGAGCAGCTTCGAGCGCTCGCCGATACCGGCGGCTTTGCGGGCATAACCTGCATCCCCTATTTCCTGGCAGCGCACGGGACGATTGTGGACCTGCTCGACCACATCGAGCACGCGATAGGCGTGATGGGGATAGATCATGTTGGCATCGGCACGGATGTCGCCTTCAGCGCCCCGCCGCCGGTGGAGCCTCAGATGAAGCCGATGCCACACGCGCGAAACCGCTGGTGGGCGCTGTGGCCGGAGGGCACAAGCTCACCCAGCCCGGAGGTCTCGCGCGAGAGCAGTCACGGGAGCCTCAACTGGATTTGCTGGCCCTACTTCACGGTGGGCCTGCTGATGCGCGGCTACACTGAGGAGCAGATCGCGAAGATCGTCGGTGCGAACATCCTGCGTGTGCTCGACGAGGTGGAGCGGGCGGGCGAGTGGGCGCCTCAGTAGGCGGAACGTATCGGAGATGCAGACCGTACCCGGCCTGCATCTCCGTTGAGCTCGTCCCGCGCTGTGTCAGCGCGGTTTTGTGACCGGCGGCGGTGCGGCAGCCGTGCGGTGGGTGAGGGCGGGGAGCCTTGCCCTAATAGGTTGGCGCGCAGCCCATTCCGGCTGCACGTTCCAGGGCGCGGCTACCCCGAGTGACGACAAGCTGCACCTCGCCCGAGCATTGACCGAACGCGATTACGGCAGCCAGCGAGAGCACGGCAAGCAGCATTGCATACTCGACGCTGCTGACACCACGCTCATCCTGCAACATGGACTTTGCGGCACTCGCCACGCGCACCGTTATCACGCTCCGCCTGGCTTGGGGGTCTGGCGCAGCCTTCGTCACGAGTGCAACATATAGCACAATCCTCCGCATGTCAAGCTTTTGTGTATATTTACCCACCCATTGAGCCATTCACGAGTATCCACGCCTACTCCCACCAGAAGCGCCGATACCGCTCCAATGCATTGAGGACTGCATCTACATTCTCTGGGGGCGTTGGCGGATATATCCCGCAGGTCATCATCAGCCCGCCCTGCGGCGAGCCGAGTGTCCGCACCTCGCACTCAATGAGATCCATAATCTCGGACGGGTCCCCATGCGGGACGACGCTCTGCCGATCCACGTCAATATCAATGCACACGCGGCCCTTGAGCGTATCGCGAATGTTGTCGATCCCGTTCACCAGGTCCTGGATGTTGCAGATGGTCATGCCGACCTCAAGTAGCTGATCGATGATATCCATCACATAGCCATCGGAGTGGTTATGAACCTGCACGCCTGCGGCCTCAAGCGGCGCAATCAGGCGGCGGTAGGCGGGCGCGATCCACCTCTCGAACATGCGCGGCCCCATCACCGACCGGTCCTGTGCCCCGAGGTCTTCGGCCAGCCCGAAGACGTCTACCTCCATCTCGATGTAGCGCTCCACCTGGTAGAGCGTGTAGTCGGTGATCATGTCTATGAGCTTCTGCAGCCTCGGCTCATCGCTCGCCATGTCGAGCATCAGGTTTTCAAAGCCGCGCAGGTAGTAGAGCCGCAGAAAGAGGAATCCGTGCTCGGTGCCGGCCGTTCGCAGAGCGCCCTGCTCCTTCAACCGCGCCATCCGCTCGCGCTCGGCCTCCCAGTTGACATCGTTGAGCGGCCTCTGCGTCTCCGGGTCGGGCATCACGAAGTCATCGAGCGCGTTCCAGTCAGCAAGCGGGTGCTCGTCAACGATCCCGGTGATTCCATCCACCTCGCCGTGCCAGACGCAACCGTAGTTGTCGCGGAAGACGCCTCCCGCCTTGCGCTGCGGATGGTACTCAATCGCGTCGTAATCGCGCGCGCCCTTCTCGAATCCCGGGAAGAACTGCGGGTGGTGGACGACGACGTCCTCGAGGTCGCCACGAAGCTGATCCCACGTGGCGCCGGAGATCACGACGCGCATAGGGATCCATTCTCCGCCGCTGATAGTTGCAGTGTGGAGGTAGTTCTCACGATCGCTGAGTGCCATTATGCTCTCCAGACCGAGGGATGCGTGCTGCGGTGGCATTTCCCGCACGTCTGGCGCGAAACCTGCGTGGAAGGAGACTCAGCCACGCAGGCCGTGTCTCACAGCTCTCCGGCATCTACTTCGCAAGCACCATCAGCGAAAAACCGCCCATGAGTTGCACCGCGGAATCTGGTGCGATACGGTAGAGAAGTTTCTTCCACGGCTGCAGGAGCCGAACGCTGGGCGCCGCGGGCGGATTGTCGAAGCGTTTGGACGTATAGAACTTGTCCATCACTTCGTAAGCTGCCTCGTCCATCGTCTTCAGCGCCAGACCGGCCGTGAACTGGTGGAGGTGCCCCCAGGTATCCCAGCCCCTCTCAAGCGCTCCCGCTCGGAGCAGATTGCGGACCGAGAGGTCCAGGGGGATGTGCAGAATGAAGTGCTGCGCCCGGCGGTGCACCTCACGCAAGAATGTCAGATGGCTCTCGATGTGCTCGATAAGGTCAATCATCAGCAGGAGGTCGTAACGCTCCACTCCATCGAGGAAGTCCCCAAGGTGGAAGCTCAGGGTTCGCCCGCTCCATGCACATTTGGTGTGCTGCCGGGGCGATCTCCCACCCGCAGAGGTGAACCTGCTCGGGCAGGCGCAGCTGCAACTGCCGCAACACCTCGCCCGCACCGCAACCTACCTCGCAGATCGTCGCCGGGTGGAGGTCGTTGTGCTGGATCATCTCCATGATCTTACGAGCCTTCCATGCGGAATCCTCAACACCCCACGTGGGATTGTTTACGAGGTAGTCACCGGCGATGTACTTCTCATCGGCCATTCCCATCCCTCCAGTTCCAGTTGGCGGCCTGACCGCAAGGGCTGGCAGCCTCATGCCATCCAGCCCGTGGAACTCGCGCACTCTCCAGCATCGTGTGAGCTGTCAGCATCGCCTCTGCATAGCTCATGCTTCCGCGCCCGAGGTCGCCCGGCCAGGGCCTCTGTGATGTAGTGGCGCGTCATCACGAGATGCCCGTGGATATTGCCGGCCGGCCCACCACAGTCTCCCCCCGGAAACCGATGATGTTGCTACGCGGCAGGAGGCCCAGCCATTCTCCTGAGGCTGAGACCTCACACTCTGCGAGATGATGTTACTCCAGCACGTGTTCAGCCAGCAGTTGGCCTCGTCTCCCTACGTTACTTGATAATCTCGTCAGGCAGATATGTGTTGATCAGGTCCGTTCGACCATGCCCCCGACCACCGACGACATCCGGCCGGTCGTCCATCAGGTGAAAGTGCAACTCAAGCTCGCCATCGTCGGAGAGCATCTTCACCAGCACGCGATGCCAGCCTTTCTCCACGTCCAGCGGGAAGCGATGCCGCACCGGCCGCACCGGCGGCGGGTCCAGCACCTCGGCGATCTGCTCGCCATCAACATAAAGCCGGAAGCTGTCGCTGCAGTCGAGGCCGAGGCTGATGTGCGTATCCACCGAGGTGAAGACCCACGTCTGAGCGTAGACGACGCCCGCCTCTCCCGCCAGCGCTTCATCAAGGTGCATCTCATTCTCCGGGAATGAGCGGCGCTCAAAACTCACGGTGCCATCGCGCCCCCGCCACTCATCGCGCGGGTTGCCCTCACTCTCCGGTCCATGCTCGGCAGCGAGATCGGCCTCGAAGGGCCCTGCGATGAGCCAGACGCGCTCGCCCAGCAGCGGGAAGCGATGCACGATCGCGTCCTGCCCCTTCAGCGCTACGCCGACGGTGATCGGATTGCTCACCTGCAGCTTCACCTGCGCACGATCTACGCTGAAGCTGCAGTCGAAGACCTCGGACGCCCCCCTGCGACCGAGCGCGAAATCTCCCCCACCGTTCACCTGCCAGCCATGCGGAGCGCCTACCGACAGCGTTCCGTCCACCGCCACGTCGGAGTTGCTCTCCAGTGCCAGCGTGACCGCGGCGGGTGCGTCGTAGCCGATCGTCGGCGTCTCACCGTAGGACACATGCAGGGAGACGGGGCCGAGGTTATATACGGCGGTCATCGGGTCGGCGGCCTCGACTTCGCGCATGAGGCCGGGGGCTTTCAGCGCCTCGATGTCGTAACCCGCTTCGGCAGGCTGATCTACGATCCGCACCTGCGGCGCCTTCGCCGCGATCACCCGCGCGGTCTGCTCGAGCGTCTGTCGGGTCAGCTCCTCGAGGTCCGTCGGGTAGTCGAGGCCGACTATCCCCCACCCCACCGCGATCCCCGCGCTCACCGGGTCCTTCCACTTCGCCGGGATCGCCTCCGCGCCATGTACGATGCCCATTATCGCTCCCAGGGTGGCCCCTGTGCAGTCGGTGTCCTCGCCGCAGTTGACGGCCTTTAGGATCGATTCGCCGAAGTCGCCATTGCCGTACAGCCAGCCGAGGGTGACGATCCCCTGGTTTTGCGGCGAGTCCTGCGGGTTGTAGTGGCCATGCTTCTCCAGCAGTAGCTCCCGGCAGCGCGTCCATTCGACGCCCTCGCGATGCCACCGCAGCACATCGCGCACCGCCCTGGCTGTGCGGCAGTCCTCGGGAATGAGTGACAGCCCGATCTCGATCAGTTCGTGCGCGTCGTGAACGATGAAAGCGGCGCTCTCCAGCGCGGCGAGGTACATCTCGCCCCAGACGCCCTCGCCGCCCGCGTGGTCTATGATGGCGTCCATGTAGGCATAGCGTGCGGCAAGCTCCGGCACCGCCGGAGCGACCATCGCCCAGATCTCGGAGCGGATGGGTGAACCCTCGCAGTCCACATACCAGTTGTTGTATGCGCCCGCCACCGGAGGCGCAAGGCCCTTGCGCAGGTTGAAGCCACCGTAGCCGTACTCGTCCCAGGGGTAGATCACGTGCTTGAGCCAGTAGCGCCCGAGATCGTGGGTGGTCAGGTTCGGCCCAAGCTCCTGCAGCGCGCGCAGCCAGACAAGCTGGATGTCAAGGTCGTCATTGAAGATCGCGCCCTCGGGGACGGGATCGTAGTAGGTCAGGTCAAAGAGCCCCTTCTTTCCCTCCAGCGGCGCTCCGAGGGTGCCGCCGATGGACTTGCCCAGCCAGCAGCCCATTACGCGATCGTATAGCTCTTCCTGATTCAGACGGATCGTCATCTCCGACCTCCGGCCGACAGTGATTGCCCCCGCGGATAATGCGTCGTCACGTCGCTGAAGACCTGCAACTGGATGAGAAGTCGTTGTGCGTTCAGAGCCGTACCCGCCGGGGGGCGCATTTGACCCGGCAAATGTCTCGTGCTATCCTCTGCTGCAACATCCTCAGTGGGAGATGACCGCTATGTGCAACATCGCCGGCTACGTCGGAGCCGAACCCGCCGCACCGCTTCTGCTTGACCTGATCGAGCGCCAGGAGGGCCTTGCCGGGGGCTACTACACCGGGATCGCCACGATCCACGAGGGCAATATGCACTGGCGCAAGGTCGTTGGTGACTGCGAGCGCCTGCGCGAGGAGACCGATGCGGAGGACCTGCCCGGCAGCATCGGCCTCGCCCACAGCCGCTCCAACTCCGGCGGCGACTGGCGCTGGTCGCACCCATTCATAGCCTGCAACGACTCAGTTGCCTACATCGCTAACGGATCGCGCGGATACTATGAGGACCGCCTCAACACCACCGAAGCCGCTCAGGCGCTTGAAGAGCAGGGGCATATCTACACCGCGGTCGCAGATCAACAGGTCGGGAAGTACCCATCGCTCTCCGGCGGCCGGTCGGTGCACATGAGCGACGTCATGGCCCACGCGATCGGAGCAGAACTCGCGGGTGGACGCGAGCCTGAAGACGCCATCCGACAGGCTTTCCTCGATCTGCCCGCCGAGATCGTTGGTCTTTACATCACCCCCGATCACCCGGAGGCCATCTTCGGCGCCCGCTACACGATGCCGATGTGCGTGACCTTCGACGCGCGCGGCGCGTTCATCGCAAGCAGCCCCACCGGCTTCGACCCACGGCCCGACTGGTGGACGTGGGTGCCGCCATTCTCGTCCGTCACAGTGCGTGCTTCGAGGCTGGAGGTCTCCCGGTTTGACTGCCCTGAGGGGCCGCTGCCGGATGACATCAGCCGTGCGGATGCGCGCACGGGCGTCCTGGAAGCACTGAGCGATGGCGAGGGCAGGTTCGTCGGGCCGCTCCTCGATGCGGTCAAGCACTACTCTTCCCGCGATGAGCTGATCGTCCGCTATGACCCGATCTATGAGGTCCTCTATGAGCTGCTGCATGAGGGTAGTCTCACGCAGCAGGAGGAGCGTCTTCCCGGAGCGAAAGAGGGAATCACCGCGCCCAAGTTCAGGTTCTTCTCCCGATTCGATAGTTGAATTACCTGCAGCTTGACCGGGGGGAAGTCCTGATGTATAATCGCCGCGAATATGTGGACGGGAGCCGCACGCGCCAGTGACGCAGCAGACGTGGGAGCAATGCCGGGTGGCGGGGGCACTCCCGGATGATTTCGCCCGCTGATGTGCTCTGTATCGCGCTTGCGGTTGGTATGGTGGCCCTTGAGGGGAGCAGGGGCGTCATTCCGGCTCTTGTAGATTTCGCCGCCATCCTGCTCGGGGTAACGCTGATTGGCTGGGGATATATCCCGCTCAGCGACCAGATGCAGCCATCGACGGCATGCGGACTATTACTGCTCGGGGTCGTGCTGGCAACGGCGTTCCTTTCCATCTTTATCTCTCATCGTCTGAAGGTTCATGTGACAGCCATTGAGTCGGCGGTGGGCGCGGTGCTGGGACTTCTGACGGCTACGTTCCTCAGTTACGCGTTCATCAAGTGGCTCACAATCCGCTACGGGCTGGGCGCACTCATAGTCAAAAACTCGATCCTTTACTGGGCTATCGTTGAATCGGCCGGACTTCGAGAGTTGGCGCAGTTCATGCGCACATTGATGGGCAGATAGCGCCTCCGACGACCCAGACAACACACCATCCATCGCAGCCTCACCGCAGCAGAGAATGCAGCCACTCGCCCACGGCAGACGATGCCGGAGCGGCGGGTAACGGTCGTGTGCGCCGCAAGCGGGTTTGGCCCGATATGCGGTGACAACGGAGACGCGCCAGAATTGCCTGGGAGGTGTCTTAGGCAGAGATCCGTTGCACGATTGACCGACGCGAGATGTTCTTCTGTTGCTGACAGAGAGTATCGCGGGTCCGACGCCATGCTCGGCTCCAACTGCCGGCAGGCGACAAGTGAATAGGCGCGGAGAATGCTCTCCGGCGCCACGTTCGGGTCACACGGGTCCAGACGCATGAGCCCTCAACCTCAACCGCGAAGGCCAGAGGTGAGCGGATGGTTAATCCAGCCGAGTTCTTCCGCGACGCAAGTGCGACACGCCGACGCACAGTCTCGCTGAGCGAGTGTACTGATGAGGATCTGGTGCGCTCAGCCCAGGAAAATCAGGACAAAGAAGCGTGCGAGTACCTGCTCTACAAGTACCGCAACCTCGTCAGGGCGAAGGTGAAGTCCTACTTCCTGATGGGGGCGGAGCGCGATGATCTGCTACAGATTGGAATGGTCGGCCTGTGGGAAGCCATCAACGACTTCCGCGCCGACCGCCATACGTCGTTCGCGTGCTTCGCGAAGGTCTGTATCCAGCGCCAGATGATCTCCGCAGTCAAAGCCGCTACTCGCCAGAAGCAGGTTCCCCTCAATTCCTCCATCTCGCTCGAAGCAGCGCCGGGCGGCGACGAGGACGACGAACGCTCTCTCTCCGAAGTGCTTTCGGCTGTCCCCCAGATGGACCCTGAGACCGAGGTTCTAGGTCTCGAGGGCGAGCGCCTGCTCAAGGAGTCGCTGCGCGAACACCTCTCCCCCTTCGAGTGGCAGGTGCTGAGCGAGTACCGGACCGGCAAGTCCTACAAAGAGATGGCGACGGCGCTGGGGTGTAAGATCAAGTCCATAGACAATGCGCTGTCCCGCATTCGCCGCAAGCTCCCGAAGGTCGCGCCCGAGCAGGCCGCACGCCTCGGCCGGGGCTGAAGCGGAACAGCAGTACGCGCTCCGCGCGCAACTGAACCAGGTTTGACGGGGCGGGTCGGTTCTGACCCGCCCCCTTCTCTTGCGTGCGCACCTGCGGGTCCTGTGGCTCCGGAGGTGCGGCGGTTGTCCAGCCCCAGGCGGGAATGCCTCCTCAGGCAGTCCGCCTACGGAGGATGATGGTTACATGACGATCCAGAAGATATTCGCCACCCTCAATGGCTACTGGGCAGAGCAGGGCTGCCTGCTCGCTCAACCATACGAGATCGAGGTCGGGGCCGGGACGATGTCGCCCGATACATTCCTGCGCTCACTCGGTCCGGAGCCATGGAACGTCGCCTACGTCCAGCCCTGCCGCCGACCGGCAGACAGCCGCTACGGCGAGAACCCCAACCGCCTCGGCCGCTACTTCCAGTACCAGGTCATCATGAAGCCCTCGCCACAGGAGTTCCAGGACCTCGCCATCGCCTCCATCGAGGCCCTCGGCGTTGATCCGGTGCAGCATGACATTCGCTTCGTGGAGGATGACTGGGAATCCCCCACCCTCGGCGCCTCCGGCGTCGGCTGGGAGATGTGGCTCGACGGTATGGAGATCTGCCAGTACACTTACTTCCAGCAGGTCGGCGGACTCCAGTGCCGCCCGGTAGCTGTTGAGCTTACCTACGGGCCTGAGCGTCTCGCGATGTACCTGCAGGGCGTCGAGGACTACCGCCACTTGCAGTGGTCTGATGCCATCACCTACGGTGAACTGCGCTTCGAGGAGGAGCGCCAGTATTCGCACTATAACCTCGAACTGGCCGACATTGACATGCTGTCTAAGATGTTCGAGATGTGCGAGGCGGAGGCACGGCGGGTGACGAAGGCAGGCTTCCCGCTGCCCGCATACGACTACGTGCTCAAGTGCTCGCACCTGTTCAACCTGCTCGATGCCCGCGGCGCAATCTCGGTCTCCGAGCGCACAGGAATGATCGAGCGCGTGCGTAACATCGCCTCGATGGTCGCGCGTGCCCACGTCGCACGGCGCGAGGAACTCGGTTTCCCGCTGCTGGGCGAGCAAGGGCAGGCCGAGGATCAGCAGTAGCTGGTGATGGAGCCGCAGATGCCGCAGAACCTCACACATAGAAGCGAGGCGGACTGATGGCGCACGATACGGCGGACCTGCTGTTTGAGACGGGCGTAGAGGAGATCCCCGCGCCGGCGGTGCTGCCGGCGCTTGAGCAGCTTCAGAGGCTGGTTGCGGACGGTCTAAGCGGAGCTCGGCTCGCGCACGGTGAGATTCGGACCTTCGGCACCCCGCGGCGTTTGACGGTGCTGGTCGAGGGCGTGCAGTTGCGCCAGGAGGACCTTGAGCAGGAAGTCAAGGGGCCGCCTGCCGCTGCTGCTTTCGACGGGGAAGGCAACCCTACGAAGGCCGCTCAGGGCTTCGCGCAGGGCAAGGGGCTCAGCGTGGATGACCTGCAGGTGCGCGAGACCGATAAAGGCGCGTACGTCTTCGCCACCGTGAATGGAGTTGGCCGGGACGCCATCGAGGTGCTGCCGGAGATACTCGCCGGAGCAGTCTCTTCGCTCGGCTTCCCCAAAACCATGCGCTGGGGCAGCAGCGACTTCCGCTTCGCCCGGCCGATCCGCTGGCTGCTGGCGCTGCTGGGGCCGAACGTAGTGAAGCTTGAGGTCGCCGGCCTGCAGTCAGACCGCCTCACCTGGGGCCACCGCTTCCTGAGCGAAAGCCCGATCAGCATCGCTGACCCATCCGAGTATCTCGCGAAGCTCGAGGACGCGTTCGTCATAGCCGACCACGCACGCCGCCTCGAGCTGATCGAGGAGGAGGCCACTCGCGCGGCGCAAGAGGCCGGAGGGAGCGTGCGCCTCGACCCAGACCTCGTTGAGGAAGTTAACTTCATGGTCGAGTACCCGACGGCGCTGGTCGGGCGCTTTGACTCACGCTACCTTGAACTACCCGACGATGTGATCGTCACGGTCATGAGCGGCCACCAGCGATACTTTGCAGTCGAGGCCGCCGACGGGGCGCTCATGCCGCTCTTCGTCGCCATCCGCAACGGCGACGAGCAGGGACTCGACACCGTACGCCGCGGCAACCAGCGCGTCATTGAGCCGCGCCTCGCCGATGCCGAGTTCTACCTCGCCGAGGACATGCGCGTGAAGCTCAGCGATCGCCTCGAGGACCTGCAGCGCGTGACCTACATCGAAGGCCTCGGCAGCCTCTACGACAAGACGCAGCGGCTTGAGGCGCTGGTGGGGTGGCTCTGCGGGCGAGTGGTGCAGGTCGAAAGCGAGGCGCGGACGGCCGCGGAGCGTGCCGCTCACCTGTCCAAGTGCGACCTCAACACGAACATGATCGGCGACACGAAGCTCGCCAAGCTGCAGGGACGCGTCGGCGCCGAGTATGCCCGCCGCTCTGGTGAGCCTGAGGAAGTCGCGCTGGCCATCGGCGAGCAATATCGCCCTCAGAGCGCATCGGACACACCGCCGATGACGACTCCGGGGCGCATCGTCGCTCTCGCCGACCGCATTGACCATCTCGCGGCCTGCTTCCGCATCGGCCTCCGCCCGACCGGCTCAGCGGATCCGCATGCACTGCGTCGCGCCGCGCAGGGAATCGTGCGCATCATCCTCGATGCCCGCTGGCGCATCAACATGCCGGAGTTTATTGCGACTGCGCTGGACAACCTTCCGCCGGTGGAGAACGAGGACGCGATCCCGGTTGAACAGGCCGCCACGCAGATAGATGAGTTCATGCGGGCGCGGCTGGAGGCCGAGCTTGCCAACCGCGGCGTGCCGTATGACCTCGCGCGCGCGGTGCTGGCTGCGCCCTGTCCGGACCTGCTCGACGCATTCGAGCGAGCGGTCGCTCTGCGCGACAGCCGCTCAGCCGGTCGTGACGCCTTCGAGCAGGTGATGATGGCCGCCGAGCGCACCGCGAACATCGTCCGCAAGCCGAAGGCCGAGCAGCAGCTTGCACTTGCGCCCGAGGCGCTGGAGGATCCGCACGAGGTCGCGCTGAATGAGGCGCTCGGCGAGGCGGCAGCGGCGGTTGAGAGCGCCCTCGCACCTGATGCGGGCCGAGACTACCCGGCTGCATGGCAGGCGCTGGCAGACCTGCGGCAGCCGATTGACGCGTTCTTCGAAGCAGTGCTCGTGATGGCCGACGATGAGGCGGTTCGCAATAACCGCCTCGCGCTGCTTGCCGCCGTGGATGATCTCTTCCTGCGCCTGCTCGATGTGCAGGAGGTCGTGATCGAGGGCGCGGCGTAGGCGCACGGGGTGAGAGAGACAATGCGGGCACAATCAGAGTACGCGCGAGGGGCGTGGGCAGGGTGACCATCCGCGAACGGCTTGAGCGGCTTGAGCGAGAGCAGCTTTCTCCCTACGCTACTCTGTCCGCCGAATCGCGTGGCCGCCAGCGCGCCATCGAGCCTGATCCTGTCCGCACCGCTTTCCAGCGGGACCGTGACCGCATCATCCACCTCTGCCGGGCATTCCGCCGCCTCGCGCACAAGACGCAGGTCTTCATCGCACCCCGCGAGGACCACCTGCGCACCCGCCTGAGCCACACGCTCGAGGTCTCACAGATCGCGCGCACCATCTCCAAGGCCCTGCGCCTCAACGAGGACCTGACCGAAGCGATCTCGCTGGGGCATGACGTGGGTCACACGCCCTTCGGCCACGCCGGCGAATGGGCGCTTGATGAGGCCTACCGCCGCTGGGACCCGCAGGCGGCCTTTGCGCATGCCGAGCATAGCGTGCGCGTCCTCACCTGCCTCGAACGCGAGGGCCGCGGGCTGAACCTCACGTACGAGACCATCGAGGGCGTCGCGGCGCACTCCAAGGGTGCCGCGGATACCGGCGATTCTCTCGCGCCACCGGAGCCTGTGACGCTGGAGGCGATGGTGGTGCGCCTCTCCGACCGCATCGCCTACCTCAACCACGATCTTGACGACTGCCTGCGTTCGGGTCTGCTGCAGCCCGGGGAGCTTCCCGCGAGTTGCCCGCAGGTCCTTGGCGAGCGGCACAGCGACCGCGTCGGCACGATGGTCGAGGACGTCATCGCGCGCAGCGACGGCAAGGCGGAGCTTTCCATGAGCGCGCGGATCACTTCGGCGATGGATGACCTGAAGGACTTCCTCTTCCAGCGCATCTACCTCGGGCCGCCGATCCTGCCCGCGCGCGAGCAGGTCCACGGCATCATCAACCGCCTCTTCGACCTTTACATGACGCATGACGAGGCGTTCGAGGGAGACATCGGCTCCACGCCCGGCTTCCCGGAGATGCGCGCGCGGCAGGTCTGCGACTACATCGCCGGAATGTCCGACCGCTTCGCCCGAGATCGCTACGTCGAGCACTTCCTGCCGTCCGGCTACCCGCAGTTCTGACGCTCATCGGAGGCGGCGCAAATGCTGCAGGCGGGTCTATCTGAGGTTGACGTCACTCCCCCACCGGGCATCGCGATGTCCGGCCACTGGAACATCCGCTACGCGAAGTCCGTGCGCGATCCGCTCTTCGCTCATGCGCTGGTGCTTGATGATGGCGAGGCGCCGATCTGCCTCATCACCGTGGATGTGCTCTCGGTGCAGCGCGGGACGGTGCTGCGCTGTCGCGAGGCGATTGAGAAAGCCACCCGCATCCCCGCCGAGCGCATCGCCATCAGCGCCACGCACACTCACTACGGCCCGCTGGTCGCGCGCATCTGGACGCGCGATGTCCAGCCAGATCCGGACTACCTCGCCGCGTTCGAGGCCGGCATCGTCCGCGCCGCGACGAGCGCGTGGGAGGCGCGACAGCCTGCGCAGATCGCCATCGGCTGGGCCTTCGAGGGCCGGCTGTCCTTCAACCGCCGCTTCATGATGCGCTCGGGCGAGGTCGTCATGCACCCGCCGGTCGGCAGCACCGACATCCTCTACCAGGAGGGCCGGACCGACCCGGAAGTCGGCGTCATCTCAGTCCGCGATCTCGCCGACAATCCCCTCGGCTGGTGGGTGAACTTCGCCTGCCATGCGACGGTCTCCGATCAGGGCGATGCGATCTCCGCGGACTATCCCGGTGCGCTGTCGGCAGAGATGAAACGCCGCCATGGCGAGGACGTGGTAACGCTCTTCGGCAACGGCTGCTGCGGGAACCTGTGCCAGATTGACGTCTTCGACCCGGACCGCCCCCGCAAGGGCGATCCGCTGCTGCAGGCGCTTGCCGAGGGCATTGCTGATGCCGTCGAGCGCGCTGAAGAGCAGGCAGAGTTCACCGGCGACTTGGCGCTTGATGCACGCTCGGTGGAGACACAGCTTCCGCTGCGGCATATTGACCCCGAGGTGGAGCAGGCTGCGAGGGCGCTGCTGGAGGATGGCGAGTATGATGACAATGACGCCTCCTCGCATCGCGAGTACACCTACGCGCGGATGGTGGTTGAGCTTGTCGAGGAGAAGCGCGAGCGACCGCTGACGCCGGCGGAGATACAGGCGCTGCGCATCGGAGACGTGGCGCTGGTGATGCTGCCGGGTGAGGTGTTCGTGGAGCACGGGCTGACGATCAAGCTGCAGTCGCCGGCGAAGCGGACTTTCGTGGTGGAGCTTGCGAACGGGATCGTCGGCTACATCCCGACGCGCGAGGCGTTCGGGGGCGGCGGCTATGAGCAGCGGCTTGGCAACAACTCAAAGCTCTCCCCCGTCGCGGGTGAGATGATGACCGAGACGGCGCTGGCGCTGCTCGATTCGATGTTCCGGTAGAGATGCGGCCCGAAGG
>JAAYJW010000021.1 GCA_012522765.1 candidate division WS1 bacterium | reverse complement strand
GCGCGCTATCACCTGCAGGTGAGCCGGCGGGCCGACTTCGCCTGGCCCTACCGCACGGGGCTGGACGTCATCACGCAAAACAGCACCTGGCGGGTGCCGTTCACGGGCATCTACAGCCCCGGCGAGACCTACTACTGGCGCCTGCGCAGCCGCGACCGCCTCGGCGTCTGGGGGCAGTGGAGCGAGCCTCAGACCTTTACCTGGAAGGGCCCGCGCGTGCCGGTGAATGTCAGGCTTGAGCTTGAGGGGCAGGATGGGACGCTGCATTGGGAGCCGAATCCGCGTGGGGAGCGCCCGGTGCGCTACGCAGTCTTCGGCTCGGATGAGAAGGGCTTCACCGCCAGTCGCGACCCCTACACGCGCTACACGGTGGGGCAGGTGCCGGGCAACCTGATCGGCGAGACAGAGGGCACTTCGATGGCGGTCATCGGCCCCGGCCTGCAGGGCGAAAGCGTCAACCGCGTCTACTATCGCGTGGTGGCGATTGACGCCGCGGGCATCGAGAGCGGCAACTCAGATCACGCGGAGGCGCCGCATCCGCTGATCATCAGCGAACCAGTCGCGGTGGCCACGGCCGGGCAGGAGTACCGCTATGAAGCGCGTTCGCTACGCTCGCTTGGTGATGTGCAGCATCGCTATGAGGAGCCTAACAACAAGTTCTGGGACGAGGAACAGAACACGTTCGCTCTCGAGGAGGCGCCGGGTTGGCTGACGGTTGATGCCGCGATCGGTGTGCTCTCAGGCACGCCCCCGGCGGCAGGGACCTTCCCGGTGACCCTCGTGGTGACGAACCAGCATGGCGGTCGCGCGGAGCAGGCATTCGAGGTGACGGTGCGGCCGTAGGATAGGTCGTTCTGTACAGATCGGCAGCGGGCCGACCTCGTGCAGCTTGCTTCGCAAACTACCCTCGTGCGGCCCCTCCCATCGCAGGGGCCACAATCCACGCCCTCCGGGCGGGACAGGCGACAACGGCTGCCGCCGCAGTATCTTTGTCATGTGCCACGGGCGCCCTCGCCCGTGGGCCGTTCGAACATTTCCGAACAACCTGCGCGATCAGGTGCTACCGGTTCAACCACCAGATCGCGCTGTTGAGGTAGGTCGCGAAGCTCACCCACGCGAGGTAGGGGATCAGCAGCGCGCCCGCCGTCACCGATATTCGCCAGAACAGGATGATGCTGGCGAGGATGCCGAACCACATCGGGATGATGACCATCAGCCCCGTTGCCGGTGACTGCATCCCGAAGAACGCCGGCGTCCAGAGGCCGTTGAGCAGAAGCTGAACGGCGAATACGCCGATGGCGAGGCTCACGCCGGGCCGTCCCGCGCGGCTCCACACGAGGTAGAGCGCGATCCCCATCATGAGGTAGAGCGCGGTCCAGACAGGGCCGAAGAGCCACCCGGGCGGGTTGAGCGCGGGCTTGGTCAGTTGCTGATACCACGAGCCTTCGCCGCTTTCCATGCTTAGCCCGCCGAGGGCGGGCAGGTAGCAGACGATGATGCTCACGACCAGCCGCACGATGTCACCGATCTTCATGGCGCAACCTCCTCATCCAGCCACCACGTAAGCGAACCATCAGTCGGCCTCACCAGCGATGCGGGGCAGCGTGCGTCAGCCTCACCAAGCGCGCATTCAAGCGCCTCGCGTTTGTCTGCGCCCGAGACGAGGAAGTGTACCGCGCGCGCGGCGTTCAGCACCGGCAGCGTGAGCGTCAGACGCTGCCGCGGCTCAGAGGGCGCGGTGGATGACATTGCCCGCCGCTCCTGCTCCTCAAGCACGTCGGCGCCGGGGAAGAGGGATGCGGTGTGGCCATCGGCCCCCAGCCCCAGCAGCATCACGTCGAAGCGGGGGAGATGGCCCCTGAAGATCGCGTAGAGCTCGTCCTCCATCGCATACGCCGCCGCTGCGGGAGTGGCGAGATCGGTCCGCCATGGATGCACGTTCTCCGGCGGCACGGGCACCGCATCAAGCAGCGCCTCACTCGCCATGCGGTAGTTGCTCTCAGGGGAGTCTTCGGGCACGAAGCGCTCATCGCCGATGAATACGTGTGTGCGCGGCCACGGCAGGCCGTCGTGTTCGGTGGCGAGAATCTCGTGCAGACGCCGCGGAGTGCCGCCGCCCGACAGCGCCAGCAGCACCCGGCTGCGCTCGGCATCGGTCTCGCGCATGGCCCTCGCGACCTCGGCGGCGAGCGCCCGACTTGCGTCCTCCAGCGTTGGGAATACTTGCAGTTGGCCGCGCGTCATATCGGACACGCCTCTCCGCGCGGGACAAGCAGGCGCTCCGCCTGCTCGGGACCCGCGCTGCCGGCGGGGTAGCGGTACACCTGCGGCGGCTGCTGCAACAGCGGGGTGTAGAGCCGCCATGCGGCCTCCACCTCATCGGCGCGGACAAAGAGCGTCTGATCGCCCTGCGCGATGTCCACCAGCAGCGTTTCATACGCATCGGGCAGGTTGGCGAAGGCCTCATCGTAGCTGAAGCTCAGGCTCTGCGTCTGCAGCCGCAGCGGATCGTGCGGCATCTTCACCTCGAAGCGCAGGTCGAAGCCCTCGTTCGGCTGCAGCGTCATGACCAGCGAGTTCGCATGGACAGTCGCGTGAGCGTGTTGCTGGAAGATCGCGAGCGCCGGGCAGCGGAAGTTGATGATGATCTGGGTCAGCTTCTTCGGCATGCGCTTGCCGGTGCGCAGCACGAACGGCACGCCCTGCCAGCGCCAGTTCTGCACGTACGTTCGCAGCGCCACGAAGGTCTCGGTCGTCGAGCCCTCAGCAACGCCCTCCTCGTCGAGGTACCCCGGCACCGCCTCTCCGTCCGTCTCCCCCGCCATGTACTGCCCGAAGACGACCTGGCTCGGATCAAGCGGCGCGAGCGAGCGAAGCACCTTGACCTTCTCATCGCGCACAGGATCGGCCTCGAATGCCGAGGGGTGCTCCATCGCCGTGAGCGTCAGAAGCTGCGTCAGGTGGTTCTGTACCATGTCCCGCAGCGCGCCGACCGAGTCGTAGAACTCGGCGCGATCCCCTACGCCGATGTCCTCGCAGACGGTGATCTCCACCGACCCGATCCTGTCGCGGTTCCAGACGGAGTCAAAGAGCGTGTTCGCGAAGCGGAAGGTCAGCAGGTTCTGCACGGTCTCTTTTCCGAGATAGTGGTCTATGCGGTAGATCTGCTCCTCGGAGAAATGCACATGAATGCGACGGTTAAGCTCCACCGCCGAATCAAGGTCATGGCCGAATGGCTTCTCGATCACCACACGGGTCCATCCGGGGCCCTCATTGAGGCCGACCTCGCCGAG
>JAAYJW010000227.1 GCA_012522765.1 candidate division WS1 bacterium | reverse complement strand
GCCGGGCAGAAGAGGCAGGCGGACATCGCGATCGGACAGAACTCGCTCTTCGGCGGCGATGACGGGGGTGCGGAGCTTGATGACTTCGTGCTGCCCGACGTCGAGCCGATGCCGGACCAGGAGAAGCTGGCGCTGGAGAAGGAACTGCTCGGGGTCTGGGTGAGTGAGAACCCGCTGCTTAAGGCGCGTGAGAAGCTGGAGCGCTGCACGACCGCGAAGCTGGGCGAGCTGACGGAGTACCCGGACAAGCAGGAGCTCGTGGTCGGTGGGATGATCCGCAACGTGAAGCCCTACACGACCAAGCGCGGGGACATGATGTGCTTCTTCACGCTTGCGGACATGGAGAACGAGGTCGAGGTCACAGTCTTCCCGAACCTCTTCGCGGAGCGGGTGGAGATCATCGAGAACGACCGCATCGTGATCGTGACGGCGAAGCTTGAGATGCGGACGATCACCGGTGCGGGCGGCGAGGAGATCGAGCAGGCGAAGCTGCTGGCGCACCGGATCACTCCCATCGAGACGGCGACCCGAACGTCAGAGAAGAGGCTGCAGGAGGCGGATGTTGCGCGCCGGCGCAAGGAGGAGCAGCGGAAGGAGAAGCACCTGCGGGAGCATCCGCCGAGGGTGATCCTGCGAGTGGCGCCCCAATGCGACTGCGGCCGCATGATTGACGAATTGCGGCAGGCGATCTACGAGCACCCGGGGGCGCTTGGAGTCGCGCTGCAGGTACCCGGGCCCAACGGCGATCGCGTGGTAGAGCTTGGCGATGGATACTGCGTGGATGCGGGAAGCTTCCGCGAGGGGCTTGAGGGCCGCCCGTGGGTGCAGTCAATGGACGTCGCGCGCATCTGAGAGGACGGAAGCGGGAGGTGCATGACGCTGTCAGAGTTGATTGGCATAGTAGACGGGCGGGCCGACCTGGGGCTGTGCCTCGCTGAGTTGAGCGACCGGCGGCTCAGGCGCCAGCCCGCACACATCGAGCAGGCGGCGCGGGAGATCGTCGAGCGCGTGATTGCCGAGGGCGACGCCGCCGTGGTGGAATACACCCGGCGCTTCGACTGCCCGACCTTCGACCTGAGCCAGCTTGTCGTGGGGCCTGAGGAGATGCAGGCGGCTTACGATGAGGCGCCCGCCGAGTGGGTGCGGGCATTCCGCCGCGCCCGAGAAAACGTCCTGGCCTACCACGAGCGGCAGATGCCGCGCTCGTGGCTGGAGGGCTTCGACGGCATGCTGATGGGCGAGCGCGTCCGGCCGGTGGAATCGACCGGCGTGCATGTGCCCGGCTTCAGCGCGCCGCTCTTCGCGACGGTGGCGATGGCCGTGGAGCCTGCAAAGGCCGCGGGCGTCGAGCGGATCTGCATCGCCACGCCGCCGCGGAAAGATGGGACGATCCACCCGCTGGTGCTGGTCGCCGCGGCGGAGTGCGGCGTGAACGAAGTCTACCGCATGGCCGGGGCGCAGGCGATTGCCGCGCTGGCCTACGGCACCGACACGGTGGAGCCGGTGGCTGTGATTGTCGGCCCGGGGAACCCCTACGTGACGGCGGCAAAGCGGATCGTCTACGGACAGGTGGGGATTGACAACCTCGCCGGGCCGAGCGAGTCAATGATTATTGCCGACGCCCACGCCGATCCGGCATGGGTGGCGGCGGACCTGCTGGCGCAGGCCGAGCACACCGGCGACAACACGGTGGTGCTGGCGACGGACTCGCCGAGTCTCGCGGAGGCGGTGGAGGTGGCGGTCCGGTCGCAGACCCAGCGGCTGCAACGCTCGGAGCTTGTGCGGCAGTCTCTCAATGAGCACGGCCTGATCGCGCTCGTGGCGGACATGGCCGCCGCGGCCCAGCTTGCAAACGAACTGGCGCCGGAGCACCTGCAGCTTTCCGTGCGAGACCCGCTGGGGCTGCTGGAGCTTGTTGAGAACGCGGGCGCGATCTTCCTCGGCGAGCTTGCCACGGTGCCGCTGGGAGATTACGCGGCAGGCCCGAGCCACGTGCTGCCGACCGGTGGCGCGGCGCGCTTCTCATCGGGGCTGTCGGTACACGACTTCCTCAAGCGCTCGTCGCTGCTGCACGCCACTGAGCGGGGCTTCGGGCGGCTGGCGCAGGACGTGGAGCTTCTCGCGAGGGCGGAGGGCCTTGATGCCCACGCAGCCGCCGTCCATCTGCGGCGACGAGCAGGTTTCGGCCCACAGGACCGGGAGGAGAGTTGACGATGAGCGAGCAACAGACGGGACCCCGCGTCGCGTCAATCAAACGCGACACGAAGGAGACGCAGATCGAACTGACGCTGAACCTCGACGGCTGCGGGGACGCGCAGATCGACACCGGCGTGGGCTTC
Organism: candidate division WS1 bacterium; assembly: GCA_012522765.1. Lineage (GTDB taxonomy): Bacteria > Armatimonadota > Zipacnadia > Zipacnadales > UBA5352 > UBA5352. The sequence goes on along the minus strand of JAAYJW010000227.1, from coordinate 6,514 downwards.
TTCGATCACATGCTCACGCACATCGCCCGCCACGGGCTCTTCGACCTGACGGTGAAGGCCACCGGCGACATCCACGTGGACTTCCACCACCTCGTGGAGGACGTCGGCATCGTGCTCGGCTCGGCGATCGCGGCGGCCATCGGTGACAAACGCGGGCTGGTGCGCTACGGCATGGCGGGCTGCCCGATGGACGAGGCGCTGGTGCTGGTGGCGATTGACCTGAGCGGCCGACCGTGGTGCCGCTGCGAGCTTGAGATGCCGACGCAGAAGATCGGCGACTTTGACACAGAGCTTCTGCACGAATTCTTCGTGGCAGTAGCCAATAACGCCGCGATGGCGCTGCACCTGGTGCGGCAGTCAGGGATCAATTCGCATCACATCGCCGAGGGCGCGTTTAAGTCATTTGCGCGCGCGCTCGATGCCGCGACGACGCTCGACCCGCGGGTGACGGGGGTTCCATCAACGAAGGGGACGCTGTAGGCCAGGGGCCAACGGTGGCTTCCGAAGGAGACGTGCGATGATCGCTCTGATTGACTACGGGATGGGCAACCTCGGCAGCGTCAGCAACGCGCTGCGCTTCGCGGGTTGCGACTTTGAAGTAACCAGCGATCCGAAGAAGCTGGCCGAGGCGGATGGCGCGATCCTGCCCGGCGTAGGCGCCTTCGGGGACTGCATGGAGAACCTGCGCGAGTACGGGCTGGTGGAGCCGATCCGGGAGTTCATCGCCTCCGACCGGCCCTTCCTCGGCATCTGCCTCGGCCTGCAGCTTCTCTTCAGCGAGGGCGAGGAGATGGGCACGCACCGGGGGCTTGATGTCGTCCCCGGCCGCGTCATCCGCTTCACGCACAGCCTGAAGATCCCGCAGATCGGGTGGAATCAGATCACCGCGCGGCAGGACTGCCCGCAGCTTGAGGGCGTCGCGGACGGGGCCTACGTCTACTTCGTGCACTCCTACCACGTGGTGCCCGAGGACGAGTCGGTCATCGCGACCACCACCGACTACGGCTACGAGTTCTGCTCGGCGATCCGACGCGGCAATCTCTTCGCGACACAGTTCCACCCGGAGAAAAGCTCGACGATCGGGCTGCAGATACTGCGCAACTTCGTCGCGGGGGTCACCTGCGCATGATCGTCATCCCGGCGATTGATCTCTCCGAGGGGCAGGTCGTCCGCCTCGAGCGCGGTGACATGGCCCGTCGCACGGTCTACTCCGACGACCCCGCCGCGATGGCGCGTCAGTGGGAGAGCCAGGGCGCTGGCCGCATGCACGTCGTGGACCTCGATGGCGCCATGGAGGGCCGGCCGGTCAACCTCGACGCGCTGCGGGCGATTTGCGAGGCGATCTCCATCCCCGTGGACATGGGCGGCGGCCTGCGCACGCTCGACGACATCGCGACGGTGCTGGACCTTGGGGTGCGGTGGGTGCTGCTGGGCACCAGCGCGCTGACCAGCCCCGAGGTGCTGGAGGCGGCGGTCGAGCGCTTTGGCGACGCGGTCTGCGTGAGCGTGGACGCCCGCGACGGCCGCGTGGCGATCGAGGGCTGGGTGGAGACCAGCGACATTTCCGCGCTGGAGTTTGCGCAGCGCGTTGAGGGGATGGGTGTGCGGGAGATCGTGCATACGGACATCGCGCGCGACGGGATGCTCACCGGCCCGAACCTGCCGGCGCTACGCGAGATCGCAGAGAACACGAACCTGCGCATTATCGCGGCGGGTGGGGTGAAGTCGCTGGATGACATCCGGGCGCTGAAGGAGCTTGAGCCGCTGGGCGTGGTGGGCGCCATCAGCGGGCGGGCCATCTACACCGGCGACCTGCCCCTGCGCGAGGCGGTCGAGATCGCGGAGGGCTGACCTCACCCCCCGGCCCCCTCTCCCTGGTCCCGCCTAAACGACAGGCGGGACAAGCGGGAGATGGGGAGGACGACAACGACATATCAGGAGCCAACACAATGCTTGCCAAGCGAATCATTCCGTGCCTCGATGTGAAAGAGGGTCGCGTCGTCAAGGGTGTCAACTACGTTGACTTCCAGGACGCAGGCGACCCGGTGGAGCAGGCCGCGTGGTACAATGAGCAGGGCGCAGATGAGCTCACGTTCCTTGACATCACCGCCTCGCTGGAACACCGCGACACGGTGCTGGACATCGTCCGGCGCACAGCCGAGCAGGTCTTCATCCCGTTCACCGTTGGCGGCGGCATCCGGACCATCGAGGACATCCGCGACACCACCCAGGCGGGCGCCGACAAGGTCTCGATCATGACCGCCGCGCTGCTCAATCCGGAGATCATCACGGAGGGCGCCGAGCGCTTCGGTTCACAGTGCATCGTGGTCGCGATTGACGCCAAGCGCGTGGTGGGCGACGAGGAGAACCTCGGCCCCGCACCCGACGAGCAGATCGAGTGGCGCGTGTATACGCATGGCGGCACCCGGCCGACGGAGGTTGATGCGCTTGAGTATGCCATGCGCGCCGAGGAGCTTGGCGCGGGGGAACTGCTCGTCACGAGCATTGACGCCGACGGCACGAAGGCCGGCTACGACGTCGAACTGCTGCGGCGGATCAGCGAGCACGCGAGCATCCCCGTCATCGCCTCCGGCGGAGCAGGGACTGTTGACCACCTCTACGAAGCTATTGACTACGGGAAAGCCGATGCGGTGCTCGCGGCGAGCATCTTTCACTTCCGGGAGTTGACCATCCGCGAGTGCAAGGAGCAGCTTGCCGCGCGGGGCGTGCCGGTCCGCCTGTAGCGGAGACCCCGGGGCGCGGCGGAGGGGCTGGAGATGAGGATGGCAGAAGTCTGCCCGGAGCGCGTCATTGACGACCCGGAGCTCCGGGGGCGTGAGGGCGTCTTTCGCGATCGGGAGCAGGCCGGACGGCACCTCGCCAGCATGATGGCCGACCTGGCGCAGAGCGATGCGCTGGTGCTGGCGATCCCCGCGGGTGGAGTGCCCGTCGCGGCGCCGCTGGCGGAGGAGCTTGGCCTTGAGCTTGACGTGGCGGTGGTGAGTAAGATCACGCTGCCGTGGAACACCGAGGCGGGCTACGGCGCGGTGGCGTTTGATGGCACCATGCGGATCAACGAGCGGCTGCTTGCCCGCCTCGCGCTCAACGAGCAGCAAGTGGCGGCCGGGGTGCAAAAGACGCGCGAGAAAGTTCGACGGCGGGTGCGAGAGTTGCGCGGCGACAGGCCGCTGCCGGAGATGGCAGGACGCCCGGTGCTGCTGGTGGATGACGGCCTCGCCTCCGGCTTCACGATGCTCACCGCCGCTGAGGCAGTGCGGAAGGCCGGCGCGGAGATGCTGATCGTGGCAGTGCCGACGGCGCATGAGGACGCGCTTCACCGGGTGCTGGATGAGGTTGACTGCGTCTACTGCGCCAACCTTCGCGGCGGAGTGCGCTTCGCAGTCGCGAACGCCTACGTGAACTGGTACGACGTGTCGCTCGACGAGGCGCGGGGATTTCTTGTCTGACAGGCTGAGAAGCCTGTCTGCGAATCATTGGGAGGACGAAGATGTTCGTAGATGAACTGAAGTTCAATGAGCAGGGCCTGATCCCGGCGGTTGTGTGCGATGCCGAGACCGGCGAGGTCCTCATGGTCGCGTGGATGCACGAAGAGGCCGTCAGGCTGACGGTGGAGACGGGCAACGCCACCTACTGGAGTCGCTCGCGCGAGAGCATGTGGGTCAAAGGCGAGACCTCCGGCAACACACAGCGGGTGCAGTGGGTGCGCATGGACTGCGACGCCGACGTGCTGATGATCGGCGTCACGCAGGCCGGCGGCGCCTGCCACGAGGGCTACCGCTCATGCTTCTTCCGCGAACTGCGCGATGGCGAGTGGACTACGTTCTGTGAGAAGTGCTTCGATCCCAACGAGGCCTACGGGAAGAAGTAGCCCTACGTCAGCTCTCCGTAGAGCCGCAGCACGGAGCCGTTGACCGCCCCCGCCTCTTCGCTGATGAGCCACGCCAGCACATTCGCGATCGACCCGGGCGTCACCCATCGGCTCGGGTCAGCCTTCGGGCGGGCCTTGCGCGTCTCGGGCGTGTCGATGATCGACGGCAGCACAGCCGCGCAGGCGACGCCGGTGCCGGCGAGTTCCTTTGAGAGGCACTCGGTGAGGTTGAGCACGCCTGCTTTCGCGACGGCGTAGGCTGCGCGCCCGGCGGGCAAGTCCTCCGCGGCCTTGGATGAGATGCTGACAATCCGCCCGCCGCCGGCCTCAAGCATCGGTGGAAGCGCGTGTTTGCAGCAGAGGAACATCGAGGTCAGGTTCAGTCGGAACATACGGTGCCACGTCTCGAGGTCCGTCTCGGCGATGTTGCTTCCACCGGCGAAGCCGCCGACGATGTTCAGCAGCGCGTAAAGGCCGCCCTGCTCATCGCGGATGCGGCGGATCATCGCAGCCACCTCGTCTTCATCGGTCACGTCGCAGGCGATGGCGCTGATGGCCGCATCATCAGGTAGTTCGGCGACAAGCGCGTCAAGCTTCTCCTGCCGGTGCTCGCAGGCGACGACGTGCGCCCCGGCAGTGAGCAGCCTCCGCACCACCGCTGAGCCGAGATGCCCGCCACCTCCGGTCACAAGCGCCACCTTCTCCGCCAGGTCCATCCTCAGTCCTCCCTGCGCGCAACAAGTCGCAGTACACTGTGTCTGTGCGGCTCCCCGTGCCCGCGGTCTGTCACCGACAGCCGCTCGCAACGTTCGATGCAAAGGTGCGGGAACAGCGCGACTAGCTGCTCCGGCGAGTAGTACGTCCAACTGAGATCTGCGAACTCGCTCTCACGCGGATCATCGTCGGCGAGGGCTATCACGAAGAGCAGGCCGCCCGGCGCAAGCGCCCCCGACAGGCGTTTGCCGACCTCCGCCGCCTCCGCCCGATCGAGGTGGCCCAGCACCGTGTCCGCCACGATGATGCTGTAGGGGCCGTGGACGACTGACGGATCGGTGCAGTCACCCATGCGCGGGGCCACCGGCAGGCGACTGCGCCGGGCCAGTTCTCTCAGCGTTTGCACCGCGCGCTCGGAGATGTCCAGGGCGTCCACGGTGAACCCCCGCCGCGCGAGGAAGAGCGCGTGTCGGCCATCCCCCGCGCCGACATCAAGTGCCCGTCCGCTCAGGCTCCGCTCGGCTATCAGGTCAACCAGCGCCGGATCCGGCCGGAGGCCAAACAACGGGCCTGCGCGATCGTATGCGCTGTCGTAGCTTCTCTTGAGACCGCTTCTGTCTGACATGATGGTCTTCGCGCACGTCGTCAGAACTCGGTGACCCCGGAGAGGCGGAAGTCGCGCACTCTCAGCGCCGGGGCCCACGAGTATTCATCCAGCCAGCCATCCCGGCCGATCATGTCCACCCGCGAGAGCGCGTCGAGGATTCCCTCGGTGAAGCGCATATTGCGCACCCCGCCCACCACCTCGCCGTCCTCGATCAAGAAGGTTCCATCGCGGGTCATGCCGGTGAGGATCGCGGCGCTCGGGTCCACGAGGTTCGTGTAATGCGTCCGGGTGATGAGCAGGCCGCGCTCGGTGGCGGCCACCATCTCATCCACGCCGCGCTCGCCGGCGGTCATGAACATGTTCAGCGGCATCGGCCCCCACCTGCTCGGGGGCGGGAGGGCGTGGCCGGTGCTGCGTGTGCCCTCCTTCGCCGCCGTCCGCGAATCGTGCACAACATCGCGCGCCACGCCGTCCACGATCAGCTCGACGCGTCGCGTCGGCACACCCTCGAAGTCGAAGCTGCGCCGCATACTGCGCGCATCGGATGCGTCATCAACGATCGTGATGTTCTCCCCGCAGACGCGCTCGCCGAAGCGCCCGCACAGAGGGCTGCGGCCCTCCTGACAGGTGAGCGCGTTGAAGGCGCTCATCCCGAGGAAGAACAGCATATCCGTCACCGCTGGCGGCTCGAGGATGACATCCCAGCGCCCCGGCTCAACGCTCACCGGCGCGGCCGATCGGTCGCACTTGTTCGCCGCGACCTCCGCCAGCGCGCGCGGTGAAAGCGTGCCTGCATCCTCGGTGTATGCCTCGGCATAGCCGCTCGCGTCTTCCCCCGCGAAGACCATGCGCATATGCGCGGCGGCGCTCTCATTCACAACGCTGATCCCGCGCGAGTTTGCGACTGCGTGAGTGATCACGTCGGCAGAGCAGGCCCCGGCGGCCGTCTGACCGCGCTCGCGCGCTACCTCAAGGCACTCGCGCACGGCTGCGGCGCGTTGTCCCGGGCCGAAGCTCACCGTGGCCTCCGCCGCCTCAAGACGCGGCGGCTCTGCGCCCGGCTCCGGCAGGCCGGGGAAGAACTCATCGGGCGAAGCCGAGGCCGCCAGCGTGCAGGCACGATCGGTGACATCGCGCAGCCCCTCGTCGGAGACATCGTTGGTGGTCGCGACGCCGACGCGCTGCCCGTAGGCGGCGCGCACCATCAGGTGGACATCGGTCTCGAACACGCTCTGATGGATCTCATTGCCCGCAAAGCGCGTAAGGCCCGAGCGCGAGGCCAGCAGGTTCACCTCAGTCTGCTC
>JAAYJW010000226.1 GCA_012522765.1 candidate division WS1 bacterium | reverse complement strand
GGTTTACATCGCCGACGCCACCACCGGAACGTACCAGGGCACGACCTACTCCGGAGTGTACCTCTATCCCGGCGCCGCCGCGAACGCACCCGTTCCGCGGCACAATGAGGGCGCGAACTGCGGCTTCATTGACGGGCACGCCAAGTGGCTCAAGAAGCAGGAGGCGATAGACTCTGTCGCCTATCCCACGACCTACATGGTGCCGCGCTGAGGCGCCGGCAGAATACCTGGCGCAGGGGCCGCTGAGGGTACATCAGCGGCCCCCCGCCATCTGCTCTGAGACGAAGTTCCCACTGGAGATGACCTTATCATGACCTCACGAGTCCTGATCTGCGCTGTCATAGCCACTCTCTTCGCCTGCCCGGCTTTCGCCTGGGAGGCCGATCAGCCGTTCAGAGCCATCATCGAGGTGGCGGAGGGGACCATCACGGCGCCCGATAGCGTCATCTGCGCCCCCGTCAACTTCTCCGGCCTGCTCACATCGCTGGAGGAGGATGCGGACTTCGACCAGTATTCGCTTCGAGTCGAGCCGCTTGAGGGTGCCGCTCAGGGGCAGTCGCTTCCGTTTCGCTTCGATCACGACTATAACCGCGGCGATGGCAGCTACATGACCAGCGGCGACATCATGTTCGTCGCGCCGCAGGCCGACTGCCGTCGCTACGCGATATACTTCGGCCCCGAGGGCACCTCGGCGGCAGATGCCGATCCCGTCCCGCTGATCGGCGATGGCGACCTGCTGCGGCTGCAGGGCGATGGAAATGGCTCCTTCCCGATCACCTCCGCCTACCCGCAGATCATAGACTTCGACGGCGACGGCCGCCGGGACATGGTCGGCTCAAGCAACTACGGCACCGGCGCGACCGCCACGTGGTACCGCAACATCGGCACCGACAGCGCGCCGGCATTCTCCGAGCGCGAGACCTACACTCTGCAGACCGAATTCGGCGAGGACATCACCAACCCCAACATCGGTTGGATGCTCACCACGTCAATCGTGGACTGGGACAACGACGGCATCCGCGACCTGCTGGTGGGCGGCTGGTGCAGATACCTGACCTTCCACAAGAACCTCGGCACCAACGAAGCACCCCGCTACGCCGCCGGTAAGCAGATCTTCGATGCGAAGGTCTTCCCGGGCTATGACTACGGGAGAAGCGAGGACACGCCTTACCAGGGCGTCTTCATCGAAACCGCCGACTGGAACGGCGACGGGGAAGTTGACCTGCTGGTCGGAACCTACGCCCGAGGTCACATCCACCTGCTCCTGAACAAAGGCCGCGATGAGGACGGACTGCCGGTGCTCGATGAGTTCGAGGCACTGCAGGCAGGCGGCGTCGAGATCGACTGGGCGACACACAGCAAGCCCACGGTCGCGGACTGGGATGGTGACGGCGACCTCGACCTGATGTCGGGCCAGTACGACACCATGGGCGAGATCAAGGGCACCTACTACTTCGAAAACACCGGGACGCGCGAGGCCCCCGTGCTGGCCGAGGGCGTTCAGCTTGTTGATGCCGCGGGCGCGCCCATCGTCAATGGCTTCCACAACGTGCCCACGATGGTTGACTGGGACCTCGACGGGACCATGGACGTGATCATTTCCGATGCCACGGGCACCGTGCTCTACCTCAACGAGGGCACCGCGGCTGAGCCGAAGTTGACGCGCACGCCGATCCCGTATCGCGGCTATGAGACAGTCATGGCCAACGGCGCCTTCGCATACCCGGTGGTGCTTGACTATGATGGCGACGGGACGCTCGACATCGCCACCGGCGATGGCGAGGGCACCGCGCTTCTGTTCAAGGGCGTGGGCAATGGGCAATATGCCCGCGCCGAGGCGATCAAGTCGCTGGGCGTGCCGATCGACGAGGTTGGCTGCCCCGACGGCGGCGAAGCTCATCGCGGCTACATGAAGCTCACCTTCGCCGACTGGAACGGCGATGGCCACCGCGATCTGATCATGTACAGCGAGAATGGCGAGCAGGGCTGGCAGCACGGATGGAAAGAGGATAGCTGGGCGATCAAGTTCTTTCCCGGTACCGCCGACCCCATGGACTTCGGTGCGCCGGTGGAGGTAACAGCCGCCGGGGAGCATATCGTCCCGACCTACCGCGGCAAGCCCGACGTGACGGACTTCGACGGCGACGGCCTGCTCGACCTCGTGCTGGCGAGCGGCGAGGGCAGTCGCCGCGAGGGGACGCACATCATGTTCTACAGAAACGTGGGCTCTAAGACCGCTTTCGAACTCGCCGCGCCGGTGCCGCTGCAGCATCAGGATGGGTCACCGATCGAGTGTGGCGTGCGGCTCGCGTCGTACGTGGTTGACTGGGATGGCGATGGCGATCTCGATCTGATGACCGGCGCCCACTCCGCGCGCAGCGTCCGCTACCTGGAGAACGTCGGCACCCCCACCGAACCGCGCTTCTCAGACTATCAACCGCTTGCCGCTGCCAACAAGCGCATCAGCAGCCATCACGAAGTAGGCCCGTACGCTGCGGACCTCGATGGCGATGGTAGCCTCGATCTGGTCGTGGGCAACGGTGACAGCGGCACCATCCACTTCTTCCGCCGCGCGTGGCTGGAGGGACAGCCGCAGGCGACTGTAGTGGCGGTGGAGGCTGAGGATGGCCGCACAGCGGAGGGGACGGCGCTGCAGCGAGGCGCCGCCGTCGCAATGGGCGCCGAGACGGGCGATGTGCCGGATCAACCAGCCACGGCGGGCGATGCTACGCTGCTGCTGGCAAACTTCGATGGCAACGCAGATAGCGCAGCCGGGATCACGCCGCTGCAGAACACCGGCGAGTTCGTCGAGGGTCGCTTCGGTCAAGCGCTCCATTTCGCCGGCGACCAGTTGGTGGTATATCCCACCGCCCAGAGCTTGGACCCGTCCGGCGGTGCAATCGAGTGCTGGGTGCAGCCCGACTGGGCGGCCGGCGATGATCGGAACCACTACATCCTGTCGGCGGACAACACCTTCCCGACCAACCTTTTCTGGCTGCTCGTAACGCAGAATGGGTCGCTCCGGCTGCAGACCAGCGATGGCAAGCTCAACCAGGGGCCGTCGATGAAGCTTGAAAGCCGCCCGCTGAACTGGCAGCCCGGGGAGTGGCACTTCGTGAGTTGCCGCTGGGGGCCGTCCGGCGCGCAACT
>JAAYJW010000225.1 GCA_012522765.1 candidate division WS1 bacterium | reverse complement strand
TTCAGCGCCTTCGATCCCGCTGAGGGCGCCGAGAACGTCCCACTCGACAGCAATATCGCCTTCACCATCACCGACACCGCCTCGGGCATAGACCGCGACTCGCTGGTCTTCGAGGTTGATGGCGTGGATGTCGCCGCCGCTGCGGAGACCACCATCACCGGATCCAACCAGCAGTTGCGCGTAGAATATGACCCGCCCGAGGACTTCGACTATCTGCAGAGTGTTGATGTCCGACTGCAGGTCGCCGATAACGAGGGCAATGTGGCTCCCGGCGCCGGGCAGTTCCACAGCTACAGCTTCACGGCGATCGGCCCGCCGACGTTCTTCATCGCCGGCATCGTCAGCGATGCGGATGGCAACCCCGAACCCGACGTCCGGGTCGAGGCAGGCGGCCTCTTCGCCATGACCGACGCCCAGGGGCAATATCAGATCACCGGCCTCGCCGCCGGCAACTACACAGTAGTGCCGAGCAAGGACGACCGGTCCTTCCAGCCCGAGGAGCGGGCCGTGACACTCGGTCCCAGTGCCGTGGCGATCGACTTCACGGTCTATCAGGGCTTCGATATCTCCGGTTCGGTACTGACCGACGAGGGCGATCCGCTCGCGGGCGTTAGAGTCAGCGACGGCCTGCACTCGGTCGTCACAGGGCCGGACGGGCTCTGGGAGATCTCGGATGTGCCCGCGGGCACCTATACCGTCACACCGACGCTCGATGGGTGGGTCTTTACCCCATCGGACATCACCGTCACGGTCAACGCCACGCAGGGCGGCTCGGCAGGCAACGAGTTCGTCGCAGCGCTCCAGACCTTCGGCATCACCGGCACCATCCGCTCCCTCACCGGGGCGCGGCTCGCCGGCATCCAGGTTGAGGCGCTCCAAAACGATACGCTCGTCGCCACAGCAACCACCAACGCAAACGGTGTCTACGGCCTTACCGGCCTGGCGCCAGGCACCTATACCGTCCGCGCGGTCTCGACCGCCTACGCCTTCGACCCCGAAGAGCGTGTGATCGACATCGCGACCGATACGGCCGACGTTGACTTCGTCGGAGCCATGCTCTACAGCATGACGGTTCCGGCAGGGCTCAGCTTCGTCGGCGTGCCGGTCGAACCACTCGATGACGATCCCGCGGCCGTCTTCGGCGCCGACGCGGATATCGCCCGCTGGGATCCGCAACTGGCCGACTACCGCATGGCGCCGTCAGCGAGCCCGATCATGCAGGTCGCTCCGGGCCGGGGCTTCTGGGTCAGGACCGATGGCGCGCTCGACCTCGACACGCCCGGCCAGATCTTCGGCAATGACCAGAGCCTCACGCTCAATGCCGAGCGGACCTGGAATATGTTCGCGAACCCATACGACCGCGATCTGCCCTGGGAGCAGCTCAACATACCCGCGGGCAGCCCGGCCTCAACCTACGGCTTCATCTATGACACCGAGGCCAACACCTACCGGCTGGTCAGCACCACGATCGGCCTCGGCGCCCGCACGATCGTCCCGCGCCACAACGGCTTCTGGCTGCGCTCCGGAGCCGCCACGCAGGTGGTAATCAACGCGCCCGGAGCCGCACCGGCATCCGCTGAAGTCGCCGCCGCAGCCGCGCGCAAGCCCGCCCCCGATGCCTGGATCATCCCGATCGTGGCACGGGCCGCAGGCGCACTCGACGCCTGCAGCTACGCCGGCGTGCTGCCCGGCGCCGCGAGCAACCCGGCGGCCTACCAGATGGACAACCCGCCGGCGATCGCACCCTACGTTGACCTCTACTTCATCGGTGATGGCGGCCGCGCACTGGCCGTGGATGTCCGCGAGAACGCGCCGATGCAGACGTGGCAGTTCGCCGTAACCACTGACATCCCCGGGGCCCGGGTCGAGCTTCAACTGCCCGACCTCTCCGAGGTCCCGACCGACAAAGCCGTTTACCTGGTAGACGAGGCCGCGGGCAAGCGGCTCTACGCCCGCACGCTCACCA
>JAAYJW010000224.1 GCA_012522765.1 candidate division WS1 bacterium | reverse complement strand
TGTTCTCGATCGTGCCCGGCTGCGGCTCCTTCGTGAACTCCCAGCGCTCCCGCACCTGCGCCGATAGCGCCTCGACCTGCGCCTCATCGAGCGCCTCGATCGCCTGCGCCATCTCCAGCATCTCGAAGGGCTCGACCTCCAGACCGATCCTCGCGCGCAGCGAGACGCCGTCGTGCTGCGTGCCGTAGAGGCGCATGTCCCGCGTGCCCATCGTGCCGATGCGCGCGCCGCGGAGCATGGCCGCCGCGCGGGCCGCGCGCGCGTAGCTCATGATGCGCTCGATCGGGAGGTCCTCGCCGCGGAAGGTGGGGATGTAAGTGAAGGTGTAGCCAAGGTCCTGCATCGGCTTGCGCAGGGCGGTGGTGCCGGCCTGATCGGCGGTGGTGACGAAGCGCCCCTCCTCCTGCCAGCCGGTGAGGCCGAGGAGGATCATCGGCGTGTGCCGGAAGCGGTCGGCGATCGCGATCACTGCGTGCGATGGGATCCAGCCCGCAAGGCAGAGGATCAGCAGGTCGAACTCCTGCCCCGCGAGGTCCTCCAGCGCCCGTGCGACGTCCTTGCCCTCCGGGTCATCGCTGACAGGCGACGTGGGGACAAGCTCAAGCCCCTCGGCCTCCAGTGTCTCTTGCGCCTCCGAGACCTTGCGCTCGATGATATCTGGCGGCGTGTTGATCTCGCCGAAGCCGACAAAGCCTGCCCTGATCGGTCGCATGTGCGTGACCTCCAGCACTATCACGTGGATGACGTGCGGCTTCTTCGCCGAGAGGGCGGGCAGGGCCTTCAAGCGTCGTAGCGGGCGACGGTGGTTTGCGCAACGTGTCCAGGCGAGGGCGCCTGGACTCCGGGGCGGTGTGCGAGGGGGAGGGGCGGCCGTTGCCGGCGGCGAACCCGCCGGGGGACGCTTATCAGCGGAAGCCCATTGTCACGGAGGGACCGAGATGGTCGTAGATATCCATGTTCACACGCGGCATCATCCGGGGCCGAATCGCCCCGGTACCGATCAGACCTATGCGACTCCCGAGCAACTCATAGAGATGTACGATGAGGTCGGGATCGATCGCGCGGTGATCCTTCCCGGCACTAACCCGGAGTGTTCGCATCATATCCAGTCGGTGCAGGATGTGCTGGAGATCTGCGAGCGCTGGCCGCGGTTCATCCCGTTCTGCAACATTCACCCGCTGCAGATCCGCAACTCCCCCGAGGCCGACCTCGGCCACCTGATGGAGTGGTTTAAGGGCGCCGGGTGCAAAGGCATCGGCGAGGTGACCGCCAACATGGCATTCGACGACCCGCACGTGCTCAACCTCTTCCGGCACGCGCAGGAATTCGAACTGCCGATCACCTTCCATGTGGCGACGCAGGTCGGCGGGACCTACGGTCTCGTTGACGACCTCAACCTGCCGCGCTTTTCCGCGGCCGTGGAGAAGTTCCCGGACCTCGTGTTCTTCTGCCACTCGCAGGCGTTCTGGTCGGAGATCAGCGGTGACGTGACCGAGGAGACGCGCGGCGGCTATCCGAAGGGCCCGGTGACCGAGGGCGGCAAGGCCGTGGAACTCATCATGAACAACCCGAACGTCTACGGCGACCTGTCGGCGGGCAGCGGCTTCAACGCCGTCAGCCGCGACCCGGAGTTCGGGTACTGGTTCCTGAGCGAATGTCAGGACAAGCTGCTCTTCGGCACGGATGTGTGTGCGCCGAAGAACCGTGATAACGTGCTGGTGAACCTGAAGCGCTTCCTCGATCAAGCGGCTTTCGAGGGCAACATCTCGCGCGAGGCATACGACAAGATCACGAGCGGGAATGCGGTGAGGTTGCTGGGGTTGTGACCTCCCCCCAACCCCCTCTCCGTTCCGGCGCGCGAGGGGGAGCAACGGCAACAACAATGTTCTGGAGGCGAGTACCATGTTCATCGACATACACATACACATCGCGAAGATCTCGGACATCGGCTGGCGCAAAGGCGAGGACGGCCCGGCATCGCCCGAGCAGTTCATCGAGATGTACGATGAGGCCGGGGTAGACATGGGCGGCATGCTCCCGCTGACGCTGCCGGAGTGCAATGCCCTCACGCAGAGCAACGAGGACATCCTGATGATCGCCGAGGAGTACCCGGACCGCTTTATTCCGTTCTGCAACATCGATCCGCGGCTGAGCAACAACTCCCCGGAGTTCGACTTCAGTTGGGTGCTCGAGCACTACAAGGAGAAGGGCTGCCGCGGCATCGGCGAGATGACCGCGAATCTGTGGTGGGATGACCCGCGCGTCACGAACCTGCTCGACCATGCGGAGCGAGTGGGCATGCCGATGACCTTTCACATCGCAACGCGCGAGGGCGGGATGTACGGGCTGATCGACGAGTTCGGCCTGCCGCGGCTGGAGAAGCAGGTGGCGGACCACCCGGAGATGATCTTCCTCGCGCACTCGAATCCGTGGTGGTCATACATCAGCGGAGACGTGACGGAGGAGACCTGGGGCGGATATCCCAAGGGGCCGGTGACCGAGGGCGGGCGCATTCCGGAGCTTATGCGGCGCTACCCGAATCTCCACGGAGACATGTCCGCGGGTAGCGGCTTCAACGCCATCAGCCGCGACCCGGAGTTCGGCTACGCGTTCCTCGACGAGTTCCAGGACCAGCTTCTGTGGGGGACCGATGTCTGCCGCCCGAGCAACCGCAATGACATGCTGATTTACCTGAAAGGCTTCCTCGAAGATGGTCTGGCGAAGGGCAAGGTCAGCCAGACGGTCTTCGACAAAGTGACACACAAAAACGCGCAGAGGGTGTTGGGGCTGGAGTAGCCAGACGGGCCGGCAAAGGAGCCGACCATGACAATTCGGACGATTGCGCTCGCGCTGATTGCTGCCGCTCTCGCGGGGAACGCTCCTGCCCAGGAGGCCATCATGGCCAGGCCAGACTTTGAGCCTCTCATCGGCGGCTGTGGCGGCGTGTACTTCATGGCCGAACCGGGCGAGCTTGTCGTCGAGGTGCTTAAGCGCGACCGCAACACGCGCAGCATTACCACCGAACTGCGCGCGCTGCTCGTCGGCCCCGACCGCCAGGTGCTGCAGGAGGCGTTCATCCCCACCGACGACGCCGAGGTAGGCGCAGGCCTCGGTCCGCCGCAGACCGCCCGCCTGAGCACCTCCGTCGAGCGACCCGGGATCTACGCGCTGAACATCACAGTTTCCAACGACCGCTACGGCGACCACTTCGTCTGGGGCTTCCGCACCAACTGCCCGCGCTACATCATCGAGACCGCGCGCGGACATCGCGATCAGCGACACGAGGAGCCGATCGTCCTCGCCAGCCCCGAGCAGGCATGCGTCATCGCCTTCCAGCCGCGCGCGGGCGAGTTCAGCATCGAGCTTTCGCGCATGCCCGCAGGCTCGGCGCCTGCTGCGCTTCATGCCGCCGACGGAACGCTTGTCGGCATCCTGACGCCCGACGCCGAGGGTGCCTCAAAGCTGGAGGTGCCGGCGAATGTGCACCGGGACGCGACGCCGTGGGAGCTTCGCCTGCCGGTCGCGCAGGCGATCGTAAGCGCCGACGGCCTCACGCGCTGGGAGGCGGATGACCCGATCGGCAACGCCTGCCTCTGGACCCCGGACCCGGCCTCGTGGTTCCCGCTGATCGAGAACCGCTGGCTGCTCACCCCCTACGGGCGCCTGGTTTACGGAGAACCGGGAGCGCGGGGAGAGATCTCGCTGCGCGCGCACAATAATGCGACGGCGGAGCGCGATTTCACGCTGACGGTGGAGTATCCTGGCGCTGAATGGCCGGTGCAGCTTGAGCCGGCGGAGGTGACGCTTGGCGGTAATGAGGCGGCGAGCATCCGGGTGGCATACACCATCCCCGAGGGTGATGGGCCGCACGTGGCGCACCTGCGCATCACACCCGAGGATGCGCCACAAATCAGCACCTACTCGACGCTCACTGTGCGGCCGGGCCATGCGCCTGCGGAGCGGCCGCTGACTATGCCGCTTGAGTTGCAGCCTTACGCGCACGAGAACGAGCAGTTCGGCTACCTGCCCGACTACCCGCTGACGTACCAGCCCTGTTTCGCGCCCGACAACCGGCCGTACATGCGCACTGCCGCGGGTATAGCGACATGGCGGGATGGGCAGTGGAGCGAGACGAATGTCAACGATGCGGTGGTATCGCGGCCGGAGAGCTTCGAAGGCAACATCTTCGGGCTGATCGCTACCAAGGTCTCGTTCGACGCCGACGGCGGTATCTACCTGCCCGCCAACTGCGCGGGGCGCAACGCGATCCTGCATTCGGCCGATGGCGGGCTTACCTTTGCCGCCTATGAAGTGCCGGGAGCGCGCGGCTCCATCGACATCGAGCACTTCACCGGGCACAACGTCTTCGATGGGCCGCCGGCATTCGTGCGCTTCCGCCGCACGGCCAGCGACCCGAACCTGAAGTGGCGCAGCCTCAACGACCTGGAGCTTTTTGTGCCGCGGGTCGTGAACGGTGCGATAAGGATCGGAGAGCCGCTGCTGATCACCCGCGATTGCATCGGCTTCTCCACGCACTCAGGCGCCCCGACAGCGCTGGCTTCCCGCGGCGACCTAGTGCATGTAACGTGGGGCGAGGCGACCGATCCGCAGCTTCAGGTGCCGGGAGTGCCGACCTACGTGGCGACTTTCAACCGCAGGACCGGCGAGATCACCGAGCCGGCGCTGATCGGCTACGGCCCGCCGGCGAATGACGCGCACAACTCGCCGAGCATCACGATGGACAGCGATGGCGCGCCGCATGTGCTGGTGGGGACGCATGGGCGGCCGTTCCAGCACTCGCAGCGGTTGGCGGATGGAAGCTGGACCGAACCGCTGCTCTCGGGCGAGGGGCTGAGTCAGACGTACATCGGCATGGTCTGCGGGCCGGATGACACGCTGCACGTGGTCTTCCGGCTGTGGCGGTCGGGCGAGCCGTTCCCGAACGCGAGCCACGCAACGCTGGCGTATCAGCGCAAGAGGCCGGGGCAGCCGTGGGAGGAGCCGCGGATCCTTGTGCGCGCGCCTTTCAGCGAGTATAGCGTCTTCTACCATCGGCTGATGATCGACCGCGAGGGGCGGCTGTTCATCTCGTATGACTACTGGTCAACGCACTGGTTCTACCGCAACGATCACGTGGGCAACCGCCGGGCGGTGATCATGTCCCCCGACGGCGGCGAGACGTGGAAGATGGCGGAGACGCGGGATTTGGCGGGGGGGTAGGACCTGACCCCGCCGCGATGTGGCCCCGGCGCCCTCGCCGGGGGCCGGTTTGCCGTTGTCGTCGCCCAGCCGTTGGAGGGGCCGCCCGAGCGCAGCGAGGGTGAGGCGCGCCAGCGCCGAAGATTCCACCCCGGCCCACATCGATGGGCACACCTGACGGCATAACGACCGGGCCGGGCCTCACCCCCCTCGATCCCCCCTCTCCCTGGCTCGGCAAGCGACGCCTCGCGGGCGGGACGAGGGGGGAGGAAAGGCAACGGCCCCGCGCCGTTCCTCATTGCCGATTGCCCATTCCCTATTCCCGCCGTTAAGCCCTACCACTCAAACACCGGCACGTCGCGCCAGTTCCCGTCGCTCATTGCCGATTCGTGCGCGATGATGCCGGGGATCGTGAAGTCCATCGAGCGCATGACATCTATCGGCGGCCTCACGCCCGCCTCCAGCGAGTCGAGGAACTCGCGGATCATGTAGTACTCGCTGGTCCCGTGGCCGCCCTGCTTCGCCTCCTCGGGCGCGTCCGGGTCCACTACCGGGCAGTCAATCACCTCAGCCTGCCGCCGCCCCTGCTCATCATCCGGCGTCTCGCCCTCGATCCACTGGAAACCCTGCGTGTTCGAGCCTGAGCGCCCATTCTCCACGTAGCCCTTCGTGCCGTAGAGCGAGTAGTAGACCATGTGCGGGTAGCGCGGGGCGACCTGGCTGCGCGCGATCTTGATCAGCGCGCCCTTCTGCGTGCGGAACAGGCCGACTTCCATGTCGAGGAAGCCGAGGTGCTCGGACTGCTCCGGGTGCTTGTGGAAGCCCGCGGAGCTTCCCGAGGCGGCCACGATGCGGTCCTCCATGAGCGTCAGCAGCGGCCCGAGGCAGTGGGCGCAGTACCAGATCGGCGGGCGCTCGTGGCGCCAGTAGTACTCGCCGGTCTCAGCGTTGACCAGCAGGTTCTCGATCTCGTGGACGTACTCGGCTTCGGCGTGGAAGATCGTGCCGAGCTTCCCTGCCTCGGTGAGCTTGCGCCACTCGCGCACGTAGTGGAAGTAGCAGTAGTTCTCGGCCATCATGTAGCTGCGGCCGGTGCGCTTGACCGCATCCACGATCTGCTCGCACTCCTCGACCGTGTAGGCGGCGGTCTGCTCGCAGAGCACGTCCTTCCCGGCCTCCAGCGAGGCGATCGTGTGCGGCGCGTGGAAGCGGATGGGCGTGGCGACCATGACGATGTCGGTGTCGGCGCTGACGAACTCGTCGAAGTCAGTGAAGAGCGCGCTGTCGGGCAGGTCGAAGGCCTCACCGAGGTCGCTGAGGGACTTCTCGTTGATGTCGCACAGCGCGGTGACATTCACGCGTGGGTGTGCGCCGAACACGTTCACGAAGCCGCGGCCTCGCCGCAGCCCGACGATCCCGACATTCCACGTCTTCATGGAGCGGTCAACTCCCGAGAGTGCGGGTGAATGTGGCGGGGGAGTGTTCGGCGAGGGGAGACATGGAACCTCTCGCGAACGGCAGCCCATCCGTGCGGGTCGGTCTGCATCGATGCGTCGGTCTGCGCTGCGCGCGTCCTTCTCGCCGCGTCCATTAACATAGCATCCGGAGGGCCTCTCCTTTGCTATGTTTCTTTCGCGCAGGGCGATGTTTCAATGTATGTCCGCACGCGCGACTCGGAATAGACGACTGTTCGCTAACCGTTCACTCATGGGCCGAGTGTGGAACCTCTCCCCACTCGTTCCGGGTGGCGGTCAACGCCCTCAGCGTCAGCGATCTTCGTCAGGCTGCAAGTTCGTCAACGACTGTGTCCCTGTCGGACCACCGGACGGGCGTCACCTCGTAGCTTCGCAAGGCGACGAGCACCGATTCCGGGGCCGAGGCGGTCTCGTCGTTAAGGAGCGCGTATGCTCTGCTACCAGCGGGTCTCGTCTCACGCGTGTCGATCCAAGCAAGGAGAAGGGACTTTGCCGCGATGGCCGTTGGATGTGTGATGGCCTGGACAATGCGTTCGGGTTGTGACGAAGACTTGGGTATCAGGAAGTTGAACAGATGCCGATACCCGCTGCGCCCTGCGAACTGCACGTCCGGACTGTATCTGATCTCTCTTGCCTCCAGCCAAGCGATAACGTCTTCCTTGAAGAGGCTAGAGACGGTCGGCTGGGCGAGGTAGAACAGGTCATTAATGGCGAGCATGGCCTGCACCAGATCGTGCTTCTTGGCCGCGAAGCCCTTCTCCGAGGTCCTCACTTCGAGAGCGCCATCGTGCTCTTGGACACCGAAGCCACGGAGGGTAGCGCGGAGAAGATCCTGTCGCTTCTCTGTGTCTAAGGTGCAGCCCGTCTGCTCAAGGTCCCGCAGAATGTAGCCGTCATCGGTGAGAAGCAGCTCGTCAGCCTCGCGCCGCAAGTATATCTGCAGGTAGTCATTGTGGCGATCGAGATACGGCGTTGTGATCTCCACCCAGCCGCCGAGGTCGCGAAGGGCAGTCTTGTCACGTAGCCACCTTATATGGCTCTCAACCAGTTGCTCAGCAGTCAGCGGCATCAGAATAGCCCCCATTGGACATCTGGCGGCTCAACGATATTGCAGTAGTCCATGAAACCGCTCCATAGGCCTCCACGGGACTTGTCACTGAAGCCCACCGCCTCCAGAGGCATGGCCCACCTATCCCCCCAACCTTCCAGATAGACATGCATGTGTGTCGGTCCAAGTTCGAGGCCGCAGTAGGGTTCGAGCCCTAGAGGACTCGGATGCCCAGCCTCAGCTTCTGGATTCCGATGCGGTGGGCCCTCGATATCAAGTCTCGCCAGCACGTACACTTTTCTTCCACGGGTCTGGTACTTCCGCCGTACCAGCTTGATATTACCACGTTCCACGTCCAACAGGAACTCCTCGTGTTCTGCTGTGGCGACCAGAGGGATCAGAAGACTGCCGCCCTGGCCGGGAAACAGCCACGTCGTGTCGTCGGTCCTTGTCTTGTCCATCGCCAGCAACTCATCTGCTTCCACCTGCGGCAG
>JAAYJW010000223.1 GCA_012522765.1 candidate division WS1 bacterium | reverse complement strand
CGTACTCCTTCGCGGCAAGCTGTGCCTCCAGCATCACCGCGGGCGAGCCGTAGTAGTCGGCATAGCTGACGCCCGCGTATTCGGTGTACGTCACATTGCAGAACGCGATATGCCACTTCTGCTCCATTACGAGCCCTCCGACTGCGGCGCGTCTTCAGGTGGCTTAGCGGGTAGCGGCGGCGCCGGATAGCACGGCGCACACGGCCGAAACAGCGACAGTTGCTCCGAACGCAGGTAGTGCAGGCTGTGGAGCATCCGCTCGGGAGCGGGATATACCATTCGGAGACCCCGCATCTCCGTCTCCGGATTCTGCATGAGCGCCCCGGCCTGCAACAACAGCTCATTCCTCTCCCGATACTCCCACAGATGGACGCGATTGCTGCGAACAGCGAGTCCGCTAATCAGCATCATCACAACAAACGCCGCTACCTTGAGCCAGTCGCTGCGCCTCCGAAGCGATTCGAGCGGCCCCGTAGCGGCAACCGCCAGCAGCGCTATCTCCATCAGCCAGATCAGGTTCGCGAACATGTAGTAGCGGTTGAGCGCCGCTGACCCGAGGCCGAAATGGCCTCTGCCGACGGTGATAATCAGCCCCACCGCGAGGCCATACAACCCGACCGCTATCAGCGATGCCACTTCCGGGCGGCGTAGCATGCGCCGCCGCGCAATCAGCCAAACCAGAGCCATACCAAGCAGAAGGCCGAAGCCGCCGATCGGCGCTCCACGGTGAGCGCTGAAGGGACCGCCGATGTAGGTCAGCACAAAACGCGTCCACAGCTTCGGGTGCGTGTGCGGCAGGCAGGGTGGCGGATGGTATGCCGGTCTCTCAAAGCCATGCGCGTAGAGTCCGATCATCACCGCGCCCACTCCGGCCCACAGTGCCGCCCGGGCCCAGTCCGATCGGGACCTGATCCCATCGCCCACGAGACCGATCATGACCAGACCCAGCGGCCAGACGAGCGCTCCTGAGGCGAAGGAATAGGTCGCCACAATCGCGGCCACTACCGCCCCGGTGAAGGCCAGCCGGCTGGCCCTCTCGCCCAGCAGCACGAAGGCCCCGACCACGCCGAAAACGCACAGGCCGATCTGAAGCTGAAAGGGGGAGATCCAGTTTTCGGTCCCGTTGATGGAGAACGCTACGAGCGCCATCGCCGGGAGGTACCATCCGGGACCGAAGGACGGCCGCCCCTGCGCCCTCCACGTCTGCAGGGCCATCAGCGCGACTACTCCGGCCACGCAGATGACATTGACCGGCAGTTGCCAGTTGGTATTCCAGCCGCTAAGTATGGCCAGGCCGACCATGATAAGCCTTGGGAAGAACAGCCGGTGCTCGTTATGCTGTGAGGCAAGGTCGGAGAGCGTCAAGCCCTCCGTGTGGCACTTCTCCAGCGTCGGCACGAAGTCCCACTGGTCCCAGTGAGGGACATCAATCATGTAGCGCGCAATGACGACCACCAGCAGCATCAGGGCCATCACGGTAACGAGAAGGATCAGGAAGCGCTGCAGGCCGCTTCCGACATGCAGATAATTGACTGACCCGCGCATTCTCGTCCCCTTGAGAACGTCTCTGTCGCATATTACACCGGCATGTGCGGTCTTCAGCACCAAATAACCGAAGACCTCCTGCACGTTCATCTACGGAGGTGTGGGCGAGAGTCATACGGAATAGGATTGCGCGTTCTGCAGCGGGAGGGTAATGAGATGCAGTTCGACGTTTGTGTAATCGGCGGCTGCGGGCATGTTGGCCTGCCGCTCGCGCTCTGCTTTGCCAACGAGGGCAGGCGTGTGGCTGGCTTCGATGTGAACAGCGATGCCGTGGCGGCTGTCGCCGGAGGCCAGATGCCGTTCCAGGAGGAGGGGGGCGAGGAGTCCCTCAGCGCCGCGCTTGCGTCGGGCAACCTGCGGATTTGCGACGACCCCGAGGTCATATCCAGTGCCCGTGACATCATCCTGACCATCGGTACACCGGTGGACCGGCACCTGAACCCCTCGTTCGCGGCCATTCAGGCGGCGGTTGAGGACTATCTCCCCTACTTCCGGAACGGCCAGCTTCTCGTTCTGCGCAGCACGGTATATCCGGGAACCAGCGAGCGTGTCTACAACGTGATCCGCTCCGAGGGGCCGCAGATGTTCGTCGCGTTCTGCCCCGAGCGCATCGCGCAGGGCCAAGCGATCCGCGAGACCTACCAGATGCCGCAGATCGTCTCCGCATTCTCCGACGAGGGTATGGCGCGGGCGCGGGAGCTGTTCGAGGTGTTCGGCGGCGGGATCATCGAACTCGCGCCGCTGGAGGCCGAGCTGTGCAAGCTCTTTACCAACTCCTACCGCTACATCAAGTTCGCGGTGGCGAACCAGTTCTACGCCATCGCCAATGACCACGGCGTGGACTACTACCGGCTGCGCGAGGCAATCACCAAGGACTACCCCCGCGCGAGCGATCTGCCCTCCGCCGGTTTCGCCGCCGGACCGTGCCTCTTCAAGGACACAATGCAGCTCGGCTCCTTCTACAACAACAGCTTCTTCCTCGGCCATGCAGCGATGCTCATCAACGAGGGCCTGCCCGGCTACATCGTGGGCTGCCTGCGACGTTCGCTGCCCCTGCGCGAGATGACCGTCGGCATACTCGGCATGGCCTTCAAAGCGGACTCCGACGATGCCCGCGACTCGCTGGCATACAAGCTACGGAAGATACTCGAACTGGAGTGCAAGGAAGTCGTGACAACCGACCCTTACGTCAGTGACGAGCGCCTGCTGCCACTGGAGGAGGTCGTTGAGCGGAGCGATCTGCTGATCGTGGGAGCGCCGCATTCCGTATATCGCGAGGTCGATCTGCAGGACCAAGAGGTCGTAGACATCTGGAACTGCTTCGGCCGTGGAGGGCTGATCTGCCCATGAAAGTACTCGTGACCGGCTCTGCCGGCTTCCTCGGAGGCTATCTTGTTGAGGAGCTCATCGCCGCCGGGCATAGTGTTGTCGGCGTAGATAACCTCTCGAAGTACGGTGAGGTCGGTCGAAGCTATGACGATGATCCCCGCTACAGCTTCGTGCGCGGTGACTGCAAAGATGTCGGGTTGCTCACCGAGCTTGCCGAAGGCTGCGAGGCGATCATCGCGGCCGCGGCAATGATCGGCGGCATCTCCTACTTCCACCGCTTCGCCTACGACCTGCTTGCCGAGAACGAGCGCATCCTCGCCAGCACCTTCGATGCCGCGATCGCGGCATTCCAGAGAGGCTCACTCGAGCGCATCATCGTCGTATCGTCCTCGATGGTTTTCGAGAGCGTGGATCACTACCCGTCGGTGGAGGGCGACCAACTTCGCTGCCCGCCGCCGATGTCCACCTACGGCTTTCAGAAGCTGGCCTCGGAGTACTTCGCGAAGGGCGCATGGGAGCAGTATGAGCTTCCGTATACCATCGCGCGACCCTTCAACTGCGTGGGGATAGGCGAATCGCGGGCCGTTACGGACGCGACCGTTCGGCGCGGTAACATCGAACTCGCCCTCAGCCATGTGGTGCCCGACCTGGTGATGAAGGTGCTTAAGGGCCAGGACCCGCTGGAGTTGCTTGGCGACGGCTCGCAGGTCCGCCACTACACCTACGGTGGCGACCTTGCGAGGGGCATTCGCATCGCGATGGAGAGCGAGGCGGCGGTCAATGAGGACTTCAACCTCTCCTCGCCCGTCTCAACCAGCGTGCTGGAGCTTGCGGAGTCCATCTGGCGGAAGATACACGGCGACGCGAAGCCCTTCCGCTGGACGAGCGTGGAGCCGTTCCCCTACGACGTGCAAAAGCGCATCCCGGACGTAACAAAAGCGCGAGAGGTGCTGGGCTTCGAGGCGACCACGTCACTTGACGAAATGCTCGATGAAGTCATCCCGTGGATCGAGGGGCAGATCGAGGAAGGGCGCCTGTAGTGCCCTCTGAGCTGTCGCTGGTCATCCCGGTGTACAATGAGGCCGAGAACGCCGGGGCACTGCTCGATGCCATCGCCGAACATGCAGGCACGGACTGCGAGATACTGATCTGCTACGACAGCGAGGACGACACTACGCTGCCGGTGGTGCGCGAGCAGGCGGATCGGTTCCCCCACCTGCGGCTGGTGCGCAACCACTACGGCCGAGGAGCGCTCGGAGCGATCAAGAGCGGCTTCGCCGAGGCGACGCGGCCGGCGGTGATCGTCACGATGGCCGACCTTTCCGACGATCTGAGATCGGTCGGGCCGATGCTGGAGCAGTTCCATCGCGGGGCCCACGTGGTCGCGGGTTCGCGCTACATGAAGGGCGGGCGGCAGATCGGCGGGCCGCTGCTCAAGCGGATGCTCTCGCGCCTGGCGGGTCTATCGCTGCACGTCCTCGCCGGGCTGCCGACTCATGACGCAACCAACAGCTTCCGCCTCTACAGCCGCGAGCTGCTCGGGCAGGTCGAGATCGAGTCGGACGGGGGATTCGAGCTTGGCCTGGAGCTGACGGTGAAGGCGCACCTGCGGGGGATGAAGATAAGCGAGGTGCCGACCACATGGAGCGACCGCTCCGCCGGCACCTCGCGTTTTCGCTTACTTTCGTGGCTGCCCCGCTATCTGCGCTGGTACTGGCTCGCGCTGCGGAGCAGACCTTCTAAGGCTTCCT
>JAAYJW010000222.1 GCA_012522765.1 candidate division WS1 bacterium | reverse complement strand
CTGTAGCATACGCAACAGCGACATGAGGGTCTTTCGCTTTCAGCATGGATATTGTAAAATGGTACGAAGTCACATGGGAGTGGTTCCGGATGGCTCAACATCACGCAAAAAGTGGCATCGATCGCGCGGGCTTTGCGAAGCTTGCAGGTGACTACGGCCGAAGATGGGGCGCCGGCCTGTGTGCAACCATGCCCGATGGCAGCATCGTCTTCGACAGCGGCCCTTGTGGGCGTTGTGCCGCTGCTTGCGAACCGGAGTGTGCCGAGGCGCGGGCATTCGCCATCAGCGAGGGCTTACGCTGGGGCGAGGCGTCAATGACCGTCTGCCCCGCGCGGCGCATGCTCTGGGCGGTGCCGCTGATGTGCAACAATGAGGTCCTCGGTGGCTTGATCGCCAACGCCACCGAGGAGCGCGTGCTTTACGGCGAGGACGATCTGCCTCCGCTGGACATCCCGCGGGCATGCTCAGAGCTGCGCGCGCTCGCGGAGGAGGCCAACCTGACGAATGCCGCGGCGCTGGCGGAGAGCCGCCGCAGGTATCATGACGAGCAGCAGCGGGCGCATGCCATCCACGCCTTCAAGAGCGGCTTGCACTACTCGATCCGCGAGCTTTACATGCGCGAGGAGCCGGCGCTGCTGGCGGCGATACGCTCGGGCGACAGACGCGCGGCGCGGGAGATCCTCAACCGCCTGCTGATGACCGTGCACTACCACGCGCGCGATCGGCTCGACGTCGTGCGCAGCATCTTCCTCGAACTGGTCGTGACGATGAGCCGCACGGCGGTGGAGGCCGGGGCTGAGCCGGAGGAGTCGCTGGGGATCAACTACCGCTCGATGGCGGAGGCGTCGGCGATCTCCTCGCACGAGGAGCTTGCGGCGTGGCTGCGGCAGATGCTCGAGGGGATCATGGATGCGATCGAGCGCCACCGTCGTAAGGACCCGGGCTTTCTGCTCTTCGAGGCGCTGGAGTTCATGCGCGAGCGCTGCTGCGAGTCGATCTCCCGCGATGACGTGGCTGCCGCGGCGCACATCTCGCCCTCGCACTTCTCGGCGCTGATCCGGCGCGAGTCGGGGAGCACTTTCACGGACCTGCTTAACCGGATGAGGGTGGACCGCGCGGCGGAGATGCTCGCACGGACGGACAAACCGCTGGCGACGATCGCGCTGGAGTGCGGCTTCCGCGACCAGAGCTACTTTACGAAGGTCTTCAAGCGCTACCGCAACACCACGCCGCTGCGCTACCGCAGGGGTGCGGGGGAGTAGGGGGCGGTGAAGGCCGGCAATCGGGAATCGGCAATCGGCAATCGGGGACGGCAACGACGGTGTGCCGTTGCCGTCTGCCGTTCCGTGGCACGGACACTCATGTCCGTGCGTTGCACCCTCCTCCCTGCGCGGACAGGAGTGTCCGCGCCACGGGGAAAGCGTCACCCCTGCGCCGTGCCGTCTGAAGGCGATCTGCGAACGACCCACGGGCGAGGGCGCCCGTGGCACATGACGTTCGCAGGAGTGTCGTAAGCCGTGCCGTACGCCGTTCGGAGCGACATCCGCGGAACCCAACGCAGCAGGTGGTTGTTACCACGTACAGAGTGGTTCCTACTGACGCGACGCATGATCGGGGGCAGAGCGATGCACGCTCGCATCGGATCGCTTGCGTTCGCAATGCTGCTCGCCGCGCAGATCGCATCGGCAGACGGCGTCTTCATCCCGCCCGAGGAGACCTACGGTCGGCTTTACGGCGATCTCGGCGCGACCTCGACCGAACAGAAGGGCATCATCATCCAGCCCGCCGAGGGGCGCGAGGTCCTTCTGCTTCAGACCACCTACCACGGCCCGGCCTCGGGCTTCGCCTGGGTCGTGCCGGTTCCGGGCGAGCCGCTGGAGAACGACGTCTTTATCGCCTCTGCCGACTTCATCGCGCACGTGCTCAACGTGACTGAGCCGATCGTTGAGACCCACATCGACATCCCTCGGCCGAGGAGCGCCACGGATGACGTAGACCTGATCGCACCGCCTTCGCCTCCGAGCGAGGAAGCTGCCGCGGAGGAATCGGTTACCCTCCACCGCCGGATGGCGGTCGGCGACTACGATGTCTCCATCCTCTCCGCCACAGGCCCGAACGTGCTGATTGGCTGGCTGAATGACAACGGCTACGCCACCCCGGAGGAGCACGCGAGCATCTTCGACCAGTATGTGGGCAAAGGCTGGTTCTTCGTCGCGCTGCGCGTGCTGCCGGAGGTCGTGGAGGAGAAGCCGGTCCTGCACGATGTGAAGCCGGTCGGGATCTCGTTCTGGTGCGACGAAGTCGTCTACCCGCTGCACATCTCCCGCGCAAGCTCGCGCGAGAAGACCGCGCTCACGCTCGTGTCGCTTACGCGTGAGCCTGTGGAGTGCGAGCAGCTTGCGCGGTCGCGGCTGCCGCTGGGCGATCACGGCATGGGCACCAGCTACGCGCGCATCCGCCGCGAGACGATCGAGGCGCGCAGGGAGCCCTCCGCGATCATTGAGTACGCCGGTTACCACGGCGTGACGGAGCCCCACCTCTCGTGGCGCGATGGTATCGAGGAGAACCTGAGCAGCGCGGACCTGCGCGAACTCTGGGCGACGCGGCTGTGGACGATTCTGGATCGTGACGAGATGGAGGACCTCACACTGGCGCCGGCAGACGCGCGCGGTGAGCGTGTGGCCATCAACCGGAGGGGGGCGCTGCCGGGGCCGCCGATCTGGCAGCGCGTGAATGTCCCCGCATGGCTGACGGGCGGCGTGCTCTTCCTGCTTCTGGGGCTGCTGCGGGTCGGAGCGCGTCGCATTCCGCTACCGCTGCTCTACGCCGCGCTGACCGTGGGCGCGCTGGCGGTGCTGCTGCCCGGTCTCCCGCGCTGGCTCCAGCCGTGGGTGATCGTGATGAGCCTGCTGACTGCGTTCATCACGGTTCCGATTGTCATCGGCTCGGAGAGGCGGGGGCAGGAGGATGACGGCCTGCGTACAGGAGCAGAACTGGCGCGGTGGTCGCTGCTCGCGATTGGTTGGATCGCGGCGGCGGGCGGTATTAGACCCGCCTATTCGCTGTCACCGCTGGACGGGACCGGCTTCCCGCTTCTCCTCGTGCTGGCGGGGTTCATGATGGGCGCCATGGGCGGTGCGTCTGCAATTGCCGATCGCTCGAGCGCGTGGCGCGCCGTCGCTGCTGCAATCGCGGCCGGTGGCCTGCTGGTCTACCAGACTGCGTTTGGGAGGCCCCACCTGCCGATGTGGTTGCGCGATACCGGCACTGACGCCATGTGGGTCGGGGGCCTCACCGTCGCGCTGCTGCTGCTCGTAGCCTATGGCGCCATCGCGCTAATGCGGCGCGGCGGGGCCATCACGAGGCGGGAGCATCTGGCGATCCTGCTGACTGCGCTGGTTGCGGGCGGAATCCTTGCGTGGGCGAGCGGCGGCTATCTGCTCGACCTCACCTGGCTGGGCAGCTCAAGCCGGGGGGCTTTTGACAGCCTTCCGCTGATCCTGCTGCTGGCGCTCATCTTCGGCCTCGCCTGGGCGGCGCTCCCCAGACAGAACTGCCTCGGTGATGCTGCCCGGGCATTCGCGCTCACGCTGCTGCTGCTCGGGGCGGGGATGGCTTTCGGGCGTATCTCGGTCCTCACTCCCGCCCATGCCGGCGAGGTCAGCATCCGTCACACCGGCCTCGCGCAACTCGACCGCGCGCTCACCCAACTCGACGACGCGCTTCTTGCGTTCCTGGAGGACACCGGCTCCTATCCCCAGAGGCTTGAGGACCTGACAGCGGCGAATCCGCCGGAAATCGCCCTTGACTCGTCGGGGAACCCGGTTCCGGTGCCACAGGGATGGGCGGGTCCTTACCTGAAGCAACTCCCGGAGGATCCTCTCACTGCCAGCAGGGACACATGGATCTACGAGGTCACAGGCTCGCCGATGATCGACTCCGGGGGCCTGAGCATCGAGGTAAGCATGCGCGAGACGTGGCGACTGCGTTGAGCGTAAAGGTCCGCCCACGGGCGAGGGCGCCCGTGGCACGTGAAAGTCGTAGATTGTCGTACGCCGTAGCCGTTTGCCGTATGCCGTTTGCTCGAGGGGCGCGGACAGGAGCGTCCGCGCCACGGGACGACGCGCGCGCTTTTCCGTCCGTGCGCAATGGCCGCCCCTACTCCACCCGCAGCAGCCGCACGCAATGCGGCACCGCAGGCACCGTCAGTCCCGCCGCGAGGTCCGCTGCGCTGCCGAGCGTCTCTCCCGTGACCGCATCCACCACCGACGCATCGTCCGCCACGCCAAGGATCGCCGGGTCGCAGCGCACCGTCGCCTCCGCCGGCTCATCCGAGGCCGACAGCAGCACGATCGAGCGCGCGCCGGGGTAGGCGTAGACGAAAAGACCGTCACCGCCGGTGACATAGAGGCGCGTCGCCTCGCCCTCGCGCCGCGCCGCCCAGAAGATCGCGGTTCGCAGCAGGCGCGAGAACGCATACTCGTTCGACCAGCCCGACAGCCACGCCGTCCTGCCGCTGCCCGGCTCGCGCATGACCATCCCCGGCGCCACACTCTCGCCATTCACCACCGCCGCAAGCACCGTCGCGTCATCCGCCACCGGCCGCGCGCCCACCGTCTCGCTCATGCCCGGTATCCGCGCGGGCAGATCCATCCCCGGCACCACCCGCGCGCGCGCAAGCGATGCCCCCTCGCCCTCGCGCGCCGCCGAGAGCGCCTCAGGCTCCACCCACTGATCGCCGCTGTAGGCTTCGCCACCGGCGGCCTCAGAGGTCGCTCCGGTGCCGTTGACGCCAAGCAACTCCGCCAGTGCCCAGCCATCCGGGGTCGCCGAAGCGCCCTGCAGCGCAACAAGCCCGCCGCCATCGCGGACGAAGTTGCCGACGGCCTGCGCCAGACGCGTGTCCTCCCAGACATCCCCGCCCGCCCATGCGCTGCCGGGGAGGCCATACAGCAGCAGGCAGTGCGCGTCCTCCGGCACACCCGCGTCGAGTATCTCGTGGAAGCTGATGAAGCGCACGCGCACCGGCAGGTCGGTCAGGTGGGTCAGCACCCGACTGCCCCACGGCCGCCAGGAGTACTGCTCGCCCCATGAGTGCGCGACGTAGAGGTTGAGGCCGCCCTCCCATGCCCGCGTGCGGCCGAGTTCGCCCGCGATCAGCCGGAACTCGTCATTCATCTGCGCCAGCGTCTCCACGAGGTCCTCGCGCAGCGGTTCGTCGGCGAGGCCCGTCACCAGCGGCATCGGCATCCAGTAGATCCCCTGCGCGGGCTGCATGAGCATGCCGCGGCGCATGTTGTCCCACTTCTGCCGCAGACGCGCGGAGCCGTCCGCGCGGCCGACGAGGTGCGTGTACAGCCAGTCCACGCGGAAGCGGCGGTAGGCGTCGCCGGGGAAGTCCACCAGCGCCCGTGCGGTCACCGGATCGCCGGCGGGCTTGTCAATCTCATCCACGTTGCTGGCTTCGAGGCTGCCCATGAAGGGCTCCAGGCCGACGTGAGCGTCGCCCCAGTAGACCCAGGTGCGCGCTCCGTGCTCGTGGACAACGTCGGTTGCGCGGCGCATCCACGGCTTCACGCGCTCCTGCACCCAGTGCATCCACGCGATGTACTCGATCGGGGGCGCGACATCGAGCGTCCGTGGCGCAAGCACCAGCCAGCGCGGGTCGAAGGGGATACCCGTCTCCTCAGTAAACGCCCGCTGGTTCTCCGGACGCGCGGAGGCGAAGTAGGACTCCCAGTCACTGCCGCCCTGCGGGTTCGCTCCCGGCCAGACATACGCGAGATCATCGTACCAGAAGGTATCCAGCACGCCCGCCAGCGGCTCTATCTGCCCACGCAGCACCTCCAGCGCATACGTGGCAAAGGGCTCATAGAGCGGGTCGCCGATGCCGCTCGAGGCCATCATATAGTAGACGCGATAGACACGGCCGTCCTCTGCGCCGCTGATCGTGATGGTCCGGGTGTTCGCATCATACGCATACCGATTACCCGGCAGGCGCTCGCCCGTCTCAGTGTCGAAGACCCACCAGTTCTCGGCGGGATCAAAGTGCGTGGTGATGCTCATGTGGCCCCACTTGACCGGCTCAAGCTTCAGCGCAACCTGCCCTCCCTGAGCGGCTGGCGTGTCCATGTACCAGTAGCCGAACTGCGAGTGATCGGGCTGCTCGCTGTCGGCGGTGTGAATCGGCGCGCTGGAGAGCGCGGCGGTGTGATAGCCCGCGTCCTTCCATGCCTGCAGGCCCTCCGGCGTCGCATCGCGGATCGGCGTCACAAGCTCATTTGCCCCGATGCGCTCCGCCCATGGCAGGGCTGACTCGGCGGAACCGGCGTCCCAGCTCATCGTGACGCGCGTGTCGCCATGTGGCCGCGCGCGCGCATACTCCCGCAGGGCAGCGCGATAGGCGGCCTCGCCGCTGGTGATGCTGCGGACGCGCAATTCCGCGGCGGCCATGAACGCATCCGCCGCAGGTAGATCGCGCTGCGTGATCGCCTCTCGGACGCGCTCAAGCTGCGCCAGCACGATCGCGCGCTCGGGCAGTTCCGCGGGCGCATCGGCAATCGTTGCCTCGGCGCCCTCGGCTCGCTCCAGCAGCCCCGCCACCTGCCCGCCACCGTAGCTGATGCCCTGCTCGAGCCGCGAAAGCTCCGTGCCATCGGCGGCGAGGAAGGTCACGCTAAGCCGCGCAGGGGCATCACCGATGGCATCGGCGGGCATGATCGCCTCGCCTGCCTGCTGCTGCGTCAGGTCGCGCTCGGCCAGCACCTCACCCGCGGGGTTCGTCACGCGCACCCGGATCGCCGCCACACGATCCGGCAGCGTCACTTCGTCGAGGTTCAACCGCACCTCTTCGCCGGGCATGTAGATCTGCTCGGTCAGCAGCGGGCGGAACTGGCGGATGCCGCGGGAGATGCGGATCTCGTCGATCGCTCCGGCGAGATAGCCGGTCCAGCCATCGTGCGCGCCGAAGGCACTGCTGCCAAGTTTCTCCGTGTAGCTGCCCTCAGCCGCGTGCTGCGTCTGCGCCGCCAGGCGGCCATCCAGATAGAGGCTGACGTTGCGCTGCTCGTCATGCGTCAGCGCCACGTGCTGCCACTCGCGCCGCAGCCACTGTATGCCGGACATGGTGTAGGAGCGGATCGGGAAGCTCTCGGCGCGGTAGCGGAAGGTCGCGGTGCTCTGGCCGAACTGCCCGCTCAGGTAGTGATTGATGGCGATGGAGAAGATGGTGCCCTCGGTCGATTCTGGCCGCAGCCAGCACTCGATGGTGAATGGCTCATCCACGGCGAAGCGGAGTGCCTCGTCGCGTGGGATGATGATCGCGTCGCCGCTGCCGCCAAGCTGTGCAGCACCGCCAAAGACGCCACTGTCGATCTGAGCCGCGCCCTTGAGTTGCGGGACAAGCGCCAGCGCGCCGGTGCTGGTCTCGGCAGGCTCATCGAGATGCAGGAGCAGCACGGTGTCGGCATCGGCCTCGTAGGGCAGGAACCACGCTTCAGCGGCGTTGGCGGTCAGCGGGACGAGTGACAGGATGACGATGGCGATGGTTCGCATGAGGCTGCCCTCCCGTGGCGCGATCAGGCACTGCGCAGCAGTTTCACCGAACGGGCGGAGAGTCCTTTGAGGGGTCCGGGGGAGAAAGGGAGAGGCCCGCACCCCGCGGCGGAAATCCGGAACGGCGGCCGGTATGTTGCCGTTTGTTGTTGGAGAGGTCGGCCCGTGTGCCGACCTGTGCCGTTGTCGTAGCCGTTGTGGCCCCTGCGCCCTCGCAGGGGGCGGCGCGAAGCGCCGCAGTCGTGCGACGGCAACGGCGGCCCCTCCCCGTAGCTTGCTCACGCAAGCTCCTTCCCCTCCCCCTGCACTTCGCTGCGCGAAGTGGGGCGGGAGAGGGGAACGGCTGACGGCAATGACCGGGCGGGCAGGCTCAGCCACAGAGTAGCTGCGCCCGCCCCTCCTCCCGCCGCTCCTCATGCAGGGAATCCTTCCGCGGAATCTCGTGACTTCCCCTGATTGCCCCCCTCGGTGCCTGTCGCCTATCCTGCATGTAAGCACAGGCAGCGGGACGCGGGGTGGCGGTTGGGGATGGTAGTCGCGCGCACAACTGGCGCCGCCAACACACAGGCGGTTGAGAGGCATCGCCCGCAGCGCGGGGGCGATGGCCTGTGATCCTCGTACAGATCCTCATGGCGTTTCTTGTCGCGCTGCTGGTAAGCGCGATCCTCGTCTGGGTCGTCGGCAGGCGCGGCCCCGGGCCGCTTACAGGCTTCCTGTTCTTCCTCGTGCTCCTGTTCTTTGCGGTCTGGGCCGGAGGCGTCTGGATCGAGCCCATCGGGCCCGAAGTCTGGGGAGTCTCGTGGCTGGTCATGCTCGTCGTGGGTCTGCTGGTGGCGCTGATCATCGTGCTGGTATCACCACCCGCCCCGCCGCCGGGGATCGCTCCCGATGAGGAGGGCGTCATGGAACCCTCCGCGGCTGGCTGGGGCTGCGACCTTCTCTTCTGGATCACGATCGCTGTCCTGATGCTCGCGGCGGTCGCGCGATACACGTGGTTCTATGAGCCGCCGCCCCCATGAGCGGCAAAGGAGGTAATCTGATGCGCTTGAACGTGAAATCGTTCGCCCTCACCTGCGGATTGGTCTGGGGGTTTGGAGTGATGGCTTTCACCTGGTGGCGGATCCTCTTCGAGGGCCGCAGCGACAAAGATGACACGCTGCTCGGGCACATCTACCGCGGCTACAGCATCACGCCGCTCGGGAGCCTCATCGGCTTCGCGTGGGGCTTCTTTGATGGCCTCAAAGGCGGCCTCGTCTTCGCCTGGCTCTACAACAGGCTCGCCGAGCGCCTGCCGATGACTATCCGCCTGTGATAGTTGGGACACCTGGAGGTGGTGTCAGATGGCTGTACGTGTAGCGATCAACGGCTTCGGCCGCATAGGACGACTGACCTTCCGCCAGATGATGGAGCGCGACAGTGTGGAGGTCGTCGCGATCAACGACATCGCGCCGCTGGATAACCTCGCCTACCTGCTCAAGTACGACAGTGCGCTGCCGGACCCGAAGGTGTCAATACAGGCGGACGGCGACAGCCTCGTCTACGGCGACGCGACGATACCCTACACACAGGTCAAGGATCCCGGCGAACTGCCGTGGGGAGAGAATGATGTAGAGGTAGCCGTGGAAGCGACGGGTGTCTTTACCGATCGGGAGGACGCGGAGAAGCACCTTGATGCGGGAGCAAAGCGGGTGGTGATCTCCGCCAACTCGGGAGGCGCCGACCTCACCATCTGCATGGGCGTCAACCACGGCAAATACAATCCCGACGAGCACAAGATCATCTCCAACGCCTCCTGCACCACGAACTGCCTCGCCCCGGTGGCGATGGTGCTTAACGAGGAATTCGGGATCGTCAACGGCCTGCTCACCACCGTTCACGCCGTCACAAGCTCGCAGACGGTGGTCGATTCGCCGATGAAGAAGCGGCGGCGCGGCAGATCTGCTCTCGCGGCCATCGTGCCGACAACAACCGGCGCGGCGATAGCCACCTCGCGCGT
>JAAYJW010000221.1 GCA_012522765.1 candidate division WS1 bacterium | reverse complement strand
CGAGATATCGGCCTGACCGTACTGCGGCCAGCGGTGCACGATCTCATCACCGGATACGTCGGTCCACTCAACAACATCAATAGCCATCAGCTACGACCTCCTCTGCGCAGGCCTTCTGTGAAGCGCAGGTCTATGCGGGCGGGCGTAAGTGGCACGCCCAGCACTGAGTACTGCTCGTATCGCTGCACGATCAAAGTGGCCACCGCTCCGTCATCGGCCACGTACCACGCACATCTACCGCGGCCGAAGCTCACGGCACTGCCCTCGGCGTGGTGCTCGATGCGGGCCTGCCCCTCCCACCGCAGGGTGAAGCTACGCCCGCCGATCTCGATCCGCTCGCCGCTCAGCACCGCAGGATCGAGCACGGTTGCCTCCAGCATCGGGCCCTCGCGCTGCAGCAGCATGCGGGCCTCTCCGCCAAGCTGCGGAGTCACCGTGACGCGCTGAAAGCTCTCCCGGTCCGCGCGGCACACGAGCACCTCCACGACGCGGTGGTCGGCGCCGTCGAGAACAATCTCGTCCCCAATCTTCAGCCATACTATATCGGTCACTGTTGCGGCTCCTCAGGGAGCGAGATCGGTGGCGACCGCCTCGCGCTCCTCGATCATCTCGTTGAGATCATCCACCGACTCATCGAGATCAGCCAGCGCATCTTCGATATCGTCAGCCTCGACCTCGGCGAGACGGTCAATATCCTCGCGGATGTCGGCGATGAAGCTACGCAGCGACATATCGTACTGGTAGAACCTGTGCAGGTCATCCTCGTTGATCTTCACGAGGTCGAAGAAGCCCGAGTAGCCATAGTCGGCGAAGCGCAGGTCATCCCCCGCCCGCCGCAGGCGCCCGGCGATCTCCTCGAGATCATCGAGGTAGTCGAGTTCCCCCGCCTTCGACCACTTTGTCGCGATCCTCTCGATCGCCTGCCCGGCGTCGTCAATCTCGTCGGCGAGGAACTCGCGCAGCAGCTTGTCCGCGCCTCGCCGCTCCTCGCGCTCCATGTAGCCGGAGAAGCCGGGAATGACCTCAATGAGCTTCTGCAGTGGGTTCGGGTCTCGCTGGATGCGGTCCGTGAGATCCATCGTGTGCCACCTCCACGAATTGCTGCCTGCAAGCGCCTGCTGTGGGGCTATTCCACCTGCGCGCGACTTCACCTGCCCGCCACACGCTTGGGCTAACAGAAAGTGCGCCCATGCAGGGAGGTCTCCCCATTGGCGGAGGCGACGGACCGGGCATTGAGTGGTTTGACACCCTGACAACTCGACAGGTATACTTCCAGCTACTACCCCAACGGGCCTCGGGTGTGCGTGCAGTATGGGCCGAGGACTCGGGGAATAATATATACAGGGGCGGCCGAGAACGGCGCACGGACGGGAATGTCCGTGGCCATGGGGCAAAGGCCGTCCGGGATGGGACAACACTAACTTGAAAGCTGAGCTAGTTTCCGTTGGTACGGAGCTACTGCTCGGGGAGATAGTCGACACCAATGCCGCGTACATGTCTCAGCGGTTGGCCGAAATAGGGGTAGACGTACATTTCCGGCATACGGTTGGCGACAACCTCGATCGTATAACAGCGACACTCGAGCTGGCTCTTTCTCGAAGCGATGCCATACTGATCTGCGGCGGACTGGGGCCGACGCAGGATGACCTGACACGCGAGGGCGTGGCTGAGGTCACCGGGCGTCCGCTCACAATCGTGCCGGAGGCCGAGCAACACCTCCGCGAATTCTTTGCCCGCCGCGGACTTACTCCGACAGAGAATAACCTCAAGCAGGCCAGCGCCCCTGAAGGCGCGCGGCTGCTTGATAACACCTGCGGCACCGCCCCCGGACTCTTCGTCCAGCATGATGGGAAGCTGATCTTCGCAGTACCGGGCCCACCCACCGAGATGCGCGAGATGATGCAGCGCGAGGTGCTGCCCATCCTGTGCGAGCACCTCGGCGGCGACCTGCGCCCGGTCTTCACGCGCGTGCTGCGCATGGCCGACATCGGCGAATCGACGCTGGTCGCCGAGATAGACGATCTCATCTCCGGCCAGACCGACCCCACCATCGCCCCCTACGCCAAGCCTGGCGAGGTCACCCTTCGGCTGGCCACCAAGGCCGCCCGTGAGGATGAGGCGCGCCGCAGGCTTGACGCGATGGAGGCGGAGCTGCGCGAGCGCGTGGGGCGCTACATCTACGGGGTGAATGACGAGACGATGGAGGTGGCGGTGGGGATCGCCCTGCGCGAACGTGGCGCGACCATCGCCGTCGCCGAAAGCTGCACCGGCGGGCTCGTCGCCAGCCGCATCACCGACGTCTCCGGCTCCTCCGACTACATGCTCGGAGGAGTAGTCGCCTACGCCAACGAGATCAAACAGCGGGTCCTCGGCGTCCCGGCGGAGGTCCTCGCCGAGCATGGTGCGGTGAGCGAAGAGACCGCGCTGGCGATGGCGGTGGGCGTACGCGATCTGATGGGCGCCGATTACGGTCTTGCCACCACCGGCATCGCCGGGCCAACCGGCGGTACCGAGGAGAAGCCCGTGGGGACGGTATTCGTAGCGATAGCCGATGCCGAGGGCACCATCTGCAGGGGGCAGATCTGGCCGGGCACCCGGGAGCAGTTCAAGATGCGCGTGTCGCAGAACGCGCTGAACATGCTGCGCAAGCGCGTGCTGGGGATAGAGGTCTCCTGACATGGCGGCCGCTGAGACGCTGCGGCTGTTCTTTGCGCTGCCGCTGGATGAGGCGCTGCGTGATCGGGCTTGCGAGGTGCAGCGAACTCTGGGGCAGGCGTGCGTTCGCGGGCCGCGCGTGAAGTGGGTCGAACGCGCGAACCTGCACCTGACGTTGAAGTTTCTTGGTGATATGCCGGCGGATGCGCTGGAGAGCCTGCGGCGGGTGGGCGAGCAGGTTGCGGCACAGGGCACTCCGTTTGAGCTTGACCTGTGTGGCGCGGGATGCTTCCCGCCGAGGGGCGCGCCGAGGACGCTCTGGCTGGGGCTGGGTGAAGACTGTCCCGAACTGGCGGCGCTGGCACGGCGGCTTGATGAGACGCTGGCCGAGGCCGGCCTGAGCGAACCCGAGGGGCGGCCGTTCACTGCGCATTTCACGCTGGGCCGAGTAAAAGATCGCGATGGCGGCCGGGAGCTTCGCGAGGCCGTAGAGCAGCTTTGCGAGGAGCCGGTGGGCACAATGCGAGCGGATCGCTTCTGCCTGTTGTCAAGCGACCTTACGCCGCAGGGTCCAGTTTACACCGAACGCGCGTGTTTTGACCTGTAGGACGGGCCGTAGGACAGGCCTTCCCGCCTGTCACCGCATACAAAATCGCACATCACAGCAGTCAGAAGGGACCGGGGGACATGGCGTCACGAGAAGATAAGAAGAAGAACCTCGATCGTGCGATCAGCCAGGTCGAGAAGCAGTTTGGTGAGGGCTCGGTCATGCGGCTGGGCTCCGCCGGGTCACATCTGGATGTGTCGGCGATCCCAACGGGGGCTTTGACGCTGGACATCGCACTTGGCGTTGGCGGCCTGCCGCGCGGGAGGGTAGTGGAGCTTTACGGCCCGGAGGGCTCAGGCAAGACTACTCTGGCCATGCACTGTCTGGCGGAGGCGCAGAGAGCGGGCGGCAACGCGGCGCTGATTGATGCCGAACACGCCTTCTCGCCCGAGTACGCAAAGGACCTCGGTCTGAACCTCGATGAGCTACTGATCTCACAGCCCGACAGCGGCGAGGAGGCGCTGGAGATCGTAGACACGCTGATCAGTTCCGGAGCGCTCGACGTGATCGCCGTCGACTCGGTGGCCGCGCTGGTGCCGCGGGCGGAGCTTGAGGGCGCCGTGGGCGACACGCACGTGGGCCTGCAGGCGCGGCTGATGAGCCAGGCGATGCGCAAGCTCTCCGGCCATGCCGCCGATGCCGGCACCATTCTGATCTTCATCAACCAGATCCGCGAGAAGATCGGCGTGATGTTCGGCAACCCGGAGACAACACCTGGTGGCCGCGCGCTCAAGTTCTGGGCCTCGGTGCGGCTTGAGGTGCGCCGTCGCGAGAATCTCAAGGACGGCACGGACATCGTGGGCAGCAGAACGAGCGTGCGCGTCGTCAAGAACAAGGTGGCGCCGCCTTTCAAGAACGCGGAGTTCGATATCATCTTCGGCAGGGGGATCTCCCGGTTGGGCTGCGTGCTCGACGAGGGCGTCGAGCAGGAGATCGTCGAGAAGGCCGGCAGTTGGTACAGCTACGGGGAGGAGCGACTGGGGCAGGGCCGTGAGAATGCGGTCGAGTACCTCGAGGCGAACCCGGACCTGGCGCTTGAGATAGAGAACAGGATACGAGAGCGTGTCGGCCTGCCGCTGCTTGAGCGGCCGGTAGAAGCCGCGCAGGAAGAGACGCCGGCCGAGGATGCACAGGAGTGATGTCATCGTGCGAACACCACAGATCCGAGGGAGGCAGGAGGCTGAAGGAGGATCGTGATGTCTGACCGGCGGGCGCACCATCCGCAGTACGCGGAGGCGAAGTCAGCGGCCATCCGGCTGCTGGCACAGAAGGCGCGCACGCGGGCTTACCTCACGCAGCGATTGCGGCGGAAGGAGCTTGATGCTGAGGCCGTCGATGAGGCTCTCAGCGATCTGCAGCGGGCGGGTTACGTTGATGACGAGCAATATGCCCGCGATAGAGTGGACGCGCTCCTTCGACAATCAAAGAGAGGCGCACAGGCACTCATACACACGCTGACACAGGAGGGGGCGGACCGGGACCTCGCCGAGCGGATCGTCGCAGAGGCTCTGAGCGAGCATGAACCGGCTGACTGGGCGCTGGAGGCCGCCGGCGAACGGGCTGACCGCCTTCGCGGCCTTCCGCCCGAGACGGCGCGCCGCCGGCTCTACGGCTACCTCAAGCGGAGGGGCTTTGGGGACGCGGAGATAATGCGCGCCGTAGATGAGGTACTTCCTGAACTCGATGAGTAGCAGGCAATAACGCCGTACCACCACAACGGAGGTGTGAATCCGATATGCATACATGGTTACTCCCGGTCGTCGTGGCAATAGCCGCGGCCGCCATCGCCTATCTCGTTTACAGCAACAAACTCAACGCCGCGCAGGCCAAGATTGCGGAGGATCGCAGCGAGGCCGAGCGACTCAAGCAGAATGCGGTTGAAGAGATCGAGGCCGAGCGCCGCGAACTGAAGCTCGCCGCCAAGGAGGAGGCGCTGAAGCTTCGCGAACAAGTCGAGAGCGAACTCAAGTCGCAGCGCGACGAGCTTGACAAGACCAAGCGCCGACTTGAGGAGCGCGAGGACCGCATCGAACGCCTCGGCACCGAGATGGACAACCGCGCCCGTAATCTGCGCACCCGCGAGCAGGAGATCGAGGTCCACGCGGAGCAGGCGCGCCAACTGGTGGAAGAGCAGGAGCGCGAGCTGCAGAGGGTGTCCGGCCTGACCCGACAGCAGGCAAAGGAGACGCTGCTGGCCGAGGTCGAGCAGGAGATCACTCAGGACGCCAACCAGCTCGTGCGACAGAAGATCGCCAAAGCTGAGGAGGAGGCCGACCGGAAGGCGAACGAGATCATCGCGTGGGCGATCCAGCGCTGCGCGGTCGATCATACCGCCGAAAGCACTGTCTCGGTCGTGCCGCTACCCAGCGACGACATGAAGGGCCGCATCATCGGCCGCGAGGGCCGCAACATCCGCGCCTTCGAGCAGGCGACCGGCGTGGACCTGATTGTGGACGACACCCCCGAGGCCGTCGTGCTCTCGGGCTTCGACCCGGTCCGCCGCGAGGTCGCGCGCATGTCACTTGAATCGCTCATCTCCGACGGGCGCATACACCCCGGGCGCATCGAAGAGTCGGTCGCCAGGGCGCGCGAGGAGATCGAGGAGAAGATGAAGATCGCCGGCGAGCAGGCGACCTTCGAGACCGGCGTCTCGGGCCTGCATCCGGAACTGGTCAGGCTGCTGGGCAAGCTCCACTTCCGCACCAGCTACGGGCAGAACGTGCTGAAGCACTCCATCGAGGTCGCACACCTCGTTGGTGCGATGGCCGGTGAGTGCGGGGCGCGTGTGGCAATCGCCCGCCGCGCGGGGCTCCTGCATGATATCGGCAAGGCCGTGGACTTCGAGCGCGACGGCTCTCATGCCCTGATCGGCATGGAGATCTGCCGCAGCCGCCAGGAGCCTGAGGCCGTGGTTCATGCGGTCGCAGCTCACCATGAGGAGATCCCGATGGAGAGCATCGAGGCATTCCTCGTGCAGGCGGCCGACGCCATCTCCGCCGCCCGTCCGGGCGCGCGCCGCGAGACGCTCGAGTCCTACCTCAAGCGCCTTGAGGGCCTCGAGGGTATCGCAAAGAGCTTCACCGGTGTGGATAAGTGCTACGCGATCCAGGCGGGCCGTGAACTGCGCGTGATGGTCAAGCCCGACCAGGTGGATGACCAGACCGCGCATAAGCTCGCCAAGCAGATGGCTGAGCGCATCCAGAGCGAGATGGAGTATCCGGGGCAGATCCGCGTCACGGTCATCCGCGAGAAGCGCGCGGTCGAGTACGCGCAGTAGGAGGGGCCGCGTCGCCTGACCGGCCCGAAAACGGACATAGTCCGGTGCGGCCTGAGCCGCGCCAATGAGAGCCTGACCCAACAATGGTCATAATTCACGTAGGCGACGTGGTGGGCAAGCCAGGCCGCAGAGCCATCTCACGTCTGCTGCCGGGCCTCGTCAAAGAGCATCAACCGGCGCTGGTGATTGTCAACGGCGAGAACGTCGCCGGAGGCAGCGGGATCACCATCTCCACCGCCGAGGAGCTCTTCGCTGCCGGGGCCGATGTCATTACCACCGGCAACCACGTCTGGACGCAGCGCGAGGCCGAGAAGTTGATCGCGAAGGACTCGCGTGTGCTCCGGCCGGCGAACTACCCGCCCGGCACTCCCGGCAGCGGCGCGGGCGTATTCCCGGTGCGTTCGGGTGCCGGTAAGGTCGGTGTGGTCTGTATGCTCGGGCGAGTCTTCATGCGCGAGCTCGACTGCCCCTTCCGCGGCATGGATGAGATCATCGAGTGGATGCGCCACGAGACGTCCATCATCGTGGTGGACTTGCATGCCGAGGCTACGTCGGAGAAGAACGCGTTTTCCCGTTACCTCGATGGCCGAGTCAGTGCGGTGCTGGGAACTCACACGCATGTCCAGACGGCCGACGAGCGCATCCTGCCCGGCGGCACGGCGCATATCACGGACGTGGGGATGACGGGGGCGACAGAATCGATTATCGGCGTGGAGATTGAGCCGGTGCTCAAGCGTTTCGTGACGCAGATGCCCGCGCGCTTCGACCCACCGAAATCAGGGCCGGTAGTGCTCTGCGGCGCCGTGCTTGAGGTTGACCCCGAGAGCGGGCGCACATGGCAGATCAAGCGCATCAACGAGGAGCTTTAGCCGAGGCAATCGTGCTGATTGTCACAAAGTTTCCCCGAGACCTTGCCTTTGCGGCACTTTCCGGGTAGTATGTCGCTGCAGCAACCGGCTGGCACTCGCAAAAAACGCATCACATAGCGCCGATGAAAACATTGCAGCAGCACAGTGGCAAGGGGGCTATCCAATCGTGGATGTCCTGCGCGTAAGCTCGAGTTCGGACCCGAACAAGGTTGCCGGAGCACTCGCTGGCACGATTCGCGAACATAGTGAGGCCGAAATGCAGACGGTTGGCGCGGGCGCGCTGAACCAGGCCATCAAGGCCATCGCCATCTCCCGCGGCTTCCTTGCGCCCAGTG
The DNA here is from genome assembly GCA_012522765.1 of candidate division WS1 bacterium. GTDB lineage: Bacteria > Armatimonadota > Zipacnadia > Zipacnadales > UBA5352 > UBA5352. The sequence goes on along the minus strand of JAAYJW010000221.1, from coordinate 5,532 downwards.
GCATGGACATCGTCTGCTGGCCCAGCTTCGTGGACATTGAGATCAACGGCAATGAGCGGACGGCCATCAGACTCTCAGTTCGCCTCCGCTAGTTGCGAGCCCGCATGAGCCCGGAAGATGACCGCCACGCACCCGTACGCAGTACGCGGGTGCGTTCTGCACGTACGCACATCGCCAATCATCAGCAGAGGTGAGCTGCATGACCACAGTCACGGCAGGCGTACTTGGCCTCGGCAGCATGGGCACAGGCTGGCACTGCCAGCAGCTTCAGCGTGTTGAGGGCTTCGATCTCATCGCGGGCTCCGACCCATCCGCCGAGCGCAGGCAGAAGGCGGCCGAGGAGTTCGGCATCCAGACACACGCCGACTATGAGGAGATGCTCGCACGAGAGGACCTCGACCTCGTCGTTGTCGCCACCCCGTCCGCCATGCACCGCGATCATGTGGTCATGGCGCTCCAGGCGGGCAAGCACTGCGTCTGCGAGAAGCCGCTGTGCATGGACCTCGCCGAGTGCGACGAGATCATTGCGACAGCCGAGCGCAGCGGGAAGATGATGTCGGCGTATCAGAACCGGCGCTGGGATGCCGACCAGCTTGGCGCCCTCGACACTGTTCGCAGCGGCGTGCTGGGCGAGATCTTCTTTACCAAGCAGATCTCGATGAGCTTCTCCCCTATCATGCGGACCTACGGCGTGGCGGAGTTCCGGCCGCAGTGGCGCGCGGAGAAGGCCTACGGTGGCGGCCTGCTCTACGACTTCGGCCCCCACCGCATTGACCAACTCCTACAGCTACTCGACTACCCGGAGGTGCGGGATGTCTACTGCGACCTGCAGGGCCGCATCTGGACCGACGAGGTTGACGATTGTTGCCTCGTGGTCATCCGGTTCGCGAACGGTATCACCTCACAGGTTGAGACGACTACAGTCGCGCGCCTCGGTATCGGCGGCACCCTGATTGTCGGCCGCGACGGCTCCTATCGCAACGGAACAATCGCCACAGGCGCACCGAAAGAGCTTGTAGAGTCGCCGGCGAAGGAATATGAGACTGACTGGGATGCCTACTATCGCAACATCCACGCCCACCTGACCGATGGCGCGGAGCTTGCGGTGCCGCTGTGGCAGACGCGGGCGATGATCGCGATCATAGATGCGGCGTTGCGGAGCGCCGCATCCGGTGAGGTGGTGCCGTCATAGCGCGGGCCGGGACGCTTGAGACAACCGTAGAAACGTGAAGGTGAAGGTCTCCTGAGCGCGAAGTAGCCGCCGACGGTAGTGACCATGGCACAGGAGGGAAACCCGATGAGACGTGGCTTCACGTTGATCGAACTGCTGGTGGTCATAGCGATCATCGCCATCCTGGCGGCGATCCTCTTCCCGGTCTTCGCGCGCGCCCGTGAAAAGGCACGACAAAGCTCGTGTCTCTCCAACGTCAGGCAGCTCTCCACCGCCATCCTCATGTACGTTCAGGACTACGATGAACGCTTCCCCGGCCATCGCTGCTGTGTCCGCAGCGGCTTCGGCTACTGGTATCAACTCATCGAGCCGTACACCAAGAATGCGGGCATCTTCACTTGTCCCAGCGATCCGGCGACTTCCCTGGGCTATGGCTACAACGGAGCGGGCACCACCGCCGATAACGCCCTCGGCTGGCGCTACGCCACCTCCTCGGGCGTCGCTCCGAACCAGTGGGCGCCCCTGATCGGGAAGGTCAGGCAGCCATCGCTAATGATCATGATCGCCGACCAGGCGGGCAACTCCACCGGAGATATGAGCGCCCGCACCGGAAGCTACACGGTCGCCCCACGGCACAACGAGGGCTGCAACGTCGGCCATGTGGACGGGCATGCGAAGTGGTACAAGGCTTCGGTCCTGATGTCGAACCTCACCGACTGGTGGCAGCCAAGCGCACATCCCGAACTCAAGTCGGTCTACCAGCACTGGGTGCGCGATCCCGAGAGTGGGACCGGCAAGTAACGAGGTTCTGGACGACTGCGGCGTAGGTACAGCCGCCGGAGCTGCCGGCGGCTGTGCTCTTTCTGTGTGGTGGCTTAAGTTTTCATGGACACCGCCGAGGGTATCAGTGTACAATGGAGGTGGACGGGTTGAGTGCGGGATCGCCCGTTTGGCTCAGTGACCAGTCGTTTGCCGACATCTGCTTAATCTGATAGAATCATAGAGGTCTGATCCTATGCCGGAGGTAGTCGTAGTGGGCGGCAACGGACAGGAAGTGCTCGATACATTCGAGGCCGAGCTCGAGGATCTCATTCAGTCATGCCGACATCCGGCTGAGAAGCGGATCCGGTACGGGAACCTGCGCAGCGAGATCTCCAGAGGATCTGACGAGGGTGAGGCGGCCAACGCGGCGGTGGTCTATGAGACGCCCGGCGGCTCCACCACGCAGATCAATATTGTCTATGATGAGGGCGCGCGGACCTTCAGCTACCTGAGCGATGACCTCGGGGAGACGCTGACCTCCACCGATCCACGGGAAGTGCTCGACATGGTCAGGCGACATGCCGAGACCATCCCGGACAAGCGCCTGCAGGCTCTCAAGGGCACGATAGACATCTGGATGTCTGAAGGCAAGTCGCGTCGCGAGATGTTCAGCGAAATGAACAAGCTGTTGCAGAATGAGTTCCTTGGCGGCCGAATCACGAACGACGAGCTCAAGGCGGGCATCCAGCACATCGTCCGCGAGTTCAGCCGCGACAGCCGCTGACTGCACAGCCAGCACTCTTTGTCTCGCCCGCCCGATTCGCTAACGGGCGGGCGTTGTCATGTACGGCTTCATGCAATCGGGCGCATGCGAGGAGGACCCGGGCGGTGCGGCGGGGAATGGGCAACCTACTGTGCAGACAACGCGCGGGCGGAATTTCGCGCGTGCCGAAAACTGACGAAGAGAGGGTAGAAAATGGGCAATACATTCGAACTGGTGGCGCCGGAGACCACGCCGCCCCTCGATGAGGGATTCCGACCCGCCGTTCTGGCGAACCACGCCTATCTCAAGGCAGTTGAAGAGTCCGGTGACGGTGTTGACGTGAAGATCGCCCTTACGCGCGGCGACGGCTCCGTCTCAGGCTACCCCACGAAGATGTATGCTCCCGACTCCGCCAGCGCAGGCGCGAATCTCATGTACGCCGAGCGTCTTGTGAAGTTCCTCCTGTGGCAGCGCGGCGGCTACAAGGTGACCATCGCGGGGCAGGATCAGGTCGCCGAGCACATCAAGCAGGTCTACGCCCCCGACGGCGAGCGCGCCTTCGACTACAAGTTCATGGGCGGCGTCTACGAGAAAAAGTTCGAGGTAGAGGGCGTCGCGCTTGAGGACTGCCCCGAGGAGCAGGATACGACACAGCCGCTTGGCCGCCACCTTGCGGGCTGCCGCGTCGGTTTTGACCTCGGCGCCTCCAACCGGAAGACCTCCGCGGTCATCGACGGCGAGTCCGTCTGGGAGGAAGAGGTCCCGTGGGACCCGAAGAACCAGGAGGACTGGAAGTATCACTACGAGGGCATCAAGCACTCGATCTCGCGCGCGATGGAGCATCTGCCCAGCACCGATGCGATCGGCGGCTCCTCGGCCGGCGTGTGGATCAACTCGCGGGCACTGGTGGCATCGCTGTTCCGCTCGATCCCCGAGGATGACTTCGAGGAGCACATCAAGGACATCATGCTCGACATCGGCGAGGAGTTCGGTGTGCCGATCGTCGTGGTGAATGATGGCGAAGTCACCGCGCTCGCAGGCTCGATGTCGCTCGAGGAGAACGGCGTGCTCGGAGTGGCGATGGGCTCGTCCGAGGCCGTCGGCTACGTGACAATGGACGGGAACATCACCGGCTGGCTCAACGAGCTTGCGTTCGCGCCGGTGGACTACCAGGAGGACGCGCCCGAGGACGAGTGGTCAGGCGACAGGGGCGTGGGCGCGCTCTACTTCTCGCAGCAGGCGGTCGGCCGACTGGCACCGAAGGCCGGGATCGAGTTCGATGACGATCCGGATCTGCCGATCCTGCTCGAGCGGGTGCAGGAACTGCACCTCGAGGACGATGAGCGCGCACACAGCATCTTCGAGACGATGGGCGTCTACCTCGGCTACACCATCGCACACTACGCCGACTTCTACGACTTCAAGAACATGCTGATCCTCGGCGGCTGCACCTGCGGGAACGGTGGACCGACGATGCTCGAGACCGCGACCGACCTGCTCGAGCGCGAGTTCCCGGCACTGGCGGAGAAGATCGACCTGATGCTGCCGAGCGAGCGACTGCGCCGCGTCGGTCAGGCCATCGCCGCGGCGAGTCTCCCGGAGATCAATGGCGGAGGCTGCTGCTGAGAGTTGGACACACTGAACGGAGGGTTCACGATGATCAACCTGCGCAAAGAAAGCGCGGAGATATTTGTTCCTGACGGCGCTTCCATCGAAGACGCGATGAACAGAGTCACGCACGTCGGCATCGGCGCACATCAGGACGACCTCGAGATCATGGCCTACCACGGCATTCTCGAGTGCTTCGGACAGGCCGACAAGTGGTTCCTCGGCGTCACCTGCACGAATGGCGCCGGCAGCCCGCGCGATGGGCTCTATGGCGACTACACCGACGAGCAGATGATGCAGATCCGCCGCGTGGAGCAGAAGAAGGCCGCCGTGATCGGTGAGTACTCCGCGCAGCTTCTGCTCGACTACGCCTCAAGCGAGGTGCGCGATCCGCAGAACCCCGAACCGCTGGCGGATCTCGTGGACATCCTTACCGCCACAAAGCCGCAGTTCGTCTACACGCACAACTTCGCGGACAAGCACACCACGCACGTCGGCGTCGTCTGCCGCGTGGTGGAGGCCATTCGCGAACTCGACAGCGCCGACCGGCCGGAGAAGCTCTACGGCTGCGAGGTATGGCGCGATCTCGACTGGGTCATGGACAGCGACAAGGTGCAGTTCGACGTCGAGGGCCATGAGAACCTGGAGATGGCGCTGCTGGGCGTCTTCGACTCGCAGGACATCGGTGGCAAGCGGTATGACCTGGCGTCGCTGGGCCGGCGCCGAGCGCATGCCACGTACGCCGAATCGCACGGGGTTGACGTGACGACCTCGATGATCTTCGCGATGGACCTCACGCCGCTGATCGAGGACGACGATCTCGACCCGCGCGACCATGTGCAGGCGCACATAGACCGCTTCGCCGCCGAAGTGCGCGCGAACATGGACAACATTCTGCGGTAGAGATCGCACTGTGCCATTTCAGATACGTAGAGCGGGCGCCCACGCCCGCCTCACCAGCCGTACCGCATGGGGCGCGGGATTCTGACGAATCCCGCGCCCCTATCGGATAACCCCCACCTGATCCTCGGAGTTCAGACCACTGCCGCATCATGCACTCGGAAGCGTTCCACCGGGTGCTCACCGGCGATCTCCAGCCGGTAGTCCTCGCCCTTCATCTGAATGTGCCGGTTGATGACGTCCTGGCTCGGCACCGTGCCCGCGTTGACCGTCTCCTGATGCTTCTTGTAGCTCTCGGGCTTGTGGTCGGTCACGATCTCGGGGCCAT
>JAAYJW010000020.1 GCA_012522765.1 candidate division WS1 bacterium | reverse complement strand
GTGGCGATGCTCCACGGCACGGCGCGGTTCTCCTCGATCTTCCGGCGCAGGCGCTTGATGTGCGTGTCTACGGTGCGCAGATCGCCGCCACCATCGGTGCGCCCCCAGATGTCGCGGATGATCTCTTCGCGCGTGAAGACCACGTTCGGCCTCGATGCGAGATAGACGAGGAGGCCGAACTCCTTCGGCGTCAGGTGCTCGACCTCGCCCTGCACAGTCACGCTCCGCCTCGGGATGTCAATCTCAAGCTCCGGGTAGGCGATCTGCTCGAGCGGCTCAGTGTGCTCCCGGTTGATCTTCACGCGCCGGAGCATCGCCCGTACGCGCGCCACAAGCTCGCGGGTCCCGAACGGCTTGGTGATGTAGTCGTCAGCACCGACCTCAAGGCCGATTACGGCGTCAATCTCGTCGTCCTTGGCCGTCAGCATGATGATCGGGAGGTCGTACTTCCGCCGGATGCGGCGGCATACCTCAAGACCGTCAATACCAGGCAGGATAAGGTCCAGCAGCAGCAGGTCGGGCATATCCGCCTCCACTGCCTCGAGACCCTCTTCACCCGTCTGGGCCACCTCGACGTCAAAGCCCTCGGCCTCGAGCTTGGTGGCCACCAACTTGCTGCACTGTGGATCATCTTCCACTATTACGATCCTTCGCGGGTCCAGAAACGACACCTCCGATAGCTTCGCCATTGAAGCCATGTTTTTGGTTCTATGAAATCCGGCAGGCATGAAACTCTCGTTAACGGGTCATTTGTGAAGCTTTATCATACCAGAGCTTGTCGCGAACCGCAACAGGTATTGCCTCTTACGTGACAGTCCATGAGACGCGAAAAAGCTGTGGTCGGATCATTCCATCTCAGTGGCTTTTCGGGGTCGTTTCGCCACCTAAGAAAGCAGTTCGCAATAAACGGCCCCACACCGCCACTCTGCCGGACGCTCATGCAGCTCTTTGGCGCGGGCGCCGTCAGAAACGCTTGTCTCCCAGCGCCGTTATCTCGTCAAAGGTCGGACTGGGGGCAGCGGCGGCGCGGCTGATCCGAAGTGCGGCGGCATCGGACGCAAACCGTGCCGCACGTTCCGCATGCATTCCCGCAAGATGCGCGGCAAGCAGCCCCGCATGGAAAGTATCCCCCGCACCGATATCGTACAAAACATTAACGCGCCTCGGGGGCACCTCAATAGTGCTCCCCTCCGCGAGCACCCAGGCGCCTTCGTCCCCGGCTGTCACGGCGATGAGGGTCGGGCCCATTGCCTTGAGGTCTTCGAGAGCGTCCGCCACTTCAGCTCTACCTGTGACGAATTGCGCCTCATCGCGGTTCATGGCAACAATGTGAGCGGCGCCGCAGGCGGTCCGCAGAATCTCCGCAGTATCGTCCTCGGAGGTGCCTCGCCATGCCGAGGGCCTGTAGTTGACCGCGAAGCAGACCTCCCGCGACGCCTCGGTGGCAAGCCGCGCGGCCCGTAGTGCTGCCGAACGCAGCGGCTCAGACCGTATTGCCGCTTCAGAGAAGTCAAAGATCCTGCCGGCCGCCGCCTGTTCCGATGTGATCTCGCTCGCGGTCAGCGTTGCCAGTGGGTCGCTGTAGCCGGGGAAGCGGTAGAAGTAGAAGGTCTTCGCCCCGCCCTGATCCATCCATGCCAGCGACACCGGCGTCAACTGGCCCGCGACGGTGTCCACGAAGCGCGTCCCGATGTTGCGCCCGCCGAGCCTGTCTACGAGCCAGCGGCCCAGCTCGTCATCGCCCACGCGCGACATCAGCTCCACCCGCACATCCAGTGAGGCGAGGACTGAGGCGAAGTTTGACGCCGCTCCAGAGGGCAACGGCGTCATCCCCTCCACATCGCTCAGGGGCCGGCCCATCTCGGACGGGGTAATCTCGACCATTGCCGAGCCGAGAGCCACGACATCGCAGAGCGTTTCGACCGCGCTCGCCTGCTCCACGGTCACTGCTCCAGACGCTGCGGCTGCGTGAATACCTCGGCGAGCGCGGCGAGAAACGCCGCGCCATCGGCGCCGTCGGCCGCGCGATGGTCCATCACCAGTGTCAGGTGCGCAGCACGCCGGGCAACGATCTCGCCATCAATGACCATCGGCTGTGGTTTGATTGAGCCGATGCCGAGGATCGCGACCTGTGGCGGGCTGATGATCGGCGCGAAGGAATCGATGCCGATGGGGCCGAGATTCGAGATCGTGAAGCCGGCGCCCATCTGCAGCGACGCCCGCAGGCGGCCTTTGCGCGCCATCTCGATCATCTCGCTCGTCTCGGCGGCAATTTCGCTCAGGCCCTTGCGGTCGGCGTCATGGACAGTCGGCAGCAGCACGCCCTGGTCGGTGCCCACCGCGAAGCCGACGTTCACCGCGTCGAGCAGCTTGATGCCCTCATCGCCACACCACGCGTTGAAGCGCGGGTATTCCGGCAGGGCGACCGCGACCGCTTTGATGCTCAGGTCGTTGTAGGTGGGGACGGGGTCGGCGCTACCCTTGAGTTGCTCGCGGTAGGCCACCAGCGGCTCCATGTCCACCAGTGTGCGCAGGTGGAACTGCGGGATCTCGTTCACGCTGGCAAGCGTCCGCTGGCCGATAGCGCCGCGGATACGTGTGTGTTCCTCATACGTGAAGGTCTCTTCGCGTCGTGGCACGGTAGTGCTCCTGTGCTTCGAAGATGGCTGATGAGACAACATTCGCCGCAATCAACGGTACTTCCTCCGCTACCGGGAAGGTGCCGGTCATGCGGCGGAGAATTGCCGCGCTGAACGGCGAGTGCATATATGCCGCCTCCATGCCTTCGCGGTGGAAACTGCAGGCGAGGGGCAGAACAGGGTGATGATGATGCCGATCAGAGATCTGAACGGGCAGAAGGTGCGGCGATCCGGGCAGGAACTGGTCAAGCACCTCGAGAGCTTCGAGCTTGACCTCAGGTTCACCGCGGGCGTGTGGTTCTTCGCCCCCGGAGGTGGCCGCTTCCACGACCGCTACGCCCCCGACATCCCGATGGAGCAGCGGCTGGAGATCGCTGTCGGTATGATGGATCAGGGGCTCGTGGGCATCGAGGCGCACTACCCCAATGAGGTGAACGAGGACAACATAGACCTCTTCAAGCAGGTGCGCGCGGACACCGGCCTGCGGCTCATAACGCTCGTGCCGAATCTCTTCTACGAGGCGCCCTTCGAGTTCGGCTCGCTGTCTTCGCCGATCGAGTCGGCCCGCCGCGCGGCCATTGACCGCACGATCACCACCCTGCAACTGAACATCGAACTGGAGACGGACTTTTCGATCGTCTGGCCCGGCATTGACGGCTTCGATAACACCTTCGGGCAGAATCACGTCGCCGCGCGAGACCGTTTCGCGGAGGGTCTCGCCGAGGCCATGGACGCGGTGCCGGGAGTGCGCATCTGCATCGAGCCCAAGCCCTACGAGCCGCGCCCGAACATCATGTACGGGACCACCTCCGAGGCGCTGCTGCTCTGCCAGAAGGTCGAGTCGCTCCTCGGAAGCAGTGAGAACCGCACGATCCTCGACGGCGGCACCGCCCTGATGGGCCTCAACCCCGAAGTCGGTCACATGCTGATGGCCTACGAGGACCTCGCCTACGCCTTCAGCCTCGTCTGCGAGTATGGCCGCCTCGGGCATACCCACTGGAACTCGCAGCCGATGGGCAACTACGATCAGGACCTCAACGTAGGCGTTGTGTACCCGGAGCAGACTGAGGCGGCTCTGTACGCGCTGAAGATGTGCGGCTTCCAGGAGCACTTCGGCCTCGACCTCAACCCCGAGCGCATGCCGGTCGAGCGCGCGCTGACTAACTGCATGGACATGCTCAAGGCGATGAACGATCGCATCAACGGCCTCGACCACGCGCGCATCGTGGAGTGCGTGGAGAACCCGCAGGACAACCGCGGCATACTTGAGGCGCTGCTGCTTCGGGCGCGCTATCCGGAGGCGACGGGCCTGACGAGTCTCGACTGAAGTCGGATAGGCATCAGCAGGCCCCCGGAACCAGCGTCGGTTCCGTCGTCCTGATGGCGCATAGTCATCACACTGTCAGAGGGAGGCAGCAGAAGATGAGACGAAATGCCACGCGGGTTCTACTAACCCTGGTAGTGATCGCAGGTTGTATCGGGGTTGCGTCGGCGCAGGAGAATGCTGCACGCGTTCAGGCGACGATGAGTTCCGTGATCGGAGCCGCGGCGACCGGAATGGGCGGGGCCTTTGTAGCGGTTGCAGATGACGGGACAGCGCTGTACTGGAACCCGGCGGCTCTCGCCGACAACAGCGGCTTCCGCATCTACGGAGCAGTGGGCGGGGCATCGCAGAACATAGACACCATCCAGGACCTGCTTGATGTCGCCGACATCCTCGGCGATGAGGACGAGCTGTCCGAGGAAGACTTCGACCTGATACGCGAAGTCGCGGAGCGCAACAGTGGCATTCCGGTCGAGGGTGGTATCGGGGCCATCGGCACCCTCGAGTTCAGCCAGTTCGCCCTCGGCTACTGGGCCATGGCGGCCGGCAACGGCGTGCTCAATTACACGCAGAACATCGGCGCGGAAGTGGTGGACTGGACCGCAGACGCCGCCGGGCAGGCCGGCGCCGGTCTTGGCTACGGCCGGAACGTCTCCGGCCCCTGGAACGTGGGCATCACCGCCCGCGCCGCGGTCCTGTCGCTCGCCAACGCGGAGGGTACCGCCGCAAGGCCCGTGGTGCCCAACCCCGTGGTGACCTCCGATAATGTCACCGATAGCGATGCCGACACCTCCTACACCGTGGACCTTGGTGTGCTCTACAGCCCTGACGCGAGAAACCGCTTCGGCCTCGTGGGCCGCAACCTCACCAGCCCGAGCTTCGATCTCGAACTCGACGACGCTCTCGGCAACCCGCAGCAGATCAGCGCCGAGATCGACCCGTCCGTGGATCTGGGCTTCGCCCACACCGCCTCCGACGGCTCCATCATCGCGGTGGATGCTCATAACATCTTTGAGGCCAACGACGTCGGCTGCGAAATCGCAGTCGGCATCTCAAAGCCACTTTGCGATGTCGTGACGCTTCGTCTCGGCTACGGTAATGACGCACCGACCTTCGGCCTCGGCTTCGACCTGGGCGGCTTCCAACTCGACCTCGCCTCCACCTTCGACTGGGAGGACCGCGTAGCTATCGGCGCCTCAGGCACATTCTGAGCGGGAGGCACAGGTGCCGCACGATCACGCCGGACAAACAATCGTCGCACAGGTCGACATCATCGCCGGGCTGCGGGCTCTCGGGCTCGCGCCCGGCGACGTCGTTCAGGTGGATAGCTCGCTTCCCTGTCGCAATGTGGCCAGATGTTGTGCAGTTGAAGAGGGAACTGAGTGGAAGCAGTCGCGGTGGGGGAGGGGCCGCACGAGCCCCAATCGCCGTTCATTGCGGCGAGGTCGGCCCACTCGGTTGTTCAGTCCAATGCCATTGAGACGACCGTATAGGGCCGACCTCGTGCAGCTTGCTTCGCAACCTGCCCTCGTGCGGCCCCTCCACCGGCAAACCGCCGCATTCCGAGATGTATATAAAGGTGACAGCCAGACGGCCGGGCAGAGGCGTCTCCTATGCAGCCGAGGTGCCGTATCGGCCCATCGCTCAGCACCACCACGACTATCCAACTCAGGAGCTGAGGCAACGTGAAGTGCGGCGTCGCAGTCTGGAACTGGCTCGAACCTCCGCGCACGCTCGTAAGCTTTGTCGAGGAACTGCTGGACGAGGGCTTCGAGGCAATCTCCATGCAGCCCCGGCAGATCCTCGGCCTCGACGAAGCCGAGCTTGCCGACCTGAACGCGCTGCTCGACGAGCACGCGATGCCGGTGACCATCCACGCAGCGGTCACGCAGTTCCCCTCCGAGTTGCTGCAGGGGCTGCTTGAGCGACTTGGTCCGCGCCTGTACGCGACTACCTTCGACGGCAGCCAGATGTGGACGCCGTTCGGCAGGCGCTGGGATGCCGCGGGGATGGTGCAGACGCTGCTCATGGTGGACAAGGTCGGCGCGGAGACCGGCGTGCTCTTCGGGATCGAGGACTTTCCTATCGATGGGGAGGCGCTTGCCGAGTTCGCCGAGGACCTGCGGCCTGTGCTCGACAACCCGCGCTGGGGAATGCTGGTGGACATCGGACACCTGAACCTGCGCCGACACGGGGCGGGTTACTTCGGCTGCATGAGCGTGGCCGAGAACATCGCGCGCCTCGCCGCGCCGATCATCGAGGTCCACGTGCATGACAACCCCGGCGACCGCGATGCGCACATGCCACTCGGGACCGGAACGCTCGACTACGCGGAGGCGGCCGGGGCGCTGAGGGGGCGCGGTTTCGACGGCATCTCGACCATCGAGGTCTGCCCCGGCCTGCATGATCGCCGCCCGGCGGATGTCTGGGCAACGCGCGCCGAGAGTCTGCGGCTCTGGCGCGAAGCATGGGAGGCGGCCGAGTAACCTGCGACGTGCACCATCAGCCCGCGCCCGATCACTTCGAATCTTTCACCGGTGGATGATACGATGCTCTTTGTCGCTGACCTGCACGTGCATATCGGCCGCTCCGGCAGCGGGCGGCCCGTCAAGATAACCGCTGCGCGCGACTTGACCTTTGAGAACATCGCCGCCGAGTGTGCCGACCGCAAAGGCATCGAGATCGTGGGCGTGGTGGACTGTGCCTCGCCGCCGGTGCTCGATGACATCCGCGCGCTGGTCGAGACGGGGGAGATGGTCGAGCAGCCCGGCGGCGGCCTGCGCTACCGCGAGCAGGTGACGGTCATTCCTGCCGCGGAGTTCGAGACTTACGAGACCGCCGGCGGGCAGTCGCACCATGTTAGCTACTTCCCCACGGTCGAGGCGCTTGAGGGCTTCTCCGCCGAGATGGGGCGCCACGTGACGAACCTCGAGCTAAGCTCGCAGGCCTGCCGAATGCCGGCGGCTGAGTTGCTGGAGATCGCCACCACATTCGACGCGCTCTTCGTGCCGGCGCACTGCTTCACACCGCACCGCAGCCCCTACGGTTCCTGCGTCGAGCGGATGTCGGAGATGTTCGGCGAGCGCTGGGATGACATTCCGGCGATTGAGCTTGGGCTCTCCGCCGACAGCTTCCTCGCCGATCGCATCGAGGAGCTTGCGGGCAAGACCTTCCTGTCGAACTCCGACGCGCATTCACTGCCGAAGATCGGGCGGGAGTACAACATCATCGAGATGGCCGCCCCGACTTTTGAGGAGCTTCGGCTCGCGCTGCTGCGGCAGGATGGCCGCCGCGTGGAGGCCAACTTCGGCCTCGATCCGCGCCTCGGAAAGTATCACCGGACCTTCTGCGAGGAGTGCGAGAAGATCGCGCGCGGCATGCCGCCGGTGCTCGTCTGCGAAAGCTGCGGTTCGGAGAAGATCACGCGCGGGGTGCTCGACCGCATCGTGCAGATCGCCGACAGCGAGGAGCCGCGGATGCCCTCGCATCGGCCGCCGTATCAGTACCAGGTGCCGCTGCAGTTTGTACCGGGCGTGGGGGCGGTGACGCTCAGCAAGCTCATCAACCGCTTCGGCTCGGAGATGGCGGTGCTGCACGAGGCGGGGCCGGAGGAGCTTGCGCAATGCGTCGGCGGGCGCATCGCCGAGATGATCATCCAGGCGCGCGAGGGCACGCTACCGCTGCGCGCGGGAGGTGGTGGCCGCTACGGCCGCGCCGCTCCCGGCGATACCGGGCAACTTGACCTGCCGGGGATGCGCTGAACAAGCGGCGTCACTGCGGCATGCGCGACACCAGCCACACGCGCTTCCAGATGCCGCCCGCGCCGCTACGGTCCTCCACGCGCACGCGGATCTGCTGCCGATTTTGCGCCGGGTCGAGGAATGGGTCGATGCGTATTTCAAAGGGCGTGTTCCAGTCGTTCGACTCCCGGAAGATGTGCTCTCCGGCAAGCTGCCCGTTGACGTACACCCAGCACGATTCGTCCACCGCGCCGAAGTAGAGGTAGATCTCCCGGCCCTCGAACTCCGCGGGCAT
>JAAYJW010000019.1 GCA_012522765.1 candidate division WS1 bacterium | reverse complement strand
CGGCACCTTCGACTGCCCCGTGAGCCACACGACCGGGAGCCGATGGGTGGCGACCCGCACATCTGCGGGAGCGCCGTCTCCGCAGCCCGCACCGGCCCCGTCTCAGCCCACGCCTGCTCCGGCGCCCGCCCCGGCCGCGCAAGCCAGCGACGTGGTGATCTGCCGCGAAGTGGTGGATGGCCAGCCGGCCGGAGTGACCAGCGCCTTCAATGATGCCGCGAAAGTTGCGGCCTTCTACCGTTACCGAGATCAGGCCGCCGGCACAGCGGAGGCAGTGTGGATGCGCAACGGCACTGAGTTGACTCGCTCGCACGGGAGATCGAGGCCGGTAATGGCTGGGTCGCGTTCTCGGTGTTGGGCGGTGGCGGTGGCTCGCTTCCGATAGGAAAGTATGAGGTTATCCTGTCGCTACCCGGGCGACCGCCCCTGCGAACGAGCTTCACCATCGGAGGGGCGCAGGGATGAAGATCGGGATCATCGCGGATACGCACGGGAACCTCGCTGGCTGGGACAGCGCGATGGAGGTCGCGCTGTCCGGCAGCGACCTCATCGTGCATTGCGGCGACGTGCTCTACCACGGGCCAAAGTTCGCGCCCGCTGAAGGCTACGACCCGATGGCGCTTGCAGGGCGCATCAACGCCAGCGAGACGCCCGTGCTGATCGCGCGCGGCAATGGCGACTCGGACGTAGACCAGCTTGTGCTCGATGTGCCGCTGCAGAGCCCCTATGTCTTCGCTCAGGTGGAGGGTCTGCGGATCCTCGTGGCGCATGGGCACATCCAGCCGCCCGAGGAACTTGTGCCGCTCGCGCAAAGGTGGGGGATAGACCTTCTGCTAACGGGACACTCGCACGTGCCATCGGTGGCGCGGCACGGGGAGCTTGTGCATGTCAACCCCGGCACGGTAACATATCCGCTCGCGCCCGATGAGGCACTGCGGCGGCGCACCTGCGCAGTCTGGGAGGATGGCGAGGTCGCGCACTTCGATCTGCAGGACGGACGGCGGCTGGCGCTTTAGCGGGCGACCTTATCGTCACCTGAAGACCTGCGCTGCGCGCACCGCCGTCGCACGTTTGCACATCATTGGAGGAACCCCTCATGAAGCGCACACTCACCCTCGCGGTCATCGCCATCTTTGCTGCGAGCGCCGCCCTTGCTGCGGAGCCGCGCGTGCTGCTCATGGGCGGCGGGCATACCGCGTCCGCGCTTGAGGCGCTGGGCATCCCCTTCGACCAGGCCGAGTGGCGTGACTACAAGTCCGGCGACGTAAACGTCTTCGACTACACGGTCATCGTCAGCGCTATGGACACCGACCGCCGCCTCATCGCCGATGCGCCGGAAAAGCTTCTGCGCTTCATCGAGAGCGGCGGAGTGCTGCTGGGGATGCGCAACAATGAGGGCGACGCGTGGCTGCCGTCGTCCGCGGCGAATGATCGCGCCTACCAGTTCGGCGAGATACTCACGCCCGAGCACCCGATCTTCCACGAGCCGAATGAGCTCACGCGCGAGATGATGGTGAACGTGCATGGCGGCAGCATCTACCGCGCCTGGTATGACCTCGGCGAGGGCTGGCTGCCGCTGGTGAGCACCGGGAAGCAGCAGGGCTGGGATGATGGCCCCGCCGCCAGCGATGGCCCGCACTACGGCCTCATCGAGCTTGAGCATGGCGCGGGGCGGATCATCCTGACGCAGATGATCCCCGAGTATCACTGGTTCCAGGATGGCGCCGGGCCTGAGGGCGCCGGCGCGCAGATGTTGGAGAACCTCGTCGCCTACGCGCTCTCACACTCCCCCGACTGGCCGGAAGGAGCGAGCGCCGTGCCTGAGTGCTACCGTCGCAGCGTCTCCGACCTGCTGCCCGAGCCGACCGCGGGCGGCGCCTGGCCGCTGGACCGTGAAGGCTGGAGCTTTGAGTCGCGCGGGCAGTTCACCGGCAAGTCCGACCGGCGCGCGGTCTTCACGATCTCCCACCCGCACGAGGCCTCCGAGGCGGGCGCGTTCGGGCGCGTCAGCCGAACGGTCGCCGTCCCCGCCGAGGGCGGCTGCTACCTGCGCTTCTACGTCTCCGACGATTACTGCGGCGGGCTGGACCTCGAGATGGAGGGCGATCGCCGCGTCGGGTCGTTTGAGAACCGCAAGACCGACATGCGCTTTTGCGAGGTGCTCGTGGATGGCGAGCAGGTCTGGGAGCTGGATGTGCTTGGGATGAACCCGCGGCCGGCCGACCGCCGGTTCTATGTCGTTGACATCTCCCGCGCGGTCCGTGGTAAGGACGAGGTCGAGGTCTCCCTGCAGGTGCGCGACCGGCAGGCGACGGACCAGCCCTTCCTGACCGAAGTCTTCTGGGCGGGCGTGGAGGTATTCCCCGGCATCCAGCGCGTAGCCGGGCGGCAGATGGCCGCGGATGGATTCGCGGAAGTCGATGGCGCGATGGAGATTGCTGCCGACCAGGGCTCGCTCAGCCGCCCCTTCACCGGCGAGGGCGGCTCGTACTATGCCGCCATCAGTCTGCGCGACGATCACAGCGGGCAGTCGCGGCTGCGGCTGTCGGTGGGCGGCAGGCAGGTCGGCGAGGTTCGCATGACCGCCGACGACTACGGTGACTGGAGCGCGGTCCTCGGGCCTGTGCAGATCAATGGCGGCGATGAGATCCGCCTCGATGCGACGCGTGATGGGATGGAGACCGTGCGCATCGCGGAGATCGCGCTGGTGCCGCGGGAGCTGGTCGAACGGCAGCCGGTGCGCGAACAGGTCGCGATCGCGCCGCCGTGCTACCAGCCGGGTGACGAGCCCGCTCGCGATGCGTTCGCCGTGGCGGTCACCGATCACGCGGGTGTGATGCGCTCGGGTGAGATCGCCACGCAGGGCCTGCCGTTCGCCTACGGGACGCTGACATCCACGCAGAACCTGCGCGTGCTCGACCCGCAGGACAACGAAGTCCCGGTGCAGGCGCGCGCGCTCAACTACTGGCCGGACGGCTCGGTCATGTTCGCGCTGGTGAGCTTTCCGGCGTCCGTTGGGGCCGGCGCAGGCGCGCAGTATACCGTCGAGTTCGGCTCGCAGGTGCGCCCGTCGGCGACGCATCCGGCGGCAGTCACAGTGGTTCCTCGCGAGGGACAGATTGAGATCGGCACGGGCGCCCTCGATGTGACGCTCAGCACCACGCGCGGGACGCTGGTGGAGAGCGCGCTGCTGGATGGCACACAGATGATCGGCGACGAACCGTGGGCAGCGCTGGTCACCGGCGAGGATGGCACGGAGTACTCCTCGGCGCTCGGCGAGGTGACGGAGACGAAGATCATCGAGGTCGGGCCGCTGCGGGCGGTGATCCGGCGCATCGGGAGACATACCGCCGAGGACGGCTCGACGCTGCTGGAGTTCGACATGATCCAGGAGTTCTACGCGAACTCGCCGATGACGCGCCTGAGCTACGTCTTCACGCACAAGGAGGACTCGGAGACGCAGAAGCTCCGGCAGGTGCGGCTGAACATGCCCTGCCCGTGGGCGGGCGATGGAGCGCAGGCGTTCGTCTGGGGCGAGGAGGCCCCTGTCTCAGGCAGTTCGGCGGCCTGCCGGCAGCTTGAGCTTGATGAGGCGACAGTGACGGCCGATGGCGCCGACTCCGGGGCTGCCCGCACACTGGGCTTTGCGCGGCTCAGCGATGGCCCGGCGCTGTCGGTCGCCACGCGCTGGTGGTGGGAGAAGTGGCCGAAGGCGGTCGAGGTGGGCGATGGCCGCATCGCACTCGACCTGATCCCGATGGACAGTCACACGCAGTTCAGCGACGGATCGTTCGTGCTCTACCAGGGTGAGGCAATCACGCATGAGGTGATGATCGGCTTTGGCCCCGATGGCGGCGACGCGTCATCTGCCGGCGGCTTCGAGGCCTTTCGCGACAGGCTGATGGCCGCCCCCGATCCGCAGTACGCGACGTGCACTCTCGCGCTGGGTGAGATTCCCGCTCGCGACGAGGTGCGCTTCCCCGCTTACGAGGCCGGGATGGAGCGGATGTATAGCGGCTACATGAGCAAGCGCGAGGCACGCAAAGAGTACGGGATGGAGAACTTCGGCGATGACACATTTGAGTGGGGCTACGGGCCAAGCTACACCTTCTGGAGCAATCAGGAGTATGACCACCACCACGGCTTTTTGATCGAGTGGTTCCGCTCGGGCGACCGGCGGTTCTTTGAGATCGGGGAGCAGGCGGCGCGGCACTACGAGGCGGTTGACTGCTACCACTGGGCGCCGGGGCGGGAGTACCTGATCGGCGCGCCGCACCATCATAACAGCAAGCACATAGTGGACGAGGGCTGGTTCCCCGACCACTGCGTCATGGGCGCGAGCAATGGCCACTCGTGGGTGGAGGGCGTACTTGACTACTGGTTGCTGACGGGTGACGTGCGCGCGGAGGAGACTGCTCGCGCGATGGGCGAGTGGTATATCTGGACGGTGGCGAACGATCGCTACGGAGCAGGCGGACAGGAGCGCGGGCCGGGATGGACGCTGATCGCGCTCTCAAGTCTCTACCGGCTCACCGGCGATGAGCGCTTCAAAGATGCGGGTAATACCATCCTCGACTGGTTCGGGACGATTCAGGACCCGGTGCGCGGAGTGGTGAGCGTACCGATCTCCGAGCAGCCATCCTACGAGGGCGGGACGGCGTTCATGCACGGGATCGTCGGGCGTGGCCTCGGGCGCTTCTACGAGGCGACCGGCGAAGAGCGTGCGATGCGCATGTGCCTCGGCATCGGCGAGTGGCTGACCACTGAGCCGATGGGCCCACCGGCGCGCTTCTGGTACAAGCAGGCGCCAAGCTGCAAGACGAGCTACGGCGCGACCGACCAGTGCGTCGGCGGCCTTAGCTATCCCTACCGCTACACCGGCGACGAGTGGTTCGGCTGGCTGACAGAGGAACTGATGGGGATGACGCGGCCGGGTTCGCGCTCCTGCGCGTGGGCCTACTCGTCGCTCGCTCATCTGCGCCCGCGGATCACGCCGCTGGAGGTGAAGCTGCCCGAGGGCACGGTGGTCTGCGGCGTAGACGAACCGTGGAGCGGCCAGGTGCGGCTGCGCAATACCACGAGTGAGCCGGTGGAGGCGATGCTGCGGGGCTCGGCAGAGGGTCTGCGGATTGTCTGCGAACCTGCGACACTGACGATCCCGCCGGGCGAGACTGTGACCGCGACGCTCAGCGCCTGCCCCGAGGGACAGATGGCGCCATGCGCGGCGGATTCGCTGCTGGAGATCGCCTGCGGGGAGCAGACGCAGGCGCGCCGGTTCGTCGTGCATGTAGTCCCGAGGCTGGTGCGCGAGGAGGCGGCGGCAGATGCCGCTACGCTGGAGGCGCCGTTCGCGCTCGGTGACGCGGATGGCATGAGCTTCATCCACGTGCCGCGCGAGGTGCGCTTCAACACCGACCCGTGGGCGGCAACCGATGACGCGGGCGCGGCGATGTGGACGCTCACGGTGCCTGAGGCGGGCGAGTACACGCTGCTGGCGCACTGCTGGTGGCTCGACGACAAGGGCAACTCGTTCTACGGGCAGATTAACGACCGCGAATCGGTGATGCTGGGCAACGACCCGCGCATGGGCGTCTGGCAGTGGATACGGGGACCGAGTGTGACGCTGGCGGCGGGCGAGCACACGGTGCGCATCCTTGCCCGCGAGGACGGCGCGCGCGTTGCTGCCATCGCGCTGACGAACACGGTGATCGGAGAGTGACCGGCGGCGGGCGAGATCGCCGGCACCCCCACCGGCCGCTGGTTCCTGAGCAGATTGCTGATTTCCTCGGCGACCGCGCGATCGTCTCAAGCGATCTGCTTCCCGGCGGGAAGAGCAACAGCAACTACCGCCTGCTACTGTCCGACGGAAGCGACTGCGTGCTTCGGCTGCTCAGTGCTCGCAACGCTTCCCGTGAGGCCCATCTGATCGAGATGGCCGGCGAGCTTGTGCCGGTGCCGAAGGTGCTTTCCGCCGACAGCGACTGGATCGCGTTGGAGTTCATCCCGGGGCGTCCCCTGCAGTGCAATCCCCACGAGTTGCTCCAGGCGGGCGAGGTCATTGCCCGGCTGCAGACGCGCCGCTTCGATTGCGCTGGATGGATCGAGGCCGATGGATCGGTGACGGCGTTCGACTTCCCCGAGGGCGACTTCACCGCCACGATGCTGGGCCGCGACGATGTTCGAGCGTGGCTGGGCGAAGAACTGGCCGACGCCACCGCCCGAATGATTGAGCAGACGCTGCACCTGCGCGACGGACTGAGCGACCCGCGGCTGGTACATGGCGACTTCAACCCGCCGAACATCGTGGTTCGCGACGGGCGCATCGCGGCGGTGCTTGACTGGGAGTTCGCTCATGCAGGCACGCGCTGGATGGACGTGGGCAACCTCCTGCGCCATGCGCCGCGAGAGCTGTGGGAGCACGTGCGGCAGGGGCTTGAGCAGGGCGGAGCGACGCTGCCGGAAGACTGGCAGGCGCGGGCGGAGCTTGTGGACCTGTCAAGCGCGCTTGAGTTCCTCGCCTCCGGCCGATCCGACGACTTCAAGCGCCGGTGCGTCCGACGCCTTGAGGGGCTCGTGGAGCGTTACAGCACCCTCCGGTGGCGCGGGGATAACTGAGGCAGCCGGCCGGCAGGAGTGCATCGCCCCCTCGCGAAGGCTTCCTCGCAGGTATGCGAGGGAGGTTCGGGGATGGATATTGAGTGGCTGCAAACCCTCTACACGTCGCTGGTCATACTCGTTGCTTCGGCAGTCCATGGTATAGCGGGCTTCGGGCTCGCACAGGTCACCATGGGCGTGATGCCCCTCTTCCGGAGTCCGCAGTCCGCCTCCGTCATCTTCAGCATCGTCGCAGTCATCGCCAACTTCCGCGTCTGGTGGAGCGTCCGCGAGGACTTCAACTGGCGCGACTGGATCGTTCCCGTCATCGGCCTCGCAGCGGGCATGCCAATCGGCATCTATTTTTTCGAGCAGTGGGATGAGCAGACGCTGCGCATCGCCATCGGCATCGTGCTGCTGCTGGCGGTGGTTATCATCGCGACGATGAAGCAGAGCGACGCGGTGAAGAACTGGCTGGAGGGCAAGAACCTCAATCCGGGATGGCCGACGGCAGTGATCGCGGGGGCGCTCGCCGGACTCTTCGGCGGCGCGGTGGCGATCCCCGGGCCACCGATGATCCTCTACGGAACCTTCATGTTGGCCGCGGGTCTGTGGGAGAGTTCCCGCATGAAGGCGACCTTCACGGCGTTCTTCGGCACGCTGATGCCCTACCGCGTCGCCTCGGTGATCTACACCGGCGATGCCACCGCGTCACTTGCGGTTGAGGCGGCGGTCGCGATCCCGGCGCTGCTGATCGGTGCATGGGTCGGCATCAAGATCTACGAGCGCGTCCCGAGAGATACCTTCAACTGGATAGTGCTGGCGCTGCTGACAGTGAACGCTGGCGTGCTGCTCTTCACCAGCGGCGGCAGCGAGTGACGCACAACACGGCGAAAGAGAGGTGGCGGAGATGTCACAGACGGACCTGACGATCATGCAACTCAATGACAGCCACAGCTATCTCGACCAGCACCTGGAGCTGTTCTGGAGCGATGGCCGCGCGACATTCGCACCCGCCGGAGGGCTTCCGCGGATCAAGCGCATCGTGGATGAGGTGCGCAAAGAGACCGGCGGCAATATGCTGTTCTTCGACTGCGGCGACACGATCCACGGGACTCATGCCGCCGTGCAGAGCAAGGGTCGGGACGTGGTGCCGATCGTCAACGAGCTTGGGCTTGAGGCATGGACGGCGCACTGGGAGTTCGCATGGGGGCCGGAGCATCTGCAGGAGATCGCCGCCGAGATGAACCACCCGCTGCTCGCGATCAACTGCTATGACGACGAGACGGGCGAGCGCGTGTTCCAGCCATCGATGGTCATCGAGCGCGCGGGCCTGCGAATCGGCGTGATCGGCATCGCTGCGGTGATCGTAGACAAAACGATGCCGGACCACTTCTCTGAGGGCGTCCGCATGACCATCGGCGCGGAGGAGCTTGGGCCGGAGATACAGCGCCTGCGTGGCGAGGAGGCCTGCGACCTGATCGTGCTCGTCTCGCACCTGGGCTTCCCGCAGGAGGTGAAGCTCGCGCGGAAGGTTGATGGCATAGATGTGCTGCTCTCGGGGCACACCCACGACCGCCTCTATCGCCCGGTGGAGGTGGACGACACCATCGTCTTCCAGTCCGGCTGCCACGGCTCGTTCCTCGGGCGGCTGGACTGCACCATCGACAATGGGAAGATCGTTTCGTGGGAGCATGACCTGATCATCGTCGGCGGTGATATTGAGCCCGACTGGGAGCTTCAGGGGATGGTGCGCGAGATCACCGCGCCCGACGCCGACCACCTTGCGCAGGTCATCGGCGAGACGCGCACTCCGCTCTACCGGGCAAAGGCGCTCGAGTCGACGATGGACAACCTGTTGCTACGCTCGCTGCTCGATTGCACCGGCGCGCAACTCGCGTTTTCCAACGGCTGGCGCTACGGGGCGCCGGTACAGCCGGGGCCGATCACCCTCGGCGACCTGTGGAACATCATCCCGGTGAACCCGCCGGTCTCCACCTGCACACTTACGGGCGGTGAACTGCGCGAGATGCTCGAGGAGAACATCGAGCATACCTTCTCGCGCGACCCGTGGAATCAGATGGGCGGCTGGGTCAAGCGATCTTATGGCCTGAACTGCTACATGAAGGTGGAGAACGCCGCCGGGACGCGCATCGAGGAACTTTTCGTCGGCGATCGGCACGTGCGGGATGAGGACGAGTTCGATGTAGCGTTCGTCACCACGCAGGGTGTGCCGGAGCGCTACGGAGCAGATCGCGAGTCGCTCGATGTGGACGCGATTGAGGCGATGCGAAGGTACATCGAAGCGAACAGCCCGGTGGAGGCGCCGGAGGTGGGGACTTTCGTGGCTCTCTGATTGGCAGGGCGCTTAAAGAAGAGGCCCCCGGCCGGGGGATAGCCGGGGGCCTCATTACTTCTGGCCGGAACCGCTTCCTGTGCGCCTGTATCCCTCCGCCGCGCGGGACCACCGCTCCGCCGGCACTATCACGTTGCTTTCTTCCCGCTTACCTCTCCATCCCCGCCCTCCGGCCGTGCTATCTGCGTAGACGAAGAAGAAGAAGCCTGGTTCATTTGGCGATGAGATTTTTTTCGGCCGCTGTCTTACTCGCCTGCCAGCGCTGCCTTGGAGCGCGTGAACTGCAGCTCCACCTTCTCCGTCGGCATTCCGAGGATACCGCGGGCGATCTTCAGATCCTCCTCGGCCTCCTCCTCGCAGAGCATGCCGATGCAGACGACGTCTATGGGCTTGATGCTGTTGAAGGCGAAGCCGAGGCCGGTGTGCGGGTTGAGGCGGCCCGCCGCGAGTGGCTTGATGCAGATGACCGGCTTGGGGGTGCGGTGGATGATGCCGACCATCCAGTCGGTCTCCACGGCGCAGAGGAAACCGAGCGGATTGAGTGGCTGTATGTAGGTGGCGATGTCGTAGCCGGCGGCGTCGCCGACGACGATGGCCTCCGGGCGGTGTGTGGAGAGGCCGGGGATCATGCCGCGCTTGCGGATATGCTCGGCAACGCGCGGCCAGTCCTCGATCTCCTGGCGCGCGGTGCTGATGCGCGCGTCTACCCACGAGGTGTGCGGCAGGCAGAACTCCGCGCCGAGTTCGGCCGCCTGATCGATTCCGGCGATCAGTTCCTCAGTGGTCTTCCCGGCAGGGGTCAGGATCTGGATCAGATGGCGGCCGGTACGCTCCTCGTGGACGCGCACTGCCTCGCTCATCAGTTCGCTCATCGGGGAGACGAATGCGTTCATCCCGCCCGCGGAGCAGATCTCCAGCACGTTGGCGATCTTCTCCGCGTCCTGATAGCGCTTGATCCACGAACTTTTTGCGGCGCTCTGGTGCGAATAGCCGAGGAACCAGTTGGTGCCGATCACCAACCGGCCGATCTCGTGGCCCTCAATGTTGGTGGTGGGCAGCATGGGCGCAGTGGGCAGAATAGGAAGACTGGCATCCGACATCTGATCTGCCTCCGATTTTCGTGGCAGGATGGCATGGTCCACTCTTAAAGACGCCCCGCAATGGTGCGCAGTTCGGCTTTTCTCGGGGAATTCCTCCATGCATCGGTCACCCACGCCCTACGCGGCCTCCGGGGAAATACTGAGGGGCGTTACTGGATCGCCATCTCGGCCAGCGGCGCCCTGCCGTCGCGCAGCACCATTGCGATGGCGGACGCGTCTTCGAGGATCGCGATGTCGCTCAGCGGATCACCGCGCACGATCTGCAGATCCGCCCGCTTGCCAGCCTCCAGCGTTCCCGTCAGCGCCTCGATCCCCAGCGCCTCCGCGGCCACGCGCGTGCCCGCCTCAATCGCCTGCATCGGCGTCATTCCGCACGCAACAAGCTCCTGCAGCTCGAACTGCGCGTCGCCCGGCCCGCCGTCGGTGCCGACCGCAATCGGAATGCCAAGCTCGATCGCCCGCGCCACGCCCTCCCGGTGCGGCCGGTGTGCATCGCGCATCCGCTCGGAAATATGCGCCGGCAGGGTTGCGCGCGTGAACGATCGCTCGCTGGTGATGTAGAGCGTCGGCACAAGCCACAGCCCCGACGCGGACAGGTCGCGCAGGCCCTCATCATCGATGTATGACCCGTGCGTGATCATGTCCACCCCCGCGCGGATCGCCATCCCGATGCCCGGCTGGGTGTGCGCATGTGACGCAACTCGCCGGTGCCACGCGTGCGCCTCATCGGTGAGCGCGT
Source organism: candidate division WS1 bacterium (assembly GCA_012522765.1). Taxonomy (GTDB): domain Bacteria; phylum Armatimonadota; class Zipacnadia; order Zipacnadales; family UBA5352; genus UBA5352. The sequence goes on along the minus strand of JAAYJW010000019.1, from coordinate 8,818 downwards.
CAAGCTCCTCCTGCGTGTAATTGCGCTGGTCCACGCGCTCGGTGGCCCACTGGAAGCCGCCGGAGGAGGCGGTCTTGATGAAGTCCGCGCCCGCCTGCACCATCTGCCGCACGCCGCGTCGCACCTCCCACGGCCCGTCGGCGTCCACGCCCGCCACACGATCATCCTCGCGGTGCAGGTGGCCGAAGGTGCAGCCGACCACACAGCCGACGTGGTAGCGCGCGCAGCCGCGAACCACGTCCTGCTCGATCGCCTCGCGCAGCTTCACCGCGCCGGGGCCGCCGGTGACGTCCGCGACGGTGGTGGTGCCGCGCCGGAGGCACTCCTGCAGCCGCCGGATCGGTCCGAAGCCCCAGCCGACGTGCATGTGCGCGTCAATCAGCCCCGGCAGAACCGTCGTCCCGCTGGCGTCAATGATCTGCGCGTCATTCGGCGCCGCTACGTCGTCGGATGGACCGACCGCCGAGATGCGCTCCCCCTCGATGATGAGCGTGGCGTCCTCAATCGGCGCGGCGCCTGTCCCGTCTATGATGCGGGCGTTGATGATGGCGCGGGTAATCATCCGCCTGCCTCCTGTACGCGTGCTGCGGCTCTACGCCCGGCGGCAATTCGCCTTTTCTGCGGTCACCAATGATCCAGCCGTTTCCTGCGTCGTTTCCTGTCGGCGGCGCAGCCGCCGTCCTGTCCGGCGCGCCAGCGCCGGAATCCTGTTAAAGAGGCCGTTGCCGTACACCCCGCAACCGCCATTCCCCGCCGATCAGCCGCGGCCTCTGCAGGTCCCGACGTCATCGCGTCGAAGGTTGCCGCGCAGAGAGGCTTCAGGATGTTGCGAGGTGACGTCGCGATGCACGAGGCCCTTCCGATCATCTTCGACACCGACATCGGCAGCGATATTGATGACGCCTACGCGCTGGCGATGATCCTTTCCAGCCATGAGCTTTCGCTGGAGGCCGTCACGGTGGTCAGCGGCGACATTCCCGCCCGCGCTCGGATCGCGGCGAAGATGCTGGCGCTGGCGGGGCGAGACGATGTGCCCCTCGCGCACGGTGTGCCGAACCCCAAGGACGTCAACCAGGCGCCATGGGCGGAGGGTTTCGCCTACGAGCCGGATCCGCGCTCGGCACCCGAGTTGATCGTGGAGATGGTCTCCGCGCGTCCGGGCGAGATCACGCTGGTGCCGGTGGGGCCGATGTCTAACATCGCGGCGGCGCTGGAGCTTCGCCCGGAGCTTGCCGATGAGGTGGCGGAGATCGTCATCATGGGTGGCGGCGTCTGGACGGGCTACCGCTCGCACCTGCACCCGGTGCCGGAGTATAACATCAAGGTGGACGTGCCCGCGGCTCAGGCGCTCTTTGAGTCCGGAGCGCCAATTCGCATGGCGGGGCTGGAGGCGACGGCGGCGCTGCAGTTCGACCGCTTCCTGCAGGAGCGGCTGGCGCAGGCGGGGGTGCCTCTGGCGCAGGCGATGACGGAGCTTCTGACCCACTGGCCGAGCCGCACGCCGACGCTCTACGACCCGATGGCTGTCGCGATGGTGATCGAGCCGGGGATCTGCGACTATGAACCGGCCTGCGTGGCGGTGGAGAAGGATGGGCTGACGGTGGAATGTGATGGGGAGCCGAACTGCCTGGTGGCGGTTCGCCCGCGCATCGCGCGCTTCTTCGAGCTACTCATGGCAAAGCTCACCGCCGGGGCGGTGTAGAGCCGCCGGGCGGCGTCAGACCCTCGCGTGGGGGCGTGCGCTTCGGCCAAAGCAGCAGCGCCAGCACGACCAGCATCCCCACCGCGAACATCGGCACCGCCATCACCCATGTCGCCGGGCGATAGCTGAAGACCACCTCATGCTGGCCGGCAGCCAGGGCCACCGCGCGGAAGGCGAAGTTCGCGCGCATAAGCTCCGCTGGCTCGCCATCAACCGTGACGCTCCAGCCGGGGTACCAGGCGTCCGCAAGCACGAGCACCGCCGGCTCCGGGCAGGTCGCGTGAAGCGTCAGGCGCTCCCCAAGGTCCTCCACGACCTCCACCTCGTCGGGCACGAAGTCTCCCGCCGGAAGCTCCAGAGCGCGGTCGAGCAGCACGTCCCGGTATGGGTCGAAGTCGCGCAGCTTGATTGCGCTGAATTGCGCATCCTGGTCGGGCACCTCGTAAGCCCGCGTCGCCAGCCACGCCCGCGGGTGCGGCTCCGCGTAGGTGTAGACGTTCACGATGCCCTCATGCGTCAGGAGCAGGTCCGGGTCATCAATGGTGCCGGGGGTGACGATCTGCTGCACCCCCGCGACGGCATGCACCCGCTTCATCCGCTCCGTGGGCGTCCCGAAGGCCTCCGTGGTTGAGGCCGAAACGTCAGCGATTCCGGTGAAGGCCTGCGCGCCGTAGTGGAAGTAGCTCTCCCACAGCTCCAGCGTCACCGGCGTCACCAGCCCCTGCTTGTAGCCCTCCGCATACTGCACACCCCAGATGGTGCCCAGCGCCGGGGTCAGCAACTCCCGCGCCGCGAGGATCTGCGCCTCGTGCTCACCGGGCGGCACGCTCCAGCCGGGCGCGACGACAGCGGGTGGCAGCGTCGTGATCCGCCACGGCCCAAGCTCGCTCACGACCTGCGGCTCAGAGGCGTAGAACCCCCGGGGGACCGTGCGATTGGTCACCTGCCACAGGTGCCACTGCGGCGCGATCACCGACAGCAGCACCACGCCCATCCCCCAGAGCGGCATACGATCGCCGCGCGCGAGGCGGGTGACCACCAGCGCGGAGATGATCGCAGCGGCGAGAAGCAGCAGCGGCTCGATGCTGGTGACGCAGTTGAAGACCGCATCGGCAGGCACCCGCACAGGAACGCGCTCACCCAGGCCGGGGGCAACAAGCCGGCCTGCCTCATCGGTGCCGAAGGTCAACCACAGCAGCGTGGTCGCGACTACTGTCAGGATCGTCATGATACCGATGACGCGCGCCGCCAGCAGCCGTCGGAATGCCGGCGCCGGGGGCAGCGTGTCGAGCGCCAGCGCTGAGAGCAACGACAGCGCAAAGATCGGCAGCACCATCCAGCGGCCGGTGGCACGGAAGCCTCCCCAGACAGGCAGATGAGACAGAGCGGCATGGATGGGATTGCCCTCAGCGGGCATCAGCAGAGCACCGAGGGCGAAGGTCGCGATGCAGAACCCCCACCCGCGCCTGCGAAAAGCCACGATAGCCCCGGCGATTCCAAGCAGCAGCGGCGTCGCGCCGGTGAAGGGCTGCGTCTCATGCCACTCCGGACCGCCACCGAGTGTGTTTTCATGCACCGTGCCGTGGATGTTGGGCAGAAGCACCCGGGGGAGGTCGCGCGCGCGGAAGGGATATGAGGCAGTGTACTCCGCCTCCCCCGCGCTCGACAGCCGCCCCTGTGCCGCAGCCAGTTCCATCGTAGGGAGAAGCTGAGGCGTCACCAGCAGGCCCGCGGTCACGAGCGCCAGCACAAGCGGGAGCAGTCGTGTCGCGCCATCGGACCGGCGCCAGTCGTGGCCGAAGACGGTCCACAGCAGTGCTACGGTGACCGCCATCGTGAAGAGCATCGGGTGCGAGCAGACGAATGCGAGAGCTATCTCGACGGCCAGCAGCGCCCACCAGCGCGGGGTGTTGCGCACAAGGGCCGTCTGAAGCACCGCCAGCATCAGCGGCAGGTGTGCCAGTGCGGTGATGTGGTCGAAGTGGACGAGGTGCGCGGCCTGGTAGCCGCTGAACGCGTAAGCGACGGCAGCGATCATCGCGCTCGGGCGGCGGGCGCCGAGATTGCGCGCCACCCAGTAACAGGCGGCGATCGCCACCGCGAGATGAAGCCAGTAGGAGGCATGCAGCGCGCTTATCCACGGGAGGATCGCGGCCAGCAGCAGCGTGGGAGGATAGAGGCCGGTCGTCTCGCCGCCTGCGATTGCCGGAAGGCCGCACCATTGCGCGGAATCCCAGAGGTAGAGACTGCCCTGCGCGAGACTGCGATCGAGGGCGTGGAAGATCGGGTAGACCATCGCGGAGGCGTCATCACGCGCGAGAGGGCGCCCCAGCAGCACGGTCTGGTGGATGTATCCCGCCGGGAGGGCGATGACGAGGAGGGCGATGATCAGGCGACGGATCTGCACCGGCGAACCTCCACGATGATCGTGTAGCGCGTGAGTGACTATTCGCCGCCCGGCCTGCCGTGCCCTCGGGGGTAGAACGCGACAGGGCCCCGGCTACGGGGCCCTGTCGCATCAAGTCCGCGCGCCGCTACAGACTGCCGGTGTAGCTGACGTTGACGGCAAGATCATCTACGTCCATCAGGCCCGCATCCACGGTGAAGCCGGGTGAGGGACTGAGGCGGACACCGAGGTTGACGTCGTCGTCAACGAACTCGCCCATGACGATCAGGTTCTCGCCGAGGCGGACGTCCGCACCGAAGAAGAAGTCCTGGATCTGCCCGGCGCCGAAGCCCGCGTGGAGATTGAGGAAGCGCACAGTCCGGCCGTCAACTTCGCCCACCACGTTGCCCTGTGCCCACGAGGCTACGAGGTAAACGGTGGTCTCGATGTCATCGCCGAGGTCGAAGATGCCGGCGGCAATCTGCGGGCGCTCGCCCTCATCCGACAGGGCGCGCTTGAGATGCAGGAAGGTCGCATTGCCTGCCGAGTCATCATCGCGCCACAGCATCAGACCCGCTTCGGTCTGTGACCCGATCCCGAAGGTGCCGTAATAGCCGAAGTCGTCCCAGTCCTGAAGCTCGCTGCTGGTCACGCCCACGGCGTACGTCTGAGCTGGCTGCACGTCGGCTGTAGGCAGGCGCAGCAGCCCGGTGTAGCCATTGAGAGACGGCTCTGCCATTACGCTCCCGGCCAGGAGCAGCAGTGCGACAACGGATACGGCGACTACGGTTGCAGTTCTCACATCGATCAGCCCCTTCTTTGGCGACAGTGACCCGTCCGTGCGGGACTCCTGTGTGTTACGCGAAGTCGTTTTTTCCCTCCACAGGCACAATTCCCTCCGCACCAACGATCTCCTGCTTCCCGCCGAACAAGAGTGTCCGTGTTCAATCGCAATACCTGCCACGGCCCTATTGCCCCTCGCGCTTTACCTTCTTGCCACATAGCGGTATACTTCATGTGCAGAACACCAGGGATCGTGATCTTCCCGATGCCGCCGAACCCCTTTCTTCAGCTATCAAGTCTACAGTTCTGACGCCGAATCATTAGTTGTCCGTAATCCGTTAACCAGGGAGAGCCAGGATAGAGCATGCAGACAATTGCTGTCATTCCCGCGCGGGGTGGGAGCAAGGGGATCCCACTCAAGAACATCCGCGAAGTGGCGGGAAAGCCCCTGATCGGATGGGTCATTGAGGCGTGCCTTCGCGCGAACAGCGTTGATCGCACCATCATCTCCACCGATCACGAGGGGATCGCACGTGTGGCACGGGATTTCGGCGCAGAGGTGCCATTCATGCGTCCGGAGGAACTCGCGGGGGACCTCGTTACTCTCGATCCGGTGATCTATCACGCTGTGTCCGCCACCGAGTTCGAATCGGGCAGACCCGTTGACGTAGTCCTTACCGTCCAGCCGACCTGTCCGCTGCTGCGGCCCGATACAATAGACCGCGCGGTCGCTACCCTCATCAGCGGTGGTTATGATTCGGTGATCATGCTCAAGGAGATCCGCCACCTCTACTGGCGGCGGATAGACGGCAGCTTCGAGCCGCTCTTTGAGAAACGGGCGAACCGGCAGGAGCTTGAGCCGCTATACCCGGAAACCGGCGCCGTCTTCGCCAGCAGGCGCTCGATCATGACGCCGGAGAACCGCCTCGGGACCAACATCGGCCATGTTATCGGCTCCGAGGAGGAGGCCATTGACATCGATACCGAGATCGACCTGAGGCTTGCTGAACTGGTGATCGAGAAGCTGCGCGAGGAGGGCCGACTTTGAGGAGATGCGACATACGCGGCAGACTGGTCGGCGATGGTGCTCCGGCGTACATCATCGCGGAAGCGGGCGTGAACCACGGCTGCGACATTGAGACCGCGCTGCGGATGGTTGATGAAGCGGCGGAGAGCGGGGCGGATGCGATCAAGTTCCAGACCTACCGCGCCGATACCCTGACGACCCGCTGGGCCCCGCGTTACTGGGACCATCCCGAGGAGTCCGGAACCCAGTACGCGATCTACAAGCACTCCGACGACTTCGTCCGTGAGGACTATGAACTGCTCTTCACTCACGCCCGCGAGGTGGGGATCGAGTGGCTCACGACGCCCTTCGATCTCGAGGCCGTGGAGTGGCTCGCGGAGATGGGGATGGCTGCCTGGAAGCTCGCGTCGGCCGACCTAACCAACTGGCCGCTGATCCGGGCGGCAGCGCAGCTTGGCCAGCCGATCATTCTCTCCACCGGCGGGGCCACGATTGACGAGGTGCGCGCCGCCGTAGAGCAGGTGCTGAATACCGGCAATGAGCAGATCGTTCTGCTCCACTGCATCCTCGCCTACCCTACGCCGACCGATCAGATGCACCTGCGGCGCATACCGCGCCTCATCGAGGAGTTCCCCGAGCTTATCATCGGCCTCTCCTGCCACAATGTTCCAGATGCCTGCGTTACCGTTCCTACGGCCGCGGTCGCACTTGGCGCGAAGGTGGTAGAGAAGCATTTCACCCTCGATACGACGCTGCCGGGAGACGATCATTACCTGGCGGTTGACCCGCCGATGCTGCGACTGATGGTTGACAATATCCGTACCGTCGAGGCAGCGCTTGGCAGCTCCGACACCGTTGTCTTGCCCTGCGAGGAGCCGGCGCGTAAGTTCGCCCGCAGGAGTATCGTTGCCGCCGTGGACATCCCTGCCGGAACGGTGCTGGCACCCGAGCATCTGATCATGAAGCGCCCGGGAACGGGCGTGTCGCCGACCGAGTGCGACCGGATGCTCGGCCGCACTACCTCAAGGGCCGTCGAAGAGGATCAGCTTGTGACATGGGAGGATATCGAGGGCGGCCGTTCGGCAGAGTGAGCCCCCCTCGTGGCCATGGGTAACGTCCGCGAGATCGAGTCGCTCAACCAGCGTGGCGGTCGGATGCTCAGCGTGGTGGACCTCATCGAGGACGGTACGCTGGATGTGCCGACCGCCGCTGTGCTGCTGAGCCTCACGGCCGCAGGCGCCTCGTTTCTCACAGCGGCCGGGCCCGGTGGCGTCGGGAAAAGCACACTCCTCGCGGTGCTGCTGAGCTTCCTGCCGCCGGATGAGCGCATAGTCACCGTGACCGACCCCGCGCATGCCGGCGATTCCGGGGAAGCCACCTGCTGGCTCTGCCATGAGATCGGCGCGGGACACTGGTACGGTTACCTCTGGGGGCGCCGCGCCGCCGACTTCTTCGCGCTCAACAATAGTGGACGGATCGCGGCCACCCTTCATGCCGACACGGCCGAGGAGGCGGTGGATCAACTGCTGGGGCTCGGCGTCGGCGCTTCCGAGACAGACATCGCCGCAATCGATGTGCTTCTTACGATGGTGCGCACCGGTGGCAAGCGCCGCGTCTCAACCGTCTACATATCGTCCGGAGCCGAGATTCCGCGGTTCGAGCCGATGGTGACGTGGGATCCTCATGGGGATCGTTTCGAGGTGCTCTCCGCAAAGCAGGTCGCCCGTGTGCAGCAGTGCGCTGAGAGGTCGTCCATCACAATCGAGCGCGCAACCGAGTTCATCAAGAACCTTATCTCCGATCACACGCGCTACCTCGAAGACGTGGTTCAGGCGGTCGCTGACCTCTACTGCGCCTCGCGCGGTAGTGCGCCCGCAGACCTCCGAAAGTGACGCCGCCGCCGGAACCAGACCCGGCGGCGGCTTTTTGCCTCTGTGACGTCTGTGTGTCGGTTGGCTTAGAAGACCTTCGGTTCCTTCTCCACCTCGGGCTCATCTTCGACGGCCGCCGCCGAGCGCAACTGAGCCGGGGTCCCGATGGAGTAGGAGTACTGCCCGTAGTCGCCGGCTCCATAGCTGTTGAAGAAGATGGTGTACCTGGAGCCGCGATCGGCGCGGAACACGGCTACAGCATTGTAGACGCTCCCGGCGTCATCATCCACGGCGATGACGTTGTCCACCGTGGGACGGTCAACCGAACCGCGCGAGATAATCAGGTAGGGGTCGTACAGGGGGTCGCTCCCCGCGGAGGCCATGACGACGACCAGATCGCCACTGACCGGCGAGGTGATAACGCGCCTGTCGTAGCGCGAACCGTCGTCTAGCTGCGGGTCGGAAGTCGAAATGGTGCCCGTGCCATACTGCGGCAGATCGGTGTATCCGCTACCCCCTCCATCGCACCCGAACATTGAAAGCAACGCAACCGCCACGACAGAAATCATGACATATCGCATACTCGGCACTCTCCTCCTGGTGCTGGTCTCTTTGAACGGAACTCGAAGTGATGATGGCCCACGTGCAGATTCCGCCACAAAGGTCTGCCCACCGGTCCCGTAGAACCTTTGCGTCCGGCCGCGAATTCGTTACAGATCGAACGCGAGGAGCGTCATGAGCAATCAGACGGGCCGCTTTAGCCTGACCGGCACGGATGAGCTTGTCATATCAGGACCGGACGGCATCGAGCTACATCTGACGCCGTGGCTCGAATCAGCCGGTGTGGACGGCGATCGCTACCCCGCGGAGTTCTTCGATAGACTCCTCGCCGCGCAGGAGGATATCCTCGGGCGGGGCATCATCGAAGCCACGGATGGCGCACCCGATTATGGCACCGTCGCGGCGGCAATTCCGCGCGTGGTGGATGTCACCTTCGTCGGCGATCCCGGTGGGCAGGCGACTGGTCCTGCGGAGGTAGATGATTGATG
>JAAYJW010000220.1 GCA_012522765.1 candidate division WS1 bacterium | reverse complement strand
TCACTCACCCGCGGGGGCGAGCAGATTGGCTCCCGCCGGTGTGAGCAGCGGCGGCACACCCCGCAGTTCGACATAGTAGTCCTCCCACGTTCCCTGCGTGGGGCGCTCGGTGCGCAGCGTCCAGACGCCGCCTGCCAGCGCCTGCTCCCCGCTCACCTCGAACTGGTGCGTCTGGTACTGATTATCCACCTGCCCGACTATCTCCCCCTCGGGATTGAGCAGCGTCGCCTTGATCGCCTCGCCCGTCCCCTGGCCGGCCACCCGCACACCGAACTGCTCGGTGCCCGGCGGCACATGGAAGATCAACTCGCCGCCTGAGCAGGTGAGCCCCACCGGCTTCGCGCCGACCATCAGCGCCATCGGGTGCGACGGTTCGGCGATCTGCGAGGCATTGCCGCTCGCGTGCAGCGTGAAGCGGTAGATCCCGGTCTCGGGCGCGGTGAAGCTGATCGGCGTGTCCTCAAGGAACGGGGCCTTTGTGCGATGGACCTCGTTCCCCGTTGGGCCGGTGATGCTGATCTGCATGTCGGTGCCCGAGTAGCGACCCACCTGCAGGTGGCGCACCGTGAATTTGACCTCATTACCCGCTTCGGCATGGAGCACGTAGTTCCCTACACCGCGTACCCGTGGCCACTCAGAGGGCGCGGCGGCGACAGGCTGCAGCGCATCCGCGAGCGGCTCGAGCGCCACGCCTTCAATGCTCAGCCGCGGGATATCGCGCATCTGCGCGGTAGGCAGCCACTGCGCGATAAGCTCCTCGGTCAATTCGACTTCCGCGCGCTGGTTGTTACGCTCCAGGGTCAGCGTCCCGGTCACGTCGCGCACCGGTGTTCCGCCCGCCTGGTCGTTGTAGCCAAGCGGCGGCCGTTCGATGGCGTCGCGCACCAGCACGTCATCGAACTCGACGCCCCCGACGGGCGCATCGGCGCCGAGGCGGCTGGCGAACATGATCGGCGAGATGCTCGGCCGCTCCGTGGCGCAGTCGAGCACCTGGGTGTCCACGATGCGAACGCGCGCGCGTTCGGCCGGCTTGCACAGCAGCATCCCGGCCCCGGCGGCATCCTCGAAGCTGCAGCCGACGAACTCGATGAGGCCATCCACGGCGCCCTCCAGTGTGGCTCCGAGGGTGACGCTGGCGGGGAAGTAGCCGTCATCCACCGAGCGGCAGTTCTCAAAGCGCACCGAGATCGGCTCGCTCTGTGCATTCAGCCCCGGCACCGCCACGATGTAGCCGCTCGTGTTGTTGCCGGTGCTCAGGCAGTTACGCATTACAACATTCACAAGCCGCTCGTTCGGGTTGTTCGGCTCGAAGTCTATCCCGGCCTCGGGAGGTGTCCCCTTCGTGTTGCTCAGCACCGTGTTCTCTATCAGAAGGTTCTCCGCGCTGATGACCGATATCCCCTGCCGGTAGTTGGCGTCGCAGACGACGTCGCGGATGACGATGTCGCGACAGGGGCCTCCGGAGCCCGCGCCGAGGTAGATGCCGTCACCGCCGCTTTCTCTCAGTGTCAGACCAAGGACCTGCACGTTGCTGCAGCCGGTGAGGATCAGGCAGTGCCGCCACGAGGCCTTCGCGTAGAGGTCCGGGTCGTCGTAGTCCTCGCGCCACATCCGCAGCGTAGCGTCGTATCCGCGCAGAATGACATTCTCCACCATCCGCCCGCGCAGCAGCGCGTCATTGAGCGCGTGAAACTCCCCCCGCTTCGCCTGAAGCTCAACGCCCTCCTCGAAGACGATCTCCTGGTTGCTGGCGAGCGTGAGCGGGCGCACGATCCACGGCTTCCCCATATCCTCGACGATGAGCTTCTGCGCGCCGGAATTGATCGCCGCCTGCAGCGCCTCCGTCGCGTCCTCCTCATTGAAGCCCCACCATGACGCCTTCGCCTCAGTGATCTCGCCGGCGGCGACTCGCGCGATCATCTCCTGGTTGACCTGACAGTGAGCAATACCGGCCATTAGCGACAGTGCCACAGCAGTGAAAGCGATTGCGCGCATCTCTCTCCCTCCAGACTCGATTCGTCACAGAGCACCGGCGGCTATCCGGTCGTAGGAGGGGCCGCCGTGCGCCAGACGCACAAGCGTCTGCGCACGGTCAGTCCCCCGTGAGCGCCAGCGAGCGGGGGACTGAGGTTCCACCCCGGCCCGCGGATGCCGCTGATTTCATATCCGCCTCGATTCGAACGACGAACGGCATGGGCCGGGGTGGAACCTCCCGCTTCGCGGGACCCTATCGCGCGGCCCCTCCTACGGCAACTTCTCGCCCCGCCGGGGTGAATTCGCGCAGCGCTTACGCACTGATCGCCGACGGTCAGGCGCCTTCGCCTCAGATGATCGGCTCTTCGCCCACCCTCGCCCGGTAGCTAACCGACAGGCCGTGGATGCGCACCGTTGGATCAGGAACCGGCACCGGTTCTGTCAGGCGCAGGACCGTGTCGCGAAGCTCTACCACGAGCCGCGTGAAGCGGATCGGGTAGTCCACGATCCCGTTGCCGCCGCTGATCAGCCAGTTTCGCTGCGGTGGGCCGTAGAAGCCGCTGGCGTGGCGGAAGGGCGGGTCAACCGACAGGTAGTTCCACCCGTCGAAGTTGATGAAGGTCGCGGCCTCCCAGTCGCCGACGCTCCATCCGCCCTCCGAGGCGCCGATGCTGAAGAAGCGCTCCCCCTCCGCATCCTCGACCTCCCACAGCACGCGTCCCCAGCAGGAATTGCCTCGCACCCACAGCCCCACCGCGGTCGGCTCCCCCGGCGCCTCAACCGGTTCACTCGGCTGGAGGATCACATAGCGAGAGACGGGCCACGCGACCTCCGGCTGCGGGTTGAGCGTAAGCTCAAGCGCGCGACCCATCTGCTCGTCTTCCACCCGCTCGACCGTCACATCCCCCAGCGTTCGCGGGAAGTCGAAGAAGCCGCTGTCAAGCTGCTCGTCCGGCACCTGCACCGTCTGCCAGCGCGTCGGATCGCTCACCTCATCCACCACGCGCAGGTCCGCCGGGGGCGGCTCGCACTCAGTCGCCCCACCGCTTGCAGCCTCCATCGCTACCGCGCTTCGCAGGTAGCCCGGAGACGCTGAGACTCGCACCGTCGCCCGGCCGTCGCGCATCGTCAAAGGCTTGGAGTTCCCGTTCATGTCCGTGAATGTCAGTTCGGCGTCCTCAGCGAAAGTAAGCTCCACGTCCCGCTCCCCGCGTGGCAGCCACAGCGCGTAGACGAAGCCGCCCTCGCGCGCAAACTCCATCACGAGCAGCGTCGGGGAGGCGGCTTCCACGATCCGCGTGAACTCCGCACCGTCAAGCTCGCGGGTGAGCGTGGCCATCGCGACGTAGCTCGGCTTGGGGTTGAGCAGCGGGTAGCGATGGCAGAAGCCGCCGGCTCCCCAGCGGCTGTAGTAGTACGAGTCGCCGACATCGTGCAGCAGCCCGGGGTTGATGTGCGGGGCCTCGAAGGCGAGAGCCTGCAGCGCGTCGCGCGAGTACAGCCGCGCCTGCTCCAGCTCGGGGATGTTTCCGATCTGCGTGTTGCGCCCGCGCCACTCGTAGGCCGTCGTCATCGGCACATCATAGCCGTAGAGCTTCGAGTACTCGCGCTGCCAGTAGAGCGACTTGTAAGCCGGCGGCGGGGCCTCCGGCGGGATCGCCTGCCCGAGGTCCTCATCGCCCCATGCATCCACGAGTTCTGCCGGCCAGCCTTCGCGCATAAGCTGCGCCATGAAGCCGAGGGTCCCGTTGCCCACGATGAGCTTGAGGTGCGGATACT
>JAAYJW010000219.1 GCA_012522765.1 candidate division WS1 bacterium | reverse complement strand
TTGAGTGTTCAAAACAAGTCGCTCCTGCCGCCGGAGGCCGTATCACGCCGATAGTGTGGAAAACGTTGACCTGCCGGGAGGCGAGGGGTAGAATGTAGTTTCTTGCACAGGACCGATAGAGGTGGCGGAATAGCCACGATGGCGGCCAACGAGCAACTGATACGCATCTTCGGCGCACGCGAGCACAACCTCAAGGGAGTCGATCTCGAACTGCCGCGCGGCAGGCTGATCGTCTTCACCGGGGTCAGCGGCTCGGGTAAGACCTCCCTCGCGATGGACACCATCTACGCCGAGGGCCAGCGGCGCTACGTCGAGTCGCTCTCAACCTACGCGCGCCAGTTCTTCGCCAACATGGGGCGCCCGCAGGTGGATCACGTGGATGGCCTGTCACCGGCCATCGCCATCGACCAGCGCTCCTCCTCCGGCAACCAGCGCTCCACCGTGGCGACGATAACCGACATCCACGATTATCTGCGTGTGCTCTACGCGCGCGCCGGCCAGGTATTCTGCTACTCCTGCGGGCGGCCTGTCAATGCGCACACCCCCCAGCAGATCGCCGACCGGGTGCTCGCCCTCGATGAGGACACACGGGTGCATATCCTCGCCCCCGCGGAGAGGATCGAGGGCCAGCAGCTTATTGACATCGTGCGCGAGGCTCGCCGCCAGGGCTTCGTTCGCCTGCGCATAGATGGCGAGATCTACGATATCTCCGAGGGGATGCCCAATCCTCCGGAGCAGTTCGACCGGGTCGAGGTCGTCGTTGACCGCCTGGTAATCAGGGAGGGCATCGAAGCCCGCCTCGCCGATTCGATCGACACCGCCCTCGAGCAGGGCGGCGGCCTGATTGTGGTGGACGTGGTGAATGGCGAGGATATGCACCTCTCCACCCGCTTCTCCTGCCCCGAGTGCGGCATCGCCTATCCGGAGCTTACGCCCGCGATGTTCTCATTCAACAGCCCGGCGGGGATGTGCCCCGACTGCGACGGTCTCGGCACCCAGCGCGGCCTCGATCCCGACCGGCTGGTGGCAGACCCGGGCAAGTCGATCCTCGACGGTGCGCTGGAGATCTACGGCGACGTGCAGACCCGCCATGTGCGGCACATCCTTGAGGGCCTCGCGGAGCACTACGGCTTCGACCTGAGCACTCCATGGCGCGACCTCTCCGAGCAGGCGCGGGAGATAATACTGTACGGTACCGAAGACGAGATTTCCTTCGAGTACCAGACGCGCGGGGGCAAGAGCTTCGAGTATTCGAAGCGTTTCGAGGGCCTGATCCCCGCGAGCCAGCGTCGCTACCGCGACACTAGCTCGTCGGGGCAGAAGAAGTTCTACGACCGCTTCTTCGCGAAGCTGCCGTGTCCGGCATGTGGCGGGTCGCGGCTGCGGCCCGAGAGCCGGGCGGTGCGTGTCGGCGACCGGACTATTGCCGAGATCATGGAGATGACCGCTGAGGAGGCGGTTGACTTCTTCGAGCATCTGGAACTGCCCCCCGTCGAAGTGAAGCTGTGCGGGGAACTGCTTGGGGAGATCCGCGCGCGGCTGCGCTTCATGGTGGAGGTGGGCGTCGGCTATCTTTCGCTGGGACGGACGGCTCCATCGCTGGCGGGCGGCGAGGCACAGCGGATCCGGCTCGCCACGCAGCTTGGGTCGGGACTGGCGGGCATTTTGTACATCCTCGATGAGCCCAGCGTCGGCCTGCACCCGGTGGATCACGACCGGCTGCTGGGGGTGCTGGAGCGCCTGCGCGACATCGGCAACACGGTGATTGTCGTCGAGCATGACGCCGAGACGATCCTGCGCAGCGACTGGGTGGTGGATTTCGGCCCCGGCCCCGGCGTCCGAGGCGGCGAGGTGATCTACGCGGGCACTGTCGAGGGCCTGCTGCAGTCCGAGCGCTCGTTGACGGGTCGCTACCTCTCGGGGCGCAGGGGCGTGCCGGTCCCGGAGGAACGCAGGGCGGGCATCGGGAAGAGCCTCATCGTGCGCGGGGCGTCGCAGTTCAACCTGCGCGGAGTGGATGCCGAGATACCGCTGGGGACGCTGACCTGCGTGACCGGCGTGTCGGGCTCAGGTAAGAGTACGCTGGTGCAGGAGATACTCCACAAGGCGCTGCGGCGGCGCCTGCACCGTTCGCTGGATGTGCCCGGCGAGCACCGGGATATTCTAGGCGCCGAGCATCTCGAGCGCGTGGTCAGCATTGACCAGGAGCCGATCGGGCGCACGCCGAGGTCGAACCCGGCCACTTACTCCCGGGCGCTGGCGCCGATCAGGGAGCTTTTCGCGGCGGTGCCTGAGGCCCGCATGCGCGGCTACGAGCCGGGGCGCTTCAGCTTCAACGTCACCGGGGGGCGCTGTGAGGCCTGTCAGGGCACCGGCACTCGCATGGTCGAGATGCACATGCTGCCCGATGTCTACGTGCCCTGCGACCAGTGCGAGGGGACGCGGTATAATCGGGAGACGCTGCAGATACGCTACAAGGGCAAGAACATCGCCGAAGTGCTGGAGCTTACCATCACCGAGGCGATGGAGCTTTTTCAGAACGTGCCGAAGGTGCATCGGATCCTGGAGACGCTCGACAGTGTGGGTCTGGGCTATCTGAAGCTGGGGCAGCCTGCGACGACGCTCTCAGGTGGCGAGGCGCAGCGGCTGAAGCTGGCGACTGAACTGGCTCGCCCCGAAGCCGGTCATACCCTGTATATTCTCGACGAGCCAACCACGGGACTGCACTTCGCGGACATTGACCGTCTGCTCGATGTGCTGGGGGAACTGGTTGACGCCGGAAACACAGTGATGGTGATCGAGCACAACCTGGAGGTCATCAAGTGCGCCGATCACGTCATTGACCTGGGGCCCGGCGGTGGGGATAGCGGAGGCCGCATCGTGGCCACCGGCACACCCGAAGAAGTGGCTGAAGAGGACGCATCGATCACTGGCCGCTTCCTTCGCACGGTCCTCGAATCTGCCGCGCGCGCCATCTCTTGAGCGCCCTGCGGCTAATCCTGAAGCGGAATAATCAAGGGTGAAGGCCGTGGCCCGGAGCAAGGACCGGATCGCGATCCTCGGATGCCTGCTGATTCTGCTGTCGGGCATCGCACTGCTGAACAACGGCCTGGCGACCGCGCTGGTCCGGGCGAACATGTACGACTTCCTCTGCTTCTACGGCGCCTCGCAGGGGCTGCTGCGTGGGGTGGATTTCTACGACTGGGATGAGACGGCGAAGATCGCAGCCGAGTACGGCGAGGACAACTTCCTCAATGTCTACCCGCCGCTTTCGAGCCTGATGTTCGCGCCGCTGGCCCTGCTTCCGTGGTCGGTCGCCACTCGCATCTGGACACTGCTAAGCCTGGCGGCCCTGATCGCATTTGTCGTGCTGCTCGGCCGCTGGTTCCTGCGCGGCCTCGACGGCAGTACGCGACTCATCTGGGCGGGCGTGGGCCTGATGCTGATCGCGATGTACCACTCGCTCGGCCATGCCTTTCAGGTCGGGCAGGTGACGATGATCGTGGCGGCGCTGCTGATGGGCGTACTGACACTCGCCCGCGACCGCCGCGACAATGCCGCCGCAGGATTGCTCTCCGTGGCGTTCTTCTTCAAGCCCACCG
This sequence comes from candidate division WS1 bacterium, assembly GCA_012522765.1. Taxonomy (GTDB): domain Bacteria; phylum Armatimonadota; class Zipacnadia; order Zipacnadales; family UBA5352; genus UBA5352. Next base: position 435 of record JAAYJW010000219.1, on the reverse strand, counting down.
CTGTGGTGCTGATCCTCTACTTCCTGCTCAAGCGCCGCTGGCGCCTGGTGCTCTACTCACTGGCGGGCATCACGATCCTGCTGCTGATCTCAGTGGCGGTGCTCGGAGTACCGATCCACGAGAGTTACGTGCAACGGATGATCTGGTACTTCGACCGCGTTGACCCGGGCGTGAATTACCAGGATGCCCCCTCCTTCTGGGCGCGTCTGGTGGCACGGGAGGGCGTATCGCCCTTCCCGCAGTACGCACACCTGCTCAAGCCGCTCTCCCGCCTGTCGCTGGTGGTCATCATGGTGCCCACGGTGCTGCTGCTGTGGCGCAGGCGGTGGGAGGAGCTATCGGATGGTGCGCTGCTGGCGGAGTTCGGCCTGCTGCTCACCGCGGTTCTGCTGACGCAGAATCAGTCGGCGATACACGCGTGGTTCTTGCCGTCGA
>JAAYJW010000218.1 GCA_012522765.1 candidate division WS1 bacterium | reverse complement strand
CTGGATCCGCGGTTCCTTGGGGGGATGCGCGAGGCGGTTGAGGAGATGCGTGGTATCCGCCCCGGGCCTTTCCCGCACCATCTCCGCGCTGAGGTCTACGACTTCTACCTGGAGGAGATCCGTCGGTATGATGCCGATCTGCCCGTCTTCCTCTGCACCGAATCGCCTCAGATGTGGCGGCAGTTCGCGCCGCGGCTGGGCTTTGGCCCGCGCGACTATCCGTGTGGCTGCGGGCCGCAGTGTCCCCCGGGAACAACACGCGTCACCGAGCCTCTCATGCCCGAAGATTGCGACGATCTGTTCGCTGTGGGCAGTTGACAGGCGGGCATCCGCCGTCGAACGCGATCCTGCCGACGGTCGTCGGAAATGGTACATGCTCAAGTGCCGGAGTTGACGTCCATTGCAGCAATGCCGATGGGAGCTGATCTGCTATGCGCAACGCGATCATCATGTCGCTTCTGACTCTGATTTGCGCCGTGGCGTGGGCACAGCCACTGACGCCCGCCGAGTTCGACGCGAGGGGCATTACGTTCTATGCGCCCTACGATGTGGACACGACAGCCGCGTATGCGCGCGGTAACCCGCGGCCGACGAGTCTGCTAAATGCGCGGATAGTCGAGGGACGAATCGGGCAGGCCGTGCATACGCAGAAGAGTAAGGAGCGAGAGCTGGGCAAAGATGAGGGCGCTGCCACCTCGCTCAACTACGACGCCACCGGCCATCTCTACGGCGAGCGCGGAACGGTTTCATACTGGTTCCAGCCGCAGTACGACCTCGACGATCCGGAAGTGCGCTCCGGCAGCGGCTCCACTGGCCCTTACCTCGTAAATGTCTCGGCAGTCGAGGACACCTACTTCCAGCAGTTCATCCGCGCGAACATCAAGGGCGGGTCCTTCTACCTGTGGGTGGTTGATCGCGAGGGCGGCCAGCACGGGCCGAACTACACCGAGGGGATCAACACCTGGAAGGCGGGTGACTGGCGTCACATCGTCATGACGTGGGACGCCTCGGAGGGCGTGCGCTTCTATGACAACGGGGAGCTTAAGTATTCAACGTGGGGCGAGCGCCCCTTCCCTCCCGCTACGCCGCTCGGGATCGGCGTTGGGGGCAATCCTCCGGTGAACCGGCATGGCTGGACGCAGGCGGCCGATGCGGTCTACGACGAACTCGTCATGCTCGATCGGGCCGTCTCAGATGAAGAGGTCATCGCGCTGATGGAGGGCCGGCTTGCCGATCTTAGCGAGAGCCCGCCCTTCGCATACTCCGACGACCAGCTTGATGAGCGGCGCAACAGCTTCATGATCGAGGGCGACCCGAATCGCATCACAGTCGCCGCTGATGCAGGGACTGCGGCGGTCACCGTGAGCCGCCTCCAGCCGACAGAGATAGACATGCGCTACATCGAGTCAGCGACACTCGCCGACGGGCGGTTTGAACCCTCGGTTCGCTTCGAGCAGGGCGGGGTGGTCATGCCGCGCGAGGCGACCTTCAGCTTCGAAGGCGAAGGGGCCGCAAACTACGTGGTGATCGTGGGCCGAACTCCTGAGGGTGAGAGCTTCAGCCTCCCGGCACAGCAGCTCATCGGTCAGTCAACCGCGGCGGGCGTCACACGGATGCCGCTTCCGGATCTGCCTCAGCCCACGCTGATGCTGCCCGGCAGTTCGCGGGTCGGCGAGGTGCAGCTTTTTCACGTGACTGAGGACGTGCCGGGGGGCGAGATGACCACCTGGAGCCTCGGCGCGACCGGCTCCACGCAGGATCTCGCCTCACCGCGACTTGCGCCCGAGGGGCTCACCGCCGACCAGGAGGACTACGCCGAGGTCGTCAGCGGCATCACGAACCAGGCGGCGCCGCTACTGGAGAAGCTTGACCCGGCCGATCGGCAGTTCCTCATCCCGGGCGCGGGCGAGGCGCCTCAGCTTGAGGTAAGGCCAACGCGGCATCTTTACCTTGCCGGTGAGGCGATGTCCGAGGACAGCGCCGCGCGATCTCTGCGCGTTCGCCTGCCACTGACCGGCGACGCCAACGCGCAGGTCTTCCGGGTGACCGTGCGCCATCCCTACGAGCCGACCGCTTTCTACACCAGCGCGGACGTGCAGGTGGACTGGCAGGGCGCCGCCGATCGCGTACTCGACCTGGCGCTGGTCTCGCCGGGCATGATCTTCCCGGCCGGGAGCAGGCCGCTGGTGGAGGTCGTCTCCTCCGAGGGCTTCACGCTGGCGGGCATTCCGCAGCTTTCGGCGGAGCTTGTCCCCGCGGCGGCCGAGGGCGAGGCCTTCGCCCGCGACTACAACCGCCTCCTCAACGAGGACTTCACCTCGCAGATGGGCATCAACTTCGTTCACTACCTGCGCGGCGTCAATCGCGACAACAACCTCACCCGCGGCGTCTTCCGCGCCCTGCACTTCGACCCGGACAACGAGGACGCGCTGAACATGGCGCACTGGGCGAAGTTCCGGCAGTGGCCGGAGTGGACCGAGCAGCCCTCCGGGCCGGAGCAGTTCCCGCTGGTGGCGAAGTATGCGCGGGAGGCGGCCATCTCTGCGCGAGATACGATCCACTGGTGGATTGATGAGCGACAGGATGAGAGCGGCTATGTCACCGGCCGCGCGGACATGTGGAACGATGACACGAAGCTCTTTAACGAGTACTCGTTCCTCTGGCTGCTGTCGGGTGATGAGAAGCTTGCGGAGGCGATGGAGACTTACCTCGCAGCCCACTGGGCCTCCGGCCGGATGGTCAACGGCTGGAGCGAGCCGTGGACGGACATCGTCCACTCGGCGGAGGAGGCAAGCTACCTCGAGCCAACGATGGCGCTGGTGCGCTACGGCGATCCGCTGCACATTGAGCAGATCATGGAGACCGCGTCGAACGTGGACTACTGGACAGGCATCACCGGCCCCGGCCATCGGCACTTTAAGAGCAACTTCTTTACCGCCGAAGAGATGAAGACCGAGGGCGAGTTCAGCCATGACGTGGGCCTCAACGCCACCGCGATGGTCTCCTCGATGTGGCTGGCATGGTACAGCGGCCATCCGGTCGCGTCTCAGCACATGATCGAGTGGATGGAGGCGTGGGTGGAGGACACGATGGCAGAGACGGCGGGCAAGCCGGCCGGCGTCATTCCTCCCTGGGTCGCCTTCGAGGATCACGAGATCGGCCCCGAGCAGGATGTCTACACCTCCGAGATCGTGATGATGATGAACGCCGCATACCAGCTAACAGGGGACACTCGCTTCATTGAGCCGCTGGTCGGCTATCTGGAGCGCGAATATCCACGTTGGACTCAGGTGCTTAACATGGCGGCGCCGGATCTGCGGCGGGCGATCGGCGAGGGAACGTGGGACAGCCTGCTGATAGCCGGGGCCGATGAGCGCGCACAGCGCATCGCAAATGACGACTTCTTCCAGCGCGGCATCTACTACGAGGAGATTCCCGGCATCGTCGGCTGGCAAGTCACCGGCGACCTTGATTACCTCGAAGCCACCGCGATGAACGCGTGGCGCAACAACGAGCGAGCCTACCCGATCTACACGAAGGCAGATGCGCACAAGGACCGCGTCTACCCGTGGGCGCGCTACCTGCTGCCGTGGGTATACTGCGGCGGCAACGCGCTCAACGGTCGTGGCAGTGCACCGTGGCCGACGCTCGCGGTTAGCTGGGATGCGGGCTACGACTTCGCGGCCCTCGTGCGCGAGTATCAGCCGGAGCGGCTGGAGGTCACTGCGTGGAACTTCGGCGACGCGCGTGAGATCGGGATGCGCCCGTGGGGGCTGCAGGCGGGCACGTGGCGCCTCACCGTCGGGAGCGCGGAGCCTCGCGAGGTGCAGATCGAGCGCGGCCGGAGAGTGCCGCTCAACCTGCCGGCGACAGGCGAGGTGGAGATACTGCTGGAGCTGGTGCAGGCCGCCGAATGGTCGCCGAACCGCCCGGACCTGGCGCTGTCGGCGACTGAAGGGGCTCGCATCGCGGACGGGCGCGTGACGGTCGTCGTGCACAACATCGGCTCCGTGGAAGCCCCCGCTTCCGTGGCGACGCTGAGCCGCAACGGCGAGGTGATCGCTGAGGCGCAGGTGCCCGCGATTGCCGCGCCGTTGGACTTCCAGCCGAAGACTGCCGAGGTGAGCTTTGAGCTTCCCGCAGAGGCGACGGGGGAGATGGTAGTGACACTTGACGCCGCCGGTGCGCTGCCGGAGATCACGAAGCTCAACAACAGCCTCACGGTGGTGGTGGACTGAGCAGATACTGCTGCTGCGGCGGCGCCGTCCCGTGGCCCGGACACTCCTGTCCGGGCGGGCAGACGTCGCTGCCGTGGCGGCGGGTTGTCATCCCCGCAAATGGAAAGACGCCCGCCATTCCCGGGAAAGAAGGCGGGCGTCAACAATCCTTGATCGCAGAGGAGGCGGACAAGGCAATCCACTGCGTTACCAACGAGTGCATTGTAGCTGTTTGCCAGGTAGAAGGCTACTGTTTTCACTCAAGCTTTGCTCAAGCTTTTGTTGAGGAAAAGAGGCTTCATCCTGAGCCGCTTTCTTCATTCTCCTCCTCGTAATCCTCCTCTTGCTCTTCATCATTGTCGGCAGGTTCCCAGTCGTCCCACTCGCGCCGGGAGCGCTGCTTGCTCATCTGCTGCGGCTTGACCCCTCGCGTGAGACCCGACGCCTCCAGCGCATACCACAGCCAGGTGATCGCGAGCACAACTACTGAGGCCCCCACGACCAGCCACAGTTGCTCGCCCATGAAGGCGGTCACGATGCAACTGGCGATGATGACGCCGCTGATGACGAACGCGGTCGTGCGGTTGCGGCGGACCGCCTTGCGGGAGGTGGTGGGGCGGCCGCGACGTCGGTGGCCCCCGGTGAGCCGGTCGGTGATCAGGCCGCCCGCCGCGCCCAGTCCCACCGCGACTACGATGAGCGCGGTGCGAATCCCGGTACTGTGCATGGCGTACTGGTAACGCGCGGCCACTATGATCCCGGCCAGTGCCAGTCCGCCGGCGACCGCCGTCCAGACGATATCGGCGAGGATCATCTGTTTGCTCGAGCGACTGCTGCTCCTGCGTCTGCTTCTTCGGCTCACCATGAGACCCCCGCGGCCGCGGTGTCACTCGCCCGAGTTTACCCGGCCAGGTCCGGGAATGCCTGCGCTACGACACCGTGCGTGATCGCGCCGCCGCGGACGCTGAGCGCGCCACAAAGCGCGCTGTCATTGGCGCACGCCTCGGCCACGCCCAGTTCGGCGACCTTCATCACATACGGAAGCGTTACGCTGGTCAGTGCGAGTGTGGATGTTCGCGGCACAAGCGCCGGCATGTTCGGCACCGCGTAGTGGATGACGTCGTGCATGCGGTACGTCGGCTCGGAGTGGCTGGTGGCGCGGATCGTCTCAATGCAGCCCCCCTGATCGATGGCGACGTCAACGATGGCCGCGCCCGACTTCATGCCGCGCACCATCTCGTCCGTCACAACTCGCGGGGCACGAAGCGCCCGGGACGAGGACGGCGCCGATCAGCAGGTCCGCATAGCTCGCGCAACGCGCTACGGTGTAGGGGTTCGAGAACAGGGTGATCAGTCGCCCTTTGGATATCTCATCCATGTACCGCAGCCTGCGCGCGTTAATATCGAGCAGCGTCACCTGTGCGCCGAGACCGACGGCGACCTGGGCGGCGCTGGAGCCGACAGTGCCCGCACCGATGATGACTATCTCCGCAGGCGCGACGCCTGTAACGCCACCGGCCAGTACACCTCGGCCACCCCAGGTGGATTCGAGGCAGCGCACTCCAACTTGCGTCGCGAGCTTACCCGCCACCTGGCTCATCGGCTCAAGCAGCGGCAGATGTCCGTCTGCGGTCTGCACGGTCTCATACGCGAGAGCCGTGATGCCCGACTCAAGCAGGGCCTCAGTAAGCTCACGGGACGAGGCGAGGTGCAGATAGGTGAAGAGCGTCAGGTCCGAGCGCAGCCGCTCATACTCCTCCGGCAGCGGTTCCTTGACCTTGACGACCATCTCCGCCTCGCCCCAGGCGGCGTCGGCGCTGACCATCCGCGCGCCGTGAGCGCTGTAGTCCTCGTCCGAGATGCCACTGGCGACGCCTGCATTCTGCTCGATCAGTACCGTATGCCCCGCCCGCACCAGCGCGTCGAGTCCCGGCAGAGCGATCGCAACACGCTTTTCGCCATCCTTGATCTCACGCGGAACACCGATGATCATCGAGTCTCAATCCTCCCGCAACTGCCTTCAGCCGACAAAGAGCCAGAGATAGAACCACGCAATCGGCGCTGCAAAGAGCAGGCCGTCGAAGGTGTCGAGCATTCCGCCGTGCGGGCCAAGGAGCGTGCCAAAGTCGCGCAGTCCGAGGTCGCGCTTGATGACCGACTCGGCGAGATCGCCGATCTGAGCGGCGGCTGCAAGGATAATGCCGAGTACGAGGCCGTGCGCGAAGGGAAGCCCGGCCCAGCCGACGCCGACCAGCAGCGTGATGCCCACGCCGAAGACCCCGCCGGCGACCGCTCCTTCCCAGGTCTTGTTGGGGCTAAGCTGCGGCGTCATCTTTGATCTGCCGAAGAGCTTACCGATCGCCCAGGCGGCGGTGTCGGACATCCAGACGGCCGCGAAGACGATCAGCAGCGCGGCGAGGCGCCCCTTCAACTGCCCCTCGGACTGCCCCGTGACCATCAGCGGGATGTCCAGCTTCCACAGGAGAAAGATAAAGGCCATCGGCAGTGCGATGTAGAGGACGCCCAGCGTGGTGAGCGCCGCATCGCGAATCCGGCCCGGCTCACCGGTGCGGGCAAACTGCGCCGCCAGCGGTCCTGCCATCGCCGCAAAGAGGCTCAGGAGCACCAGTTCGGCCCACAGCTCAGCGGGCGCGAACTGAGCGGCGGCCAGCAGCAGCAGCGCGGCAAGATAGCCAATCGCCGCTTCCGGACGCGAACCGCGCACTATCAGGCTCGAGTAAAGCTCGCCCATCCCCATGAGAGTGGCGAAAGCGATGACTACATAGAGCCAGATGCCGCCGACGTAGGCGACCCCCAGGAGGATCGGGACCTCGATGACGACTATGAGGTAGTACCAGGGCGACATCTCGGGCTCCCTCTCCAGTGTGGCTGCATCAGCGCGGTCCGCCTGTCACGTCTCCGACCGGGTATTCCCCGCGCCGCTCCCGTCCTCCTTTGTCTGCCCGCTCACTACCGCCGGACATGTCCCAACGGAGGTCTGATGCCATCCTGCGGCGCATAGACCTCCTCCCGCACAATTTCGCGCGTCGAGCGCATATACCGGAGTTGATAGACTTGACCGCCAACGGCCACCCGTTCGCAGACGCACAGTGGATCTTCATCGAAGGCGACGCATCGCCGCCGAACTACTACCTGGCGGCACGAAAGACCTTCGCGCTCAATGAGGCGCCCGACAGCGCCCTGCTGCATATCTCCGCCGACAGCCGCTACGTGCTCTACATCAACGGCGCCTACATCGGACGCGGGCCCAACCGCTGCTGGCCCTTCGATCAGCAGTATGACACGCACGATGTCGCGCGCCATCTGCGGGCGGGTGATAACGTCATCGCCGTGCTGGTGCATAACATCGGCGCCTCCACCTATCAGTACATGCCCGGTCGCGGCGGGCTGATCGTGCGGCTCATCGCGGACGGAACGGAGGTCGTGACCGACCGCTCGTGGTTCGTCGCTCCGCACACCGGCTGGCGGCGCAGTGTGCCGCGCGTGGCGATGCAGATGGGCTGGGCCGAGTACTTCGACGCGCGCGAGGATCTGCGCGGCTGGACCTGCGGCGAGTTCGACGACAGTCGCTGGTCGCAGGCGGTGGAGATCGGGCCGGTAGGCACCGAGCCGTGGACGGGCATGTCGCCGCGCGAGATCCCGTTTCTCACCGAAGACCCGGTCTACCCCGAGCGGCTCATGTGGGCCGATACCGTCCGTCCGCCGCAGCACACGATCGACATCAACTTCCGCGAGCATCTGCCCGAGGGCGACATCGCCGACCCGGTCGCGGCGCTGGTCGCGAGCATCGTTCGCGCTCCGGAGGCCTGCGAGGCTATGCTCCTGCCCCACGGGCGGCTGGGTCTGCGCAGCGCGAGCCTGAACGGCCAGCCGCTGGAGGTCGGACCGCGCGACACGCCCGTCAGCATGCAGCTTCAGGCCGGCGACAACCTGCTGGTGATCGACTCCGGCACCACGCGCACCTACGCGACGCTGAACTTCGCCCTCGACGCCGGGACCGAGCTTGAGCTTGTGCCTCCCTTCGGCGATGCGAACGAGTTCGTCGCGAGCGTCTTCGACCCGCGAACGGTGGAAGATGCGCAGGGGCGCATTGACGCTGCGCTCGCATCCCCGGATGCCGATGCGCTTGCCGCCTCCGATCTTCGCTTCGAGCCTCTCGGCGCAGCTCATCTCCGCACAGAACATGGCGGCATGGCGACGCAGTTCGCCAGCTTTGTCGGCGGCGCGCCGCGGGTTGATGACCCGCACGCGCTCTGCGCGGCAAACGCTGAAGTGACCACCGTGCACCCGAACACTGAGGGCGACACGCGCCTGATGATCGACTTCGGCAAAGAGGTCAGCGGGATGCTGGAGTTCGAGGTCGAGGCGCCTGAGGGCGCGGTGCTCGACTTCTACGGCTTCGAGGCCTTCCGCGATGGCGAGCCGCAGTGGACGCGCATTGACGCGGGCCTGCGTTACATCACGCGCGAGGGCGTGCAGCGCTTCCGCAGCTTCCACCGCCGGGGCCTGCGCTACATGATCCTCACGATTCGCGATCTGTCGGCGCCGGTGCGCATTCGCGAGCTGCTGGTGCACTTTCACACCATGCCGGTGCCCCGCCGCGGTGCCTTCCACTGCTCCGATGAGCTTCTCAACCGCATCTACGAACTCTGCCTGCACACCGCCCGCTGCTGCATGGAGGATACCTTCGTGGACTGCCCGCTCTACGAGCAGGCGCTGTGGGTGGGCGACGCCCGCAACGAGGGCCTGATCGCCTACGCCGCCTTCGGTACCTATGAGTTCGCGAAGCGCAACTGGCGGCTTGCGGCGCAGTCCATGTTCCGCTCACCGGTGCCCGAGAGCCGCGTTCCCTCCGGCAGTCCTGGCATCCTCACCGCGTGGGCCGAACTGTGGGTGCTCGCCTGCCAGGAGACCTACCTCTGGGACGGCGACCTCGACTTCCAGCGCGAGATCTACCCGAGCGTGACGCAGACGCTGCGAAACTTCCTCGACATGCGCAACGCCGACGGCCTGCTGGAGATCGCCGCGTGGAACATGATCGACTGGGCGCCGATGGACACGCCGCATGCGGGTGTCGTCACGCATAACAACGCGTGGCTGGTCGAGGCCTTGCGGCGGGGGGCGCTGATGGCCGAACTGCTCGGCGAGGAGGACGATGCGGCGCAGTTCCGCGCGGCGGCCGATGAGCTTGCCGAGGCGATCAACGCGCACCTGTGGGACGAGGCCTCCGCGGCCTACATCGACTCCATCCACGCTGACGGCACGCGCTCTGAGGTCCGCAGCCAGCAGACGCAGACGGTCTGCTACCTCTGCGGAGTCGTGCCTGAGGAGCGCATGACGATCGTCAAGCAGCACGTCTACGACCCGCCCGAGGGCTTCGTCGAGATCGGCAGCCCGTTCTTTATGTTCTTCAGCTTCGAGGCGCTCAGCAAACTCGGGATGTACGACCGCATCGCCGACTGGACGCGGCATTACTGGGGCGAGATGCTCCGTCAGGGCGCCACGACCGCGTGGGAGATGTTCGGCGACACGCGCAGCCACTGTCACGCATGGTCGGCCGGGCCGGCGTTCTTCCTGCAGACCCAGCAGCTTGGCATCGAACCCGCCGAGCCTGCCTTCGCGCGCGCGACGATCGCGCCGATCCCGCTCGACCTACAGTGGTGCGAGGGCCGCATGGCGACGCCGCACGGGGAGATCGAGGTCGCATGGGAGCGCGACGAGCAGCGCTTCGGCATAGGCGTGACGCTGCCCGCGGGCGTTCGCGCGGATGTCATCCTGCCCTGCGAGACCGAGGAGTTCGCCGAGCCTAAGTGCCTCGGTGAGGGCGTCGAGGAGATCGTTCGCGCGGCGGGCGTCTGGAAGGTTCGCCTGTCAGATGGCGCGAAGGTCGCGATCGAGGCGAGGAAAGAATAGGCGGTAGTGAGTCGTTGCCCAGCCGTCTGGAGGGGAGGCATCACACTGCCTCCCGCGGCTACACGCTACCTTGCGATCGCCTCGTCGAGCGCACAAGCTCGTGCTCCGGACGTTCTTAAGCCGCGAGGAGAGGGAACCTATCATGCCCGACCACACGAACATCAGCGGCGTATTCCCGCACCTGCACGTCACCGCGGACATGGTCCCGCGGCGGACAGAGGCCGGCATCGGCGCGCTCATGCCGTGGGCCGACCGGCTCTGGATGATCACCTACCCGTCGAACCCGAAGTCCGGCTCAGGCACGGGCCTCTACACCATTGACGCGAACCTCAAGATGACAAAGCGCGAGGAGAGCGTCATCGGCGTCTACGCCAACCGCTTCATCCACATGAAGACCGATCAGATGATCATCGGCCCGCACATCATTGACCCGGATGCGAATGTGCGCACGATTGATGCCCTCGCGCCGCATCGGCTCACCGCCACGATGGACCACCTCTACGATCCGGGGAACATGGTCTACTTCCTCACCATGGAGGGTCTGTTCTTCGAGTGCAACGTGGAGACCCTCGCCTGTGAGCAGCTCTTCGACCTTAAGGGCGAACTGT
>JAAYJW010000217.1 GCA_012522765.1 candidate division WS1 bacterium | reverse complement strand
CGCGCGCGGGCGAAGACCGGGAAGAGGATCGCCGCAAGAATCGCGATGATCTGACTGTTGAAAAAGGTCGAGTTTCAAGAAGTTGATCCACACAGCGCCCTGAGGATCGCCACAGCGCCGCGCTTATCTTGAGCTTTCAGCTTTTTCAACAGTCAGATGATCGCAATTACCACGAGCAGTTCGATGAGCGTAAAGCCACGTCGCATAGCAGATACCTCCAGAAGGGACATAGAGTATAGCGGCCCGAAAAGGGCCTACCTTAACGTACCGTATTCTTTTCGCCGCGCCCTGTCACCTGCGCACGCGAGTTTATTCTTGCGTCACCGTCGGCCAGGCGGCGAGTTCGAGGCGCTTTACCCAGTAGCTGCCGCGGCCGCCGGTGTTGAGGATGATGACGAAGCGGTCGTTGCGCGGCTCATCGCGTCGCTGGATGGTGGCGAGATCCCTCTCCACATACCAATGGTGGAAAGGGTCGTCAAAGCGCTTCGCCTGCTCGGTCGCCGGGATCGGGTCGTGGTTGGGTCCGCCCGCAAGCATCAGATCGAGCCACGCGCCGGCGCCCATCTCGCGACTGCGACCATACGCGCGCATCCGGAAGCCGATCGGCGCGGCGGTGTCAATCGCTTCGCAAAGCAGCACCAGCCCGCCTCTGCCGCCCCAGCGCGGGTCGAGGTTGACCGCCCGCTCATTGAGCAGGCCGCGGAAGGGCAGAACCAGTCCGACGAAATCGCGCTTGGACTCGCTCGGCATCCTGATCCCGGTGATCCGGAAGTTCCCGACGGTGACCGGAAGCTCCACGGGTGTGTCAACGAAGCTCTGTCCCGTACCGGGGTAGACAGTCGTCCGCGTGTGAGTGAAGGTGATGGTCGCGCCGTTAGAGTCGGCGGCGAATGACACAGTGACGAATGCAAACAGCATCAGGCCTGCGAGGGCGACAACAATGCTTCGCATCATGGTACCTCCTCCGTGGGGCTATCGTATGCGGTAGATTTGCACAGGCGTGGCGCTTTCACCTCCCGGTGCCGCCGGCGGCGTTGGAGGGCATCGGAAGGCGGGCGGGGAACAATCGCGCGGAAAGTGCCTCATCCAACCCGCACCTCACGAGGAGTACGACATGGCGGTTCTGGCAATCAATGGAGGAGAACGCACCCGCACGGAGGAGTGGCCGAAGTGGCCGCCGGAGGATCCGGGCTTCCTCGACAACCTTACTGCTGTCCTTAAGTCAGGCGTCTGGGGGACAGCCGGCGGCTGGACGCAGAAGGCCATCGAGATGATGTGCGATCATCACGGCGCCAGCCACGGCGTCGCGCTCAGTTCGGGCACAACAGCCCTCGATGTTGCGCTGCGGTCGGTGGGGGTGACCGTCGGTAGCGAGGTCATCGTGCCGCCCTACACCTTCCTCGCCACCGCGAGTTCCGTCGTCTCGGTGGGCGCGGTGCCGATCTTCGTGGATATTGATCCGGCGACCTTCAATCTCGATCCGGCGAAGCTTGAGGCCGCCATCACCGACCGCACCCGCGCGATCATCGCAGTACACATCGGCGGCTCACCGGCGGCGATGGACGAGATCATGGAGATCGCGCGCCGACACGG
>JAAYJW010000018.1 GCA_012522765.1 candidate division WS1 bacterium | reverse complement strand
GTGGTGCGCCGCGCACTGTCAAGCGCCGAATGAAGGCATGGTGATAGTATTGATGTAAACCCCTTGACAGACATACACTAATGCGCTATTATCCAGCGTGAAGTACGACGTGCGAGACCAGGTTGTATCAGAAAGAGGAGGGGTACACGATGTCTCTTATTCGCTGGCGACAAAGGCCGCAGATGCTGATGCGCCCGATGATGCGGGCACACGACCTCTTTGACGAGCTCGACCGGCTCTTCGCGACGCCCGGGGAGATCTCAGATGAGGCCGACTACGGGCCTGCGGTCGATGTCTACGAGACGGAGGACGAGGTCGTGGTCAAGGCACAGATGCCCGGCGTGAAGAAGGAGGACCTGGAGGTCAACATCCAGGAGAACACGCTGCTGATCCGTGCCGAGACCAGGCGGGAGGAGGAAGTCGAAGAGGATGGCTACTTCCGCCGCGAGTTGCGCTACGGCACGTGGGCGCGGCGGCTTCCGCTTCCCGCGCAGGTTGATGAGGAGCAGGTCTCCGCGAAGCTGACCGACGGCATGCTCGAGGTCCACGCGAAGAAGAGCGAGAAGCCGGAGGAGGCCGGGAAGAAGATAGAAGTCGAGTGACTTCCATCCGCTCGGATCTCTGCGGCGCGGCCGACTGTGGCCGCGCCGCTATCGTGTACGCCTGGCCGTCAGGTTCAGCCGCCCGCCGAGCGCATCTTACTTATCAGACCAAGCAGACCGCCCACGGCCTCCTCGGTGATCTGCCGGCCGATCTCAGCCGTCGCTTTCTCCGGTTCGCCCATCACGCCGACCTTAATGTCGGGGTGCTGCCGGACCGCCGGCACCACCAGGTCGTGCTCCACGTTCTTTCGCTTAAGCTGATAGGCGTCCTGGTCCTCGCGCATCATCTGCACAACCTCGGGTTCGTCGAGGACAAACTCATCACGCACCTGATCGGGCACCCAGTAGAGGAGCATTGACGTCTCGAACCATCCCGAGTGGAAGTCGCCTTCCTTAAAGGCACGCTCGCAAGTCGGCGAGTTCAACCAGAAGCGATAGACCGCGATATTGCGATCGTGGAACTGGGGGTTATTGCGCAGGAAGATCTCGGCGGCCTCCTGCGTGGCGCGGTCGTTCTCGCTGCCACCATGCCCCAGCACCAGCACGATGTTCTGCAGCCCCTGGAGGCAGAGGGAGTTGAGGATCTCGACCACGATCTGCGTGACCACGTGCGGGCTGACGTTGATCGTGCCGGGCAGTTCGCCCCCCGAGTAGGTGTATGCCAGGGTGGGTGCGAGGAAGCAGCCCGTCGCTTCAGCGGCGCGGCGGCTGATCTCCTCGGCGTTGTAGCAGTCGGTGCGCAGCGGCAGGTGGTAGCCATGCTGCTCGGTGACTCCAAGCGGCACAAGCACCGTGCGCATGCCGCCCTCGAGAGCTTCACGCACTTCCTGCACGGTCATGTACTCCCAGACAAGTGCCTTCGACATCAGGATGCTCCTTACGCGTTTATCATTCACGTCTGACGGCTCCTCTTCTCCCCCGGGCCTCTTCTACCTTCAGGCAGGGAAGAACCACGACCGCGGCGAAGTCGGAACACAGAATTGAAGTTCAGACGGAAAGGGGTTGGCACGACATGCGCACGCTGGCGGTTACATCGTTGATGCTGGTTCTGCTGGTGACGGCTGGGTGGGGACAGGACACCATCTGGATCGACCGGGTAGAGGAGAACGGGCGGCTGCTTGTGCCTCTGCGAGGGATCTTCGAGGCCTACGGGGCGCAGGTCGGCTGGGATTCCGGGACAAGGACTGCAACAATTGCCGCGCCCGCGCTCAACGTGAGCATGCGGATTGACTCGAACATGGCGACTCTCAACGGTCAACCGCGGACGCTGGATACTCCGCCGCGCATCAGAAACGGGAGGACCTACATCCCGTTGCGCTTTGCCGCTGAGTCACTGGGCGAGCGGGTGGAGTATAAGGGCGATCGCGTCGAGTTGCCAACGATCGGCCTCACGTTGCTGATCCGTGGTGAGGCTGCCGGTCCGGAGATGGCGCAGGGACCGACGGGGACGGTGACGATCACGCAGCCGACCGCCGACGCGAGGATCGGCCCGAGGGTCGAAGTCATGGGCACGGCACCGGGCGGCTCGTTCCTGGTGATCGAGACTGAGGTGCGCGCGCAGGATGACGATGATCTGCTGCGAGTGGTGCCGGGTATCCGCCATGATGTGCCCGCTAGCGGCAACTGGCATTTCTCGATCGCGGCGCCGACACTGCCGGAGAACGTCAGCGAGCCGTTGTACTACATCATCAAAGCATACACGGCCAACGACGGCACTTCTCAGCCCGCAACGGTACGCGTCTACAGGGCTGATTGACAAAGCGGTGGGGCCGCTGTATATCTGTACGGGGCAGGGGTGCTTTTGAGGTGGCCCCTGCCCCCTTTTTTGGTACCGTCTGAATGTGATGAGACCTGGTGTTCCGATAGGTGCCGCAGGTTTGAGGAGGCTGTAGTGATGAGGGTGACAGGTCGGGCAATCGCGTTGGTCGCACTGCTGCTGGCGACGCAGCTTTGCGCCGTCGAGGCAGCGAGGGAACAGCCCCCCTACTGGCTGGCTATTTCGGTTGACGGCGCGGAATTGAACGCGGGCCCTGACGCTACGCCCGCAACGGGCGAGGTGGCGCTGACCGTCGCTCCCGGCCAGACCGTGAACCTGCGCGCCAAGGTGGTCGGCGGACGTCGCGCGTATATGATGTGGCCGGACACCTACGCGAATGTTGGCCCCAACACCACGATCCTTGTGCATGGCTTCAACGAGATGGAGTATCAGGTGCAGACGGAAGCCTTTCACGGCACCGGAAAATGGACTGTCACGGAGGAGAAGTACACCTGGTCGGCAGGCGGGCAGGGAGCCGTCAGCCCCGTGGATCCGGGGGGCGAGCGCGTGAACTGGACGGCGCCGACACAGCCGGGCACGTACCAGATCACCGTCTCGGGCGGAGTCAAGTTCCACTTCCGCCGCGAAGCGCCGGGCGGGGTCTTCGAAGACGATGAGGACAGCGGCACGCTCTCGCGTACCGTCAGGGTCGTGGTACGCGGCGACGCTCCAGCGCAGGCAATGACGCAGCAGCAGGCGCTGCAGCTTATTATGAGCCGCTTCAACAACCTCGGCACCGGGCCCACAGAGGGCAGCTATCCCACCTACGTCGCCTCCGCGGGCTTCTGGAACAACGTCTACTCGGTCTTCAGCGACGCCAACACCCCCTACGTCTGCGGCGGGTGGCAGGGGACCGTGCTCGACATGCTCGATTCGATGCGTAATGGCACGGACACCGAGAAGCAGGTCTTCCAGCGGTATGACTACGGGCCGATTCACGCCTACTACGGCGGGCACCAGGCGGTTGTGATCTACCCCAAGGGCACGGACTGGCAGCAGACGGGCATCGTGCTTGACCCGTGGCCCAATCAGCAACCGGAGACGTTCACAATCGCCAACTGGAAGAGCCGCTTCTGGTTCGGCGTCGCGCCGAGTTCCGTCTACAAAGACCAGTACCCTCTCACCGGCGCCAGTGCCTACCCGGCACCGCGCCTGAAGATCTCCCAGGAGCACATGGCGGTCCTGCGCCGGCTTCCCGAGCAACAGCGCAACCAGTATCTCGCGCTCACCAACGTCAATGACCGCAACGCGTTCATCAGCAATCTCCCGCCCGGAACGACCGACACCACTGCGGTGGCAGTTCATTCGCCGGTCCAGATGCTCATAACAGACGCACAGGGCCGGCGCGTGGGATGGGTTGACCTGTCCACCTGGGCCTACGAGATACCGGGCGTAGATGTGGACTGCTTCCCCGAGAGCGGAGGTCAGCACGGGATGGTCGTGCTGCTGCCTCAGGGCAACTACGACGTTCAGATCACCGGTACAGGAAGCGGCACTTTCGGCTTTACCCAGGCGGTCCCGCCGACGGTGTCGGCAAATCCGCTGACGCACAGACTCGATGTGCCAATCCAACCGGGCCAGCGCCTCACCTGCCGCCTCTCCCCCATCGCCGCCGATGCAGCGCTCATCGGCCCCGGTGGCGCCGCGATACCGCTCGAGCCGATTCCGACGCAAGCTGGGACCGCCGCTCCCGGAAACACGGCGGTCACTGCGACGCCCGCGACTCCGACTGCCGAAGCCGGGACTACCGTTGGCGGTGGCGCTGCAGTCGCTCCGCCCGCTCCGATAGATATGACCGGCGTGACGATCACCTCGCCCCGCGACGGCGACCGCATACGGGGCCGCGTGGAAGTGACGGGAACGGGACGCCCTGGAGCGCTAATCGTGGTGAGTACTGAGGCGCGCGCGCAGGAAGATGACGAACTACTGCGCGATGTTCCGGGTTCGCGACACCGGATCGAGGATGATGGGACGTGGCGGGTGTGGGTGGCGGCGCCGACGTTGCCCGACAACATCGCTGTGCCGCTCTACTACACCATCAAGGCGAAGTGGATCACGCAGCAGGAGGAATCTGACGAGGTGCAGGTGAAAGTGTTTCGCGCAGAATAGGACTTCGGGATGAGGCGCGACTGCAACGTATGACTGAACGCATTAGCAGGTCTAACTGCTGGTCAGGGGCGGTCGGAATTGCGGCCGCCCTGTTGTTCTTCGTGCCGGTGGCCAGCGCTCAGGAGGATCCGGCGGGCAGTATCAACGTGCTCGTTGAGGCGGGGCGGCTGCCCGAGGCGGCAGGCATTGCCGCCGCCTGGGCTGAGGAGCAGCCTGGCCATCTCGAGGCGCTGCGACTGTGCGGTGAACTCTGCCTCGAGGTCGGTCGCTACAGCCAGTCCGAGAACGCGCTGCGTTCGCTATTGTTCTACTACCCACACGACAGCGAGTTGCTCGTGATGCTGGGGCAGGCGCTTCTTGCGCAGGGCGACTATGCCGATGCGCGCGAGCAGTTCGAGGCGGCCATCCACCTCGCCGCGGATTCGGCCGCAGCATACACCGGCCTGGCGGCGGTTGCGGTGGAGGACGCTCAGGACCCGGGCGACATACTCAGCGCTGCGGAGATCGCGATCAATGTAGCGCCCGATTACGCCCCGGCACACACCGCGCTCGGTGTGGCACTGCGGCAGATTGGGCGCAGCGATGAAGCGCTCGATGCGCTGAAGCGGGCACATGAACTCGATCCGGAGCACGCGCCGACACTGTATGAACTCGGGCTGACGTGGGAACTGGCCGGTGAGCATGATCTGGCGCGGCGCGCGTGGGACCGCTTTGTGCGGATCGCCCCCCATGAACCGGAGGCGTGGCTGCTGCAAAACCGCCTCGTCGTCACTGAGATAGAGCCCATCATGGATCGCGCTTTTGAGGCACGCTACTCCCCCGACGGCACGCGCATCGCCTACCGGAGCCGCGGCCCCGGTGGCTGGGTGCTCTTCACGATTCCGGCGGAGGGTGAGCCACAGGAGACGATGGTCTGGGCAACCGAGGACGCGATCCAGTCGATCGAGTGGAGCCCGGACGGGAAGCTCCTTGCGGTGGCGATCTACGGCCGCCGCCAGGTGGAGGGGCAGGAGCGGCCACAGGCGGTGCGTGAGCTTCTCGTCGTTCCGAGCGACGGTTCCGCGCAGCCGAAGGTGGTAATGCAGAGCCAGTACCTCGGGGAGATCGCCTGGAATCCCGCGACCGGTCGCATCGGCGCGCGGCATTACGAGCGGAGGCAGGGCTGGATGCTGGTGGAGATTGATCCCGAGAGTGGCGCCGTCGAGGAGACTGAACTGCCGGACAAGCGCCTCCCTTACTACGCGCCATGGTGGAGCGATGACGGCAGCAAGCTGCTCGTCGCCCGGCGCGGCAGTCAGCTTCCGGATGGCAGTTTCACCTACGATCTGCTTGTGGGACCGGCGACGGATCTGACCTCGGCGCAGGTTGTCTACAGCTCAAGTCAACTGCCGCGAAGGCCGGTCTTCAGTCGCGATGGTTCGATCGTCCTCTTCGCGACACCCGGCCCGGTGAGCGGCCGAATCAGCATCTGGGCCATGCCATCCGACGGCTCGCGCGAACCGGTGCTGGTGGATCGCAACGCCGGCTCCTACGCCTCGCCGAGCCTCACGCCCGATGGGCGCTTCATGCTGACGACCCGCGAGCAGATGCTTTCTCG
>JAAYJW010000216.1 GCA_012522765.1 candidate division WS1 bacterium | reverse complement strand
GGGGACAGTCTGTGATGCCTTCACGACCCACGCGGATATGGCGAACACGTTCCGCGAAATCGCGGGCTGCAAGGAGCCCGACAGCGACATGCCCGGCCGGAGCATCGTGCCGCTGCTGGAGGGGCGCAGGCCCGATGACTGGCGCGACGAGATGCACCTGCAGTTCAATGGCGTCGAGGTCTACTACACCCAGCGCACGGTCTTCACGCAGGACTGGAAATACGTCTACAACGCATTCGACTTCGACGAGATGTATGACCTGCGCCGGGACCCGCACGAGATGCACAATCTCGCGGCGCCCTGCCGGAACCCGATCGGGCATGACAACGTGCCGGAGAAGCGCTCGCCGGACGAGTTCCAGCCGTGGCCGGAGCTTTCGCAGGAGCTGAATGAGGTGCGGCGGGAGATGCTGGGGAGGATGTGGCGCTTCGCCGCCGCGCGTGATGACACGATCTTCAACCCATATTTCACGGTGGCGCTGACGCCCTACGGGCCGGGAAGCGTTGACTACGAGGCTTGACTGCAGGAGCGTCTGACGGCATATGACAGGAGCCCGCACACGATGAAGACCGATATTATGCTGATTTCTGCCGCACTGCTCCTCGCGGCCTGCGCATACTCGGCGCCGGTAGCCGATGGCGTCGTGCGCGTCACCGACTACGCGCAACTCGCCATAGATGTCGGTGGCGAGGCGGAGGACTGGCAGCCAGCCTTCCAGGCCGCCGCGGCGGAGGCTTATGCCAGCGGAAAGCCGCTCTACGTGCCCACCGGCCGCTATCAGATCCGCCAGGCCATCGACCTCACACCTCCGCCGGCGGAGAAGCGGCCGTTCATGTGGCAGGCGATCAGGCTCGTCGGCGCCGGGCAGTGGCGCTCCATCATCTCGCAGGAGACCGAAGGCATTAACTGCGTGGACTGGTCGGGGCCGGTCTACGAGGACAGCACCAGCCACGGTCGGCTGGAGGACATCTGTCTGCGCGGTGGGGCGACGGTGCTCAACATCAAGTGGCACAACCACTTCGTGATGGATTCGTGCTACATCGAGGGCGGCTCCGAGTACGGCGTCTATGCCGAGGGCTGGTCGAACCGCTTCCTGAACTCAACGATCCGCTGGGCGACCGTCGCGGGAATCTGCGGCCGCGCGCACTTCAACAACTGCGTGATCCGCGACTGCTACTTCTCCCGCAACGGCATCGGCGTGCTCATCAACGGTGGGCATGGCAACCGCATCGAGGGCTGCGGGCTGGAAAGCTGCGCCCGCGCGGCCATCTACGTCCTCAACACTCGCGGACTGACGATCTGCAATTCCTACTTCGAGGGCAACGGCTACCGAATGCCGGAGCGCTTTCCCTTCGAGGGCATCCCGAACACGATAGCCATCGACCGCAATAACACATCGGTAACGGTGCATGACAACATACTGCGCGTGAATCGCGATGATGAGGGCGCGCTGATCTCCCTCGCCGACCTCGCGCACGGACACATCTACGACAACCTCTTCTACAGCGCCAATCCGGCAATGCACGGCATCATTCTGCGCGGAGCCGCAGAGAACAAGCCTGAAGAGCCGACGTCTATCACAGATGTAGTCATCGAGCACAATCATGCCAGTGAACTGGTGCGCAAGCCGCTCAGCGAGGACACTCCGGGAGTATTCGCGAAGGCATGTACTGCAGGCAGCGAATTCGACTGGGAGCTGAGTGAGTAGCCTGAGCGCAGCAGCAAGGAGGAACACGTTCATGCCCATCCCAGAGCCCGACGTCTGGGGCCTGGCGTTTTGTGATGTACACGCGGGGCGGCTGAAGTCGGCCGTGCTGCGCCGGGATGACGGCTACGCCGAGGACGTCCCCGAGATGATCGCGAGCTACTTCGGCCCTCCGGAGGCCCATCACGTGAAGCTTCTCGGCAGCCTCTCAGGCCGCGTGCTCGATGTCGGCTGCGGTGTCGGAAGGCATGTGCTGTGGCTGCAGGAGCGCGGGATCGAGGTTGTCGGCATTGACCACTCTCCCGGCGCCATAGAGGTTGCCCGGCAGCGTGGCTGCAGCGAGGTGCATCTCGGCGGCGTAGCCGACGTCGACTTCCCGGAGGGCCACTTTGACGCCGCGATCATGCTGGGCAACAACGCCGGCATCGGTGGGACGGTGGAGGGCTGCGTCACGCTCTTCGAGCGCCTGAGGCGTTGGGTGCGCCCGCGGGGGCGGCTCATGGCCGAGAGCCGTGATCCGGTGGTGTCGAATCACCCGAACCACCTGATTTACGATGAGGCCAACCGGGCCGCCGGTCGTCCTTCCGGGCAGGTGCGATGGCGCCTGGAATGTCGTGAGCGCATCGGCGAGTGGTTTTGCGTAATGCTCTTTCAGCCGCAGGAGTTGGAGCAGGTCATCGCGCGGGCCGGCTGGCACGTCACAGATACCACCACGCATGACGGAGCGCTCTTCGTCACGCATGCAAAGGTACCTACAGCAGACGAATCCACTTAGTTGCTGGAGTGCTGGAGATGCTAGCGCACATCCTGATCCTGCTGGCGCTCATCATGACTAACGGGCTTTTTGCGATGGCCGAGATCGCGGTCGTCTCATCGCGCCCGACAAGATTGCGC
Source organism: candidate division WS1 bacterium (assembly GCA_012522765.1). Lineage (GTDB taxonomy): Bacteria > Armatimonadota > Zipacnadia > Zipacnadales > UBA5352 > UBA5352. The sequence continues at coordinate 651 of JAAYJW010000216.1, read as the reverse complement.
CAGATGGCCGAACGCGGTAGTCGCGGGGCACAGGTGGCCCTCGAACTTGCGGACTCCCCCGGACGCTTCCTCGCCACGATTCAGATTGGCATCACACTGGTCGGCATCGGCGCGGGGGCGTTCGGTGAGGCGACACTGGCCGGTGAACTCGAGCCGTCGCTTGCCGGCCTTCCGGTGATCGGCGCCTACAGCCGCACCGCGGCGGCCGCCATCGTAGTCATGGCCATCACGTACGTCACGCTGGTGATCGGTGAGCTATCACCCAAGGGGCTGGCGCTGCGCTACAGCGAGTCAATCGCGGCGACGCTGGCCCGGCCCATGCGCACGCTTTCGATCATCGCCGCGCCCGCCGTGTGGCTGCTCGATCGTTCCGAACAACTCGTGACGGCGCCATTTCGTGGCGAGGAATCGGAGGACGAGGAGATCAATCGCGACGAGATCGCCATGCTGATGACTGAGTGGGCGGAGGCTGGGATTCTCAACGAGGCGGAGCTTGAGCTGGCAGATGGTCTGCTTGAACTCGGAGACAGGCCCATCGAGAGCATTCTCAAGCCTCGGCCGGACGTGGTCTGGCTCGAGGCGGATATGACCGCCGAGCGAATGCGCGAGGCGCTGGAGGCCACCCGGTACTCGGTGCTGCCGGTGGCGGAG
>JAAYJW010000215.1 GCA_012522765.1 candidate division WS1 bacterium | reverse complement strand
TACTGTTCTCGCGCCGGATGTGGAGGATCGGGCGGATAGAACCATGCCCGGGGGAGCGGCTCGCCCTCCATCGTGCGCATTTGGATGGCCATGCCGATCTGGCGGAGTTGCTGCTGACAGGCGGTCTGATGGGCTTTCGAGGTGCTGCCAACGAACGCATTGCCACCGAGACTCGTCAGTATGCTCACGACGGCAAGCACCTCTACGGCGGTGAAGCCTGCGCGCCGGTTGCGTCGTGTGAACATCGCCACCACCTCGGGAGCACTCAATGACGGCAATCTTGTGCAAAGTATATACCCACCCTCGGACACAGTCAACGCCGTGGGTGCGCATCGCGGCTGTCTGTCTGGCGCTGGCGGGGATAGCCTACGCAACGCCTGCAGACGCCGCGCGCGCTCTGCTGACCACCGAACCGCGCACCGACATCCGTATCGGGCCCACTCGCGAGCATCGGCGGGTGACGGTCCTGCCCCCCGGCATCACCATCTGGGCGGACGACTTCTCGCAGGGATTCTATCGCGTGGCGCTCACGTCATCGCTGCAGGCCTGGGTCGAGCAGAGTCACGTCCGGCCGCTGGATCGGTCCGTTCCGCGGCCGCCCGTACAGGACGTGGCGGACTACGCCATGTCGGGCATCGACGCGGGAACGATCCTGTCACTTGAGATACCGTCGCCGATCGCCTACCGCGTCACGCAGCACCTCGAGGTCCCTGCGCTGACGCTGGATCTCTACGGCGTGCGCCTGGCCGAGGTCGGCACCCGGCAATTCCCCGAAGACCCCTGCGTCTGGGCCGTTGAGGCGGTGCAGGTGGCCGATGACTGGGCGCGCCTGAATATACATCTGACCTTCAAGCAGCACCGTGGCTGGCGCGTTGTGCAGAGCGATGGCCATCTGCAGATGCTGGTGCGAAGGCCTTACTACGGCGCCTCGCTCGCCGGCAAGGTGATCGTGATTGATCCCGGCCACGGTGGCTCCGACAGCGGGGCGGTCGGGCCGACCGGGGTGCGTGAGAAGGACGTCAACCTGCGCATCGCACTGCGCCTCGAACGCCTGCTGATCGAGCAGGGGGCAATCCCGCGACTGCTGCGCAGGAGCGATGTGGCGATCGGACCACCGGGCTGCAATCAGCGGCAGGAGCTTGAGGCGCGTCTGGCGGCGAGCGAGCATCCGGATTCAGACTTCTTCCTGTCGATTCACAATAACGCCGTGGGATCGGGCAACCGGGCGTCCGCGTACGGGACCGAGACATACTACTGGACGCCGATGAGCGCCTTGCCGGCAAGACTGATGCAGAAGCATCTCTGCGCGCACCTGAAGACGAAGAACCGCCTGGTGGCGTGGCAGCAGTTCTACGTCATGCGCTGGGGAGACGTCCCGCGCGTGCTCGTCGAGTGCGCCTACGTCAGCAACCGCGCTGAGGAGGCGCGCATGCGGACGGATGCCTTCACCGAAAGCGCAGCGCGGGCGCTGATGGCCGGTCTGCAGGAGTTCTTTGCAATCGCGGCGCATGATACAGCGCCTGCTGTGGCTGGCATCGAGGAAGAGGTCGAGGGGCAGGCGGTCACCCCGGCCTCGCTACAGGATGACGAGGTGCAGTGAAGTGAAGCTGCGGGTACTGACCGGCGACATGGCCGGTTACGAATTTGACGTGAACGGGGACGTGCTGACGCTCGGCAGGCGCGCGGAGAACGATGTCGCACTTCCGCTCGATCCGCGAGTGTCGCGCTTTCACGCGCAAATTTCGCGCACCCACAGCGGCACATGGCTGCTCGACGACCTCGATTCAACCAACGGGACGTTTGTTGGGCGCCGCCGCATCCACGACGCGACCCCTGTCGGGCCGGGTGAGGCCTTTCGCATGGGCCGCACGTGGCTGCTGCTGGAGGAGGAGCCCACCCCCGAGGCCTCGGCCGCCGATGCGGTCGTGCTCGTCGAGGAGGAGCCGGAGGACAGCCCCGGTGCGATCGTCTTCTCGGTTCAGCCTGGCGCCGAGGCCGAACGGCAGCTTGATGCCGATGAACTGGCGCGTCGCCTTGACGTGATGCGCGATGTCTCGGCGGCATTGGGCAGCACGCTGGACCTCTCCTCGCTGCTGAACGAGTTGCTCCGCAGCATCATGCGCGTGATGCCCGCCGAGCGCGCGTTTCTCCTGCTACGCGGTGCCGACACCGGCGATCTGGAGGCGAGGGCGGTCTGGCCGCTCGATGATCGCTCCGAGGGTCGGGCGATCAGCCGCAGTATCGTGGAGCAGGCGATGGAGCGCCGCACGACGCTGCTGCTTTCGGACGCCATGGCCGACGAGCGCTTCGGCGATGTCGAGTCGGTTCGCGATTTGCGTATCAGATCGGCCATCTGCGCCCCACTGCTGCGGGCGGGTGAGGTGCTGGGCGTGATCTTCCTGGACACGACCTCGGCCACGCATGTCTTCGACCGCGGCGACGCGGAGATGGTCAGTTCCATCGCCGCGCAGGCCGCGGTGGCCATCGAGAACGCGCGGCTCTACACCGAACTGCGCCAGGCATACGAGGAACTGCAGCACGCGCAGGAGCAGATCATCCGCACGGAAAAGCTGTCGATCATCGGCACCCTCTCGGCCACCGTGGCGCACGATATGGCGAACGTGGTAGCGCCGATGGTGACGCTGGTGGACCTGTCCATGGATCGCGGCGAGGTGGATGAGAAGACGCGTGAGGCGCTGGAGCGGCAGCTTCAGCGGCTGCTGGCGCTGGTGGAGCGACTGAAGTCATTCTCGCGCCCCGAGCGCGCGGAGATGACCCCGACGAACCTCAACGATGTCGTGGACGGCGCCCTTTCGATGATCCGCACCGAGTTGCAGCACGAGCAGGTGCAGCTTGAGCTGCAACTTGCGGAGGACCTGCCGCTCGTGCAGGCGGTGCCGACACAGCTTGATCGCGTGCTGCTGAACCTGTCGCTCAACGCGATGGAGGCGATCGCGCCCAATGCGGGCACGCTCACGATCAAGACTGAGCTTGACGGCGATGAGGTCGCGCTGTCGGTGACGGACACCGGTCCGGGAATGCCACCCGAGCAGCAGGAGCGGTTGTTTGAGCCGTTCTTCACCACGAAGGAGACCGGAACGGGGATGGGCCTGTTCTCGTGTCGCCGGATCGTGGAGGAGGAGCATGGTGGTACGATCGAGGTCGACTCACGCATGGGCGAGGGGACGACGGTGACGGTGCGGCTGCCCGTAGGAGCGGAGGCGTAGGGTTCTCGCGCCGAACGGCCGACGCACCTGCCGCCACCTGCGTCGCTCCGAACTACAACGACAGCTCTACTCCAGCGCGCAGCCGCCCTCGCCGCCCTCGCGGACCTCGCCGATGACGAGTGGCTCTTCACCGGCGGCGGAGAGGATGTCGAGCGTCGCGTCGGCGGCATCCTCGGCGACCGCAAGCGCCATGCCTATGCCAAGGTTGAAGGTGCGGCGCATCTCCGCCTCCGCGACATCCCCTGTGCGCTGGATCAAGTCGAAGATCGCCGGGCGGCTGAAGCTGGACATATCCACGCGCGCAGTCAGGCCGTCGGGGATGGCGCGCGCGATGTTGCCTCCGATCCCGCCGCCGGTGATGTGCGTGATGGCGTGGGGGAGAGGCGCCTCATCGAAGAGCCGCACCAGCGATCCGGCGTAGATGCGTGTCGGCTCCAGCAGTTCCTCGCCGAGCGTGCGGCCAAGATCGCCGGGGTCCTCATCAAGCGGTAGCGCGGCTTCACCCAGCAGCACGTATCGCGCCAGTGAGTAGCCGTTACTGTGCAGGCCCGACGATGGCAGGCCGATCAGCACGTCGCCCGCAGCGACCGCCG